>NZ_JASCOZ010000328.1 GCF_029960115.1 Stenotrophomonas sp. PS02289
GGTTTGGCGCGAAGAGCAGCCGGGCAAGCCCGGCTCTACGGGGTTGGGTTCCTGCGAAGAGCAGCCGGGCAAGCCCGGCTCTACGGGGTTGGGTTCCTGCGAAGAGCAGCCGGGCAAGCCCGGCTCTACGGGCCATGTCACTGCGGGGAGCAGCCGGGCTTGCCTGGCACCGTGCGGTCACGGGGTGCTTCCATTGCGTTTACATGGGCGCAGTTAAGGTGGAACGGCTCTGCGAGACATCCGCCCGCCATCCCCCACCGGAGACTGACGTGACCTCACGACGCCACTTCCTTACCCTCGCCGCGGCCGGTGCCGCCCTTGCCGCTGCGTCACCCTTGCTGGCGCAGACCTCCCCTGCCCCGGGAAGCGTGTTGCCGACGCGCGGTACGCCGCGTGCCAATACTGCATTGGCCACCAATGCACCGCGCCCCGGCGGCCGCTATCGTCCTCTGACCCGGCTGGGCCTGGGCGGCGCGCCGCTCGGCGGCAGCCTGGCGCCCACCACTGATGAGGCCGCCCATGCCACCGTGGCTGCGGCATGGGCGGCCGGTGTGCGCACCTTCGATACCTCGCCGTGGTACGGGTTGGGACTGAGCGAGCGGCGCATGGGGCGCGAACTGCACAACCATCCCGCTGCCGAGTACACGCTGTCGAGCAAGACCGGTCGTCTGCTTACCGGCACTGCCGGGCCGCTGCAGAAAACCAACTGGCACGATCCTGCTCCGTTCCGCTACGTCTACGACTACTCCGCCGCCGGCACGCGCCGCTCGGTGGAAGACAGCCTCAACCGGCTCGGCGTGTCACAGCTGGATATCGTGTTGATTCACGATCTGTCGCCGGAGAACAAAGACCTCGGCATGCCGTGGGAGCAACGCTTCGCCGAAGCGGCGAAAGGCGCGATGCCCGAGCTGACCCGCATGCGCGAAGAAGGGCTGATCAAGGCATGGGGCTTTGGCGTGAATCGGCCGCAGCCGGCGTTGCGCGCGGTGGCCGAGGCGGATCCGGACATCATGCTGCTGGCCTGCCAGTATTCGATTCTGGACCACGAAGCGACCTTGCGTGACACCTTCCCCAAGCTGGCCGAGAATGGCGTATCGGTGATGGTGGGTTCGCCGTTGCTGGCGGGGTATCTGACCGGGCGCGAGCGTTATCTGTATGGCAGCCCGATTCCAGAGTGGGCACCGGCCAAGCGCGCGAAGATCGCCGCAGTGTGCGAGCGCCATGGGATTGATCTGCGTACGGCAGCGCTGCAGTTTGCCGATGCGCCCGAGGTGGTGTCGTCGATCATTCCGGGCGCGCGGACGCCGGAACAGGTGCGGGCGAATGTGGCGTCGATGGGCATCGCGATTCCAGCCGATTTCTGGGCGGAGTTGAAGCAGGAGAAGTTGATTGCGGCAGATGCACCGGTGCCGGCGTAAGACGCTGGGATTGTAGAGCCGGGCTTGCCCGGCTGCCGTTGGCGGATGGTGTGACGCGAAAAGCAGCCGGG
>NZ_JASCOZ010000329.1 GCF_029960115.1 Stenotrophomonas sp. PS02289
GGCAATATTGGGCGAGGGGCGGGGGGGCGGCGCCCCCGCCACTACGACCGGTCAGGCCCGCGCTGGGCGCGGGCCTGGGTTGTTCACTTGAACTCAGCGGTCCAGTAGCCTTCGATCTGCGTGACCAGTTCCGCCGGCAGCGGCACGTAGTGCAGTTCGTTGGCCTGGGCCTGGCCGTTCTCGAACGCCCACTTGAAGAACGCCAGGGTGTCCTTGCTGCGCTTGGCATCCTTGGGCTGCTTGTGCATCAGCATGAAGTTGGTGGCGGTGATCGGCCATGCCTGGTCGCCCGGGGCATTGGTGATGACCAGGTTGAAGTCCTTGGCGCTGGCCCAGTCGGCGCTGGCAGCGGCAGCGGCGAAGGTTTCAGCGGTCGGCTGCACCCAGTTGCCGGCGGCGTTCTGCATCGAGGCGTACGGCATGCCGTTCTGCAGTGCGTAAGCCAGTTCGACGTAACCGATCGAACCCTTGATCTGCTTCACGTAGGAAGCCACGCCTTCGTTGCCCTTGCCACCGACGCCGTCCGGCCACTGCACCGAGGTGCCTTCGCCGACCTTGCTCTTCCAGTCCGGGCTGACCTTGGACAGGTAGTTGGAGAAGTTGAAGGTGGTGCCCGAACCGTCCGAACGGTGGACCAGGGTGATCTTGCCGTCGGGCAGCTTCACGCCCGGGTTGGCGGCCACGATGGCCGGGTCGTTCCAGGTCTTGACCTTGCCCAGGAAGATGTCGGCGAGCAGGGCACCGCTCAGGCGCAGCTTGCCGGCTTCCAGACCTTCAATGTTGACCACCGGGACCACGCCGCCGATGGCGGACGGGAACTGGCCCAGGCCGGCCTGGGCCAGCTCTTCGCTGGTCAGCGGCTTGTCGGAGGAACCGAAATCAACCGTGCCGGCCTTGATCTGGGCGATACCGCCACCCGAGCCGATCGACTGATAGTTGACCTTGGCACCGGTGGCGGCGTTGTAGTCGGCCGACCACTTGGACACCAGCGGGAAGATGAACGACGCGCCGGCACCGGAGATCTCGGCGCTGATCTTGTCGCCTGCGGCCGGGGCGGCGGCGGGGGCGTCGGCGGCCGGGGCAGTGGCCTGGCCTTCAGCGGCAGGCTTGCAGGCGGACAGGCCCAGGGCGATGGCCAGGGAAAGGGCGGCAAAGCCGGCCGATTGCAGTTTCATGCGTCACTCCATAGCGGGAAAAGGGCCGGTCTGGCCGGCTGACGCTGCTATGAAATGATGTTTTTGTTACAGCCGTATGACGCCTTGGTCGGGGTTGGGGTAATGCTTGTTGAAACAACGACTTGCGTGTTGTTTTGGGCGATGGCGAAACGGCGCGGGCGGTACCGTTGAAACAAAAAAGCGCGGATCAGATGATCCGCGCCCGGGGTGCCGCCAAGGGGAGAGAGGACCTGGCGGCACCGTTGCCTCGTTCGGTGTGTGCCGCCCAACCGTCGGCACCTACCGGGATTGCGTCGATCAGTACTT
>NZ_JASCOZ010000032.1 GCF_029960115.1 Stenotrophomonas sp. PS02289
TCTCCACAAATGTCCACCCCCCCCGCGGCGGCGCCCCCCCGGGGGGGGCCCCCCCCCCCCCGCTCCACCAGCACCGCCACGCCCCACAGCAGCAGGCCGCCCAGCGCGGTGGCCGCACCGACGTAGCCGGTGACTGCGGGGCTGAAACCAGCACCGATCGCCATGCCGCCGAGCCACGGGCCCAGCGCATTGGCGGTGTTGAACGCGGCATGGTTTGAAGCCGCTGCCAGGGTCTGTGCTTCACCGGCCACGTCCATCAGGCGGGTCTGCAGCACGGCGGCCAGCGCGCCCATGGTGCCCACGGCGATGATCACCGGCACCACGCTCCACACGGCATGCGCCGCCAGCGGGTACAGCATCAACACCACCACGGACCACAGCAGCACGATGGGCGCGGCACGGAACTGGAACTTGTCCACCAGCCAGCCACCGGCCACGTTGCCGATGATCGCGCCGATGCCGAAGATACCCACGGCCACCGGCATCCACGACTCACGTACGCCGGTGACCTGCACCAGGGTAGGGGCCAGGTAGGTGAACACACAGAACATGCCGGCAAAGCCGACTGAGCCGATCGCCAGCGCCATCCACACCTGGGTGCGGTTGAAGGCGCGCAGTTCGCGCATCGGCGAGGTGCGGACCTCGTTCGGGTCCGGCAGCAGGTAACGGGCGATCATCGCCACGGTGGCGATGGCCAGCACGCTGACCAGGCCGAACGCGGTGCGCCAGCTGAGCTGCTGGCCCAGCCAGGTAGTCAGCGGGTTGCCTACCAGGATGGCGATGGACAGACCCAGCAGCACCGTCGAGACGGCCTTGCCGCGCTGACCCGGCGGACTGATCGCGGCCGCCACCAGCATTGCCACGCCGAAGTACGCACCATGCGGCAGGCCGGCCACGAAGCGGGCGATCAACATGGTGGTGTAATCCGGAGCCAACGCGCTGGCCAGGTTGCCCACCGCATAGAAGCCCATCAGGCCCAGCAGCAGGGTGCGACGTGCGTAGCCGGCACCGGCAAACGCCAGCACGGGCGCACCGACCACCACGCCGACGGCGTAGGCGCTGATCAGATGACCCACCTGGGTTTCACTGATGCCCAGCCCGCGGCTGATTTCCAGCATCAGGCCCATGGCCGCGAACTCGCTGGTACCAATGGCAAAGCCGCCCAGGGACAGGGCCAGCAGGATCAGGGTGCGCTCACGCGGGGTCAGCCGTTCGGCGAGGGTAGGGGCGGTGGAGCTCATACGGCAGGATGTAATCGTTTTACGGACGGCCATTGTACGTGGTGCGGTGCAGCAAATCCGTACCAGTGTGGCCCTGTTTCACGGAAAACAGCGGTCCACTCAAGGCGCTGCCCGGTTCATGTCTCCCGGCTGAACAATAACGGGTCAAGGTCACGCATTGTTCCACTCATGCTCTTTAACGACATTTTTATGACATGAATAATGCGCGCCGTTGATGCGCCCGGTGGCGCGGGTGAGTCCGATGAAAAACGATCTTCAACTGCTGGCGTACTACCTGGGACGCGCGTTCCTGTTCGGCGCGATGGTGACCCTGCCGCCGCTGCTGGCCTGGCTGGACATCCATTGGCTGGGGAACGCAGTGGGCGAGTGGTCGCTGGTCGAATTGACCCAGGAAGGCTTCCTGGCGGCGAGCGTGCTGGCCTTCGTGCGCGTGGCGATCGCGCGCCGTGATGACCGTCACTTCGCGGTGTTGGCCGCGGCCTTCTTTGCCTGCATGTTCCTGCGTGAGATGGACGAAGCGCTGGATCTGATCGCACACGGACTATGGAAGTACCCGGTGGCGCTGCTGGTGCTGGGTTCCCTGGCCTGGGCAAGCCGCGCGCCGCGCGAAACCCTCGCGGGCCTGGTGCGCTTCCTCGGCTCGCGTCCCGGCACGGTGATGGTCATCGGTCTGGTGCTGCTGCTGTTCTACTCGCGCCTCATCGGCATGACCTCGCTGTGGACCGGCCTGCTCGGTGACCAGTACATCCGGGTGTTCAAGAACACCATTGAAGAAACCACCGAACTGCTGGGCTACACCTTCATCCTCGCCGCCAGCCTGTCCTATGCCGCCCAGCGGGTGAGGGAACCGGTGGTCATCCGGCGCAACGCCGTCGATGCTGCGCCGAACGTGTCAGTCACGTCACACATCAATCAGTCCATGTAACGCATTGCTGTAACGCGCAGAGGCCACCGTATGGTGGCCTCTGCGTGCTGCCGTCCGTCTGTTACCCACTGCCGGGTAAGGAATTTCTGATTGGCATACGCTGCGGTGTGGATTAGCATGCGCCCACTGGAGTCGACCGGGGAGCGTGCACGATGGTCCAGTACCCTCATGCATTGCGGGCCGAAGGCAGGTATCAGCTGGTAGCGTTGACACATTCACCGGTCTACAACCCGGCGGATGTGATCGGCTACGCCGTGCTGACGACTGGCGGCGAGAGAGTGACCGACGTTCTCTCGTTGGAACAGGCGCACACCCGCTGGCGGGAACTGCTGGAACAGGACCAACCCGTCCTGGTGGAAGACGAAAGGAAACCATCGCGCACGAGGCCACGTCGGCGTCGTCGCTAGCCGCAGCGTCCACCGGGCGCGTCATGGAGGATTGGGTTTGTCCACGCAGAAGTCTGTTGCCACCGCTGTTCTTGTTCTGGTGACCGCGATTGTCGGCTATGCCCTTGCCGGGTATATCACGCTGGCGTTGCTGGGCCTGGATACAGCGAAGTTCAGCTGGAACACCTACCTGCTGTACCTGCAGGCCATGGACCAGCCGGCGGTGGCTCCCTATCTGACCAAGATCAAGATCGCCGGCGTGCTGGGCTTCGGCCTGCCGCTGCTGCTGTGCCTGGTCGTGCTCTTCTTCATGTTCAAGCCGAAGAAGAAGTCCATCCACGGTGACGCACGTTTCGCCACCGCCGCGGATCTGGCCAAACACGGCATGTTCAAGAAGAGCGACAGCGGCATCGTTGTCGGCAGCTTCGGCGGCAAGCTCGTGCGTCTGGGTGGGCAGCAGTTCGTGATCCTGGCCGCACCGACCCGCTCGGGCAAGGGCGTGGGCGTGGTCATTCCGAACCTGCTCGAGTACGGCGAATCGATTGTCGTGCTGGACATCAAGCAGGAAAACTTCGACCTCACCAGCGGCTGGCGTGCCAGCCAGGGCCATGAGGTGTTCCTGTTCAATCCGTTCGCTGAAGACAAGCGCACCCATCGCTGGAATCCGCTCAGCTACGTCTCCGACGATCCGAACTTCCGCGTCTCTGAAATGATGAGCATCGCGGCCATGCTGTATCCGGATGGCTCGGACGATCAGAAGTTCTGGGTGAGCCAGGCCCGCAACGCCTTCATGGCCTTCGGCCTGTACCTGTTCGAGAACTGGGACGACGAGCGCGCCATGGGCTTCCCGGCCGGTAGCGGCACGCCCACGCTCGGTGCGATCTTCCGCCTGTCCACCGGTGACGGCACCGATCTCAAGAAGTACCTGCAGTCGCTGTCCACGCAGCCGTTCCTGTCGGGCAATGCGAAGGCCGCTTTCGCCAACATGCTGTCGCAGGCCGACGAGACGTTCGCCTCCATCATGGGCACCTTCAAGGAGCCGCTCAACGCCTGGATCAATCCGGTGCTCGACAAGGCCACCAGTGCCAACGATTTCCTGCTGACCGACCTGCGCAAGAAGAAGATGACCGTCTACATCGGCATCCAGCCCAACAAGCTGGCCGAGAGCCGTCTCATCATCAACCTGTTCTTCAGCCAGATCATCAACCTCAACACCAAGGAACTGCCCAAGGGCAATCCAGAGCTGAAATACCAGGTGCTGTTGTTGATGGACGAGTTCACCTCCATCGGCAAGGTCGACATCATCGCCTCGGCGGTCTCGTACATGGCCGGTTACAACGTGCGCCTGCTGCCCATCATCCAGAGCATGGCGCAGCTCGACGCCACCTACGGCCGCGACGTGTCGCGCACCATCATCACCAACCACGCGCTGCAGATCCTGTACGCCCCGCGCGAACAGCAGGACGCCAACGACTATTCGGAAATGCTCGGTTACACCACCGTGCGCAAGAAGAATGTCACCCATGCGCGCGAGAAGACCCATAACTTCACCGAAGAGCGGCGCGCCCTGATGTTGCCGCAGGAACTCAAGGCCATGGGCATGGACCACGAGGTGTTCCTGTACGAGGGCATTCCGCACCCGGTCAAATGCGACAAGATCAAATATTACAAGGACAAATATTTCACTTCGCGCCTGCTGCCCAAGACCGATGTGAAGATGCTGGAGTTGTGATGGTTTGCATGCGGCAATGTGACGCGCATCGCAAAATGCGGGCGCAAATGTAAAATTTTCGTCTCGGTTGACACTGATTTGACGCTGAACTGTGGCATCGTATTTGTGATGGACGTTCCATGCGTCAGGTTTTCGTAGTTGAGTACAGTGCCGGAAGTTGGCGCTGAAGCAGTCAAAAGGAACATGGATGGCTTTTCTCGGAGAGTGTGTGGGGCGCAGGGGCCGAACCCGGTGTTCGGGGCGTTCTCACATCAGGCGGGGCGGGGGCCCGGTCACACCGCTGAAAGGTGTTTCACGGTTGTACCGATACGCACCAACGGCACATCGCGCCTGATCCAGGGCCTGATGCGTCACCGCGTTGTCTGAATTTCCGAATTAAAGCCGCTATTCCGTACGCCATAGGGAAGTCCGTATGAAGCAAGCGTTTCTGTCCAAGGGTTGCGTTGTTGCCGTCGTTACCGCCGCCGTGATGCTGGCGGGCTGTGCCACCAAGCCGGCACCGGATTTCGGCGGCCGCTGGAAGCCGGTGAACAATTTCGCCCGCACCACCCAGGAAATTCCGCTGTATTCCAGCTACGTCTATCAGGCCTCGCCGGCCGATGGCACCTTGAAAACCATGCTTGAACGCTGGGCCAAGGACTCGGGCATGAGCCTGGATTACCGCCTCAGCTCCGACTACACGCTGTTCAACGCGGTGTCGTCGCTGTCCACGACGAATCCGCAGCAGGCCATGATCGATCTCAGCGCGGCGTATTCGGCGCAGGGCGTTTCGGTCTCCATCGTGGGCAATCAGATCGTGGTGCAGTCGGTGTCCGCATCGACCGCTTCGACGCGCCCGGCCGATGGTGCCAGCGGAAGCTGAGTGGTCCGCACCCGGTCGTCCTGATGTGCTCCGGCGCGCCGGAGCGTCACGCCCATCGAAGTTCCAGCAGTACGGATGAATTCCATGTTCCGAAAGAAGGACACAGGCAACAACGCGAAGGTCGACCAGGCCGTCTCCAAGGCGGTGAGTTACGAGCTGACCATCGCCGACATGGCCCGCCGCAGCGAGAAGCGCGCCTGGATGGTCGCGACCGGTTCGCTGGTGATGTCGCTGGCACTGGCGGGCGGCTACTACTACATGCTGCCGCTGAAGGAGAAGGTGCCGTTCCTGGTGATGGCTGACGCCTACACCGGCACCGCCACGGTGGCGCGTCTCTCGGGCAACTTCGGTGAAGCGGGCATCACGGCCAACGAGGCGATCAATCGCAGCAACGTGGCGCAGTACGTGCTGGCGCGCGAGTCGTTCGACTCCAACACCATGGGCCTGCGTGACTGGGAACTGGTGTTCACCATGTCGTCGGAGCCGGTCGCGGCCACCCAGCGCCAGCGCTATGCGAACAACAATCCGCAGAACCCGGTCTACGTGTACGGCACCAGCAAGGCGATCCGGATCAAGATCCTGAGCATCACCCCGCTGGCTGTCGAAGGCAATGGCAGCTTCCGCGGCGCGTCGGTGCGCATCCAGCGCAGTCTGCTGGACAAGACCACCGGCGCGATGACCTATCTGGACAACAAGCTGGTGACGCTGCGGTTCGAGTACCGCGCCGACCTGGCCCTGTCCGAAGCCGATCGCGTGTTGAACCCGCTGGCCTTCCAGGTCACCGAATACCGCGTGGACAGCGACTTCGCCCGTGGCGTGCCGGTGCCCGACGACGCCGACATGAGCACCCAGGCCAACCAGGCCGCTGCCGCACAGGCGGCTGCCGCCGCGCCGGTGTATGACCCGAACAATCCGGCCGCCGCGACCATGATCGATCCGGCCACCGGCCAGCCGGTGGCAGCACCGGCACCGGTGCCTGGGCAGCCGATGGTGCCCGGTCAGGCCGTCCCCGGTCAGGTGCCGGGGCAGGTGCCCGGTCAGACCGTGCCGCCGCCGCCCCAGATTCCGGGCCAGGTGATGCCGGGCCAGCCGATGCAACAACAGGTGCCGGGTCAGCCGGTACCGGGGCAGGCAGTACCGCCGCCCGCTGTACCGAATCAGAACGTTTCCACCGGAACTGCGCAGGGAGCAAGCAACCGATGAGTCGTAACAATGCATGGTGGGCCGCATTGGCCTTGGTGCCGATGATGTCCCTGTTTGCTGTGCCAGCGAAGGCGCAGTCCGTGGTGGACCATTACGAGTATGAGTCTGACCGTATCTATCCGGTCCGTACCGGCCTGGGGCTCACCACCCAGATCGAACTCAGCCCGAATGAAAAGATCCTCGACTACAGCACCGGTTTCAGCAGCGGGTGGGAACTGACCCGTCGCGAGAACGTGTTCTATCTCAAGCCGAAGAATGTCGACGTGGACACCAACATGATGGTGCGCACGGAGACCCATTCGTACATCTTCGAACTGAAGGTGGTGGCCACGGACTGGCGTCAGCTGGAACAGGCGCGTCGTGCCGGCGTGCAGTACAAGATCGCCTTCACCTACCCGAGCGACACCGAGTTCGGTACCGCGCAGCAGGCGGTGGATGAGGAAGTGAAGCCGCTGCTCAGCTCGGAACTGGCCAAGGATCGCCAGTACAACTTCGACTATTCGTACTCCACCCGGCGCTCCAAGAAGATGGGCTGGCTGATTCCGGTCAATGCCTACGATGACGGCCGCTTCACCTATCTCAAGCTGCCCAATTCGCCGGAGTACAAGACCGGCATCTTCCCGGCCGTCTTCGGTCGTGAGACGGAGTACGGCGAAGATTTCACGGTCAACACGACGGTGGAAGGCAATTCGCTCATCGTGCACGGCACCTATCCGTACCTGGTGATCCGTCATGGTGACAACGTCGTCGGTCTGCGAAGGAACGTGAACAAATGAGCCAGCACAACACTCCCGGCAACGAGCCGAACAACGGTAACGAGGGTTACGACGCGCACCAGGGTGCGCCGGAAGGCCCGACCAACCCGTACTACGGCCAGAACGTGGCCGACAACAATCCCAACCTGGACGCTGCGGCTCCGACCCTGCGTTCGGCTGAAGAGCAGCGCCTGAACCGCAAGGCGCTGGCCTTCCTCGGCGGCACCCTGGTGCTGATCGTGGCAATGGGTTTCCTGCTGTTCCGCAAGGGCAGCGACGATGCTGAAGGCCCGGCCAAGGTCAATGAGCAGGCGCGTGTATCCACGCCTGAACTGCCGACGGCCGCACCGCCGCCGCCGACCGCAACGGAAGCGGTGGAGCCGATCGGGATGATGCCGCCGCTGCCGCCGCCGAGCACGCACACCAATCCCTACCGCACGCCGCCGCCGGACGTGGACGACTTCCAGACGGCACCGACCGAATCCCACGAGCCTTCGCTGATGGATCGCCGCATGGCGTCCGGCAGTGGTGTGGGCGGTGGCAGCGCCGGCGGTGTGGCCGGTCCGGCGACGGATCCCGCCGGTCGCCCGACTGACGACTACACCCGCGCCATGCTGGCCCAGCTGCCGGGTGCGCAGCAGCCGCCAGCCAAGGTCCGCCGTGGTCCGGACGTGGAAGACGTCTCCAGCGCCAGCTTCATCCGCAGCCCGGATGCACTGCTGGTCCGCGGCACCTATCTGCGCTGCGTGCTGGAAACCCGCATCATCACCGACGTGGCCGGCTTCACCTCGTGTCTGCTGACCGAGCCGGTGTATTCGATCAACGGCCGCAGCCTGCTGCTGCCGAAGGGCTCGAAGATCTACGGTGCCTACGGTGGCGGCCCCACCGGCAAGCGCGTGGAAGTGATCTGGGACCGCATCACCACCCCGAACGGCATCGACGTGGCCATGTCCAGCCCGGGCGTGGACCAGCTCGGCGGTGCCGGTCACCCGGGTGACTACAGCGCGCACTGGGGCAGCCGCATCGCCTCGGCGCTGATGATCAGCCTGATCGCCGACGCCTTCAAATACGCTGCTGCCGAACACGGTCCGGAAACCACCACCGTCAGCAACAGTGGACGTGAAATCCAGTCGCCCTATGAGAGCGCCACCGCGCGCAGCATGGAGCGTCTGGCCAACGAGGCCATGAGCGAGCGTCGCCCGCCCACGGTCACCATCAATCAGGGCACTGTGGTCAACGTGTACGTGGCCAAGGACGTCGATTTCTCCGACGTCCTGCCCATGCGGCGCTGACCGGCTGGATCAACCATGGACGCAGAAGTGGGCCCCGTAGCCGACGTTTCCAGTGAATTCCTGCGCTATCAGTACGAAGTGCTGGGCATTCACGAGTACATGACCTCGCCTGACGTGACGGAAATCTGTATCAACCGTCCGGGTGAGGTGTGGCTGGAAAAACGCGATGGCTGGCAGCGTGTGGAAGTCCCCACGCTGACCTTTGAACGTGCCCGTCAGTTCTGCACCGCCGTGGTCAATGAAAGCAACACCGGGCAGCGTATTACCGACGCTGACCCGGTGGTGTCGCTGACCTTCCCGACCGGTCAGCGTGCACAGTTCGTCATCCCGCCGGCGTGCGACGCCGGCAAGGTGTCGATCACCATCCGTCTGCCGTCCAAGCACATGAAGACCCTGGAGCAGTACCAGGAAGACGGGTTCTTCAACCAGATCCTGGAGCAGGGCGCTGCCATCAGCGACCAGGACCAGGAACTGCTGGCGCTGCGCCAGTCGCGCAATTACGCCGAGTTCTTCCGCAAGGCCGTGCAGTACCGCAAGAACATCGTCGTGTCCGGCGCGACCGGTAGCGGCAAGACCACCTTCATGAAGTCGCTTGTCAACCATATTCCGGCCAACGAGCGACTGGTCACCATCGAAGATGCCCGCGAACTGTTCATCGCCCAGCCCAACGTGGTGCACCTGCTGTACTCCAAGGGCGGGCAGAGCGCCAGCAACGTTACCGCCAAGAGCTGCATGGAAGCCTGCCTGCGCATGAAGCCGGACCGCATCATCCTCGCCGAGCTTCGCGGCGACGAGGCGTTCTACTTCATCCGTAACTGCGCCTCCGGTCACCCCGGTTCGATCACCAGCTGCCACGCCGGCAGCCCGGAACAGACCTGGGACCAGCTGGGCCTGATGGTGAAGGCCTCGACCGAAGGCTCCGGTCTGGAGTTCTCGGTGATCAAGCGTCTGCTGCAGCTGACCATCGATGTGGTGGTGCACATCAAGGCCCATGCCGGCAGCCGCTACATCACCGGCATTGATTTCAACCCCGAACGCGCGCTCGCGCAGGCACAGTGAGGACGCCCTGATGCTGCCTGGTATGGAAGCCCTTGCCTGCCCTGAAATGGCCGTGTCCATGGATGTGATGCAGCACGTGGTCAACGTCGAGTCCTCGCGCAACCCCTACGCCATTGGCGTGGTGGGTGGCGCGCTCGTGCGCCAGCCCAAGCAGCTCGATGAAGCATTGGCCACGGTGCGCATGCTGGAAGAGAAGGGCTACAACTTCTCCGTCGGTCTGGCCCAGGTCAACCGCTACAACCTGGCCAAGTACGGCCTGGACTCCTACGAGAAGGCTTTCCAGCAGTGCGCCAACCTGCAGGCCGGCTCGCGCATTTTGGCCGAATGCCATTCGCGCTCCGGCAACGACTGGGGCAAGGCGTTCAGCTGCTACTACTCGGGCAACTTCACCACCGGCTTCCGCCACGGTTACGTGCAGAAGGTATTTGCCTCGATCGCGCGCCAGCGCGGCACCCAGGTGGCCGCCAACGGCGCAGCCCCGATCGACGTGGTCAGCCGCGCCCAGCGCCGTGTGGTCGATGTCGCGCACCACCCGCAGTACACCAATGAAGCCCAGCGTGTGATCGGCAGTCGCATCGAAGCGACGACCCAGGCGCTGGCACCGATGGTGGCCCAGGCCGCAGTGGTGCAGGACGATCCGGCGCGGGTGTACGAGGTCTATCCGTCCACCGGTGCCATGGTCCGCGGGGGACTGGTGCGTACCGCCGACGCGGCGGTGTCGCGGGTGGTCATGAATGCGTTGGATCACGCGTTGCCGCAGCCCCAACAGGTTGCGCCGGCCGCTGTTCCAGAACCGGTTGCGCCGCAGGTCAGGCCGCAACTTCCACAACAGGGGGCTGCGGGCCCGGTGGTGCTGCGCCCGTGGAGTGAACGTAATGCACCCGTGGCGTCGCCCGTGCAGGCCCAGCCTGCGCAGGCAGCGCCCGCTCAGAACATCCCCGCAGGGGATGCAGCCTTCGTGTTTTGACGAAGTCGTGGTACGGCCATCCACCCGGCGGGCCGATTCAAGTCGTGTTAGACCATCAACAAGGAAATCAACAATGAAGCGTACCAACCTCGATATTGCCCAAGCCCAGCGCTCGCTGAAGACCATGCTGATGGCGGTTGCCTTCGTCGCTGCGGTGTTCGTGCCGGACGTGTTCGCCCAGACCAACTTCGGTGGCACCGACAAGAAGGTCTGCGGCTTCTTCGACAACATCAACGGCCTGCTGAACATCGCCTCGATCGCCGTGGTGACCATCGCCGTCATCTTCGCCGGCTACCAGATCGCCTTCGCCCACAAGCGCATCAGTGACGTGGCTCCGATCCTGATCGGTGGCCTGCTGATCGGTGCGGCCGGCCAGATCGCCAAGATGCTGATCGGCGATAGCGCCACCAGCTGCGGCGGCACCACCACCGCTGCGATCATGAACGTCGTTCAGTACTACCGTGCATAAGAACGTTCTGTTCCGCGGTTGCACGCGGCCGGCGATGTTTCTGGGCGTGCCTTACGTCCCGTTCTTCCTGGTCGCGGGCGGCTTGTTGCTGCTCGGCATGTACATCGACATGCGACTGCTGGTGACGATTCCGATTGCTATTTTCATCATGCGGCAGATGGCCAAGCGCGATGAAATGATCTTCCGGCTGATCGGTCTCCGCCTGCAGTTCAAGTTCCGGGCCCGCAACGTGCAGCAGCACGATGGCATGTGGGTGTTCACGCCCAACCACTATCGTGACAAGCCGCCGCCGTCGGTCTGACACGGCACGCTTCAAGCCGGGCAGGCGGCACCACCGCCTGCCCGGTGCAAGGAAAGCATCATCCCCGCAGCGCCCCATTGGAAGCCGTCATGTTCACGCCAGATACCTCCATCAGCGAATTCATTCCCCTGTCGACCCATGTGGCACCGACGGTCGTCAAGACCACGGGCGGAGACTTCCTGTTGACCTGGCACCTGGAAGGGCTGCCCTTCGTCGGGCGCGAGGATTGGGAGCTGGAACACCGCCATAACACCTTCAATCGCCTGCTGCAGACCCTGCGCGCCCCGGATTTCGTCAACGTCGCCTTCTGGGTGCATGACATCCGCCGCCGCCGCACGCTCAACACCAAGCGCAGCTTCAACCAGAAATTCAACCAGGACGTCTCCGACCAGTACATGGGCATGCTGTCTTCGCAGCGCACCATGCAGAACGAGCTGTACCTGACCATGATCTACCGCCCCGTGGTGGCCGGTAAGCGCTTCATGGACAAGTCCTCCAGCGTCACCCAGCTGCAGGCCGAGCAGGACCAGGCCGTGGCCAAGCTGCTGGAACTGGCCGGCAACGTCGAAGCGGTGATCCGCGATTACTCGCCGTACCGCATGGGCATGTACGAAGCAAAGAACGGCATGGTGTTCTCCGAGACCCTGGAGTTCTTCGGCTACCTGCTCAACCGCGTGGACGAGCCGGTGCCGGTGCTCTCGGCCCCGGTCAAGGACTACCTGCCGATCAGCCGGCACATGTTCTCGGCCAAGACCGGTGACTTCGTCATCAACACGCCCAATGGCGTGAACCACTTCGGTGCGATCCTCAACATCAAGGAATACGCCGAAGGGACCTACCCGGGCGTGCTCAACGGCCTGAAGTACCTCGATTTCGAGTACGTCATCACCCATTCCTTCAGCCCGATGGGCCGCCAGGACGCGCTCAAGGTGCTCGACCGCACCAAGGGCATGATGATCTCCTCCGGCGACAAGGCGGTCAGCCAGATCATCGAGATGGACCAGGCGATGGACCAGCTGGCGTCGGGCAACTTCGTGCTGGGTGAATACCACTTCATCATGGCCATCTACGCCGACAGCCAGGAGAAGCTGGCGCAGAATCTGGCCGCCACCCGCGCCGAGTTGTCCAACGCCGGCTTCGTGTCGGCCAAGGAAGACCTGGCGGTCACCGCGTCGTTCTATTCGCAGTTCCCGGCCAACTGGCGCTACCGCACCCGTATGGCGAATGTGAGCTCGCTGAACTTCCTCGGCTTGTCGCCGTTACACAACTTCGCCACGGGCAAGCAGCACAACAATCCGTGGGGTGATTGCGTCACCACCCTGCAGACCACCAACGGCCAGCCGTACTACTTCAACTTCCACGCTACGCACCCGTCGGAAAACTCGCTGGGTGAGAAGGCCATCGCCAACACCATGGTGATTGGTAAGTCTGGTACGGGTAAGACCGCGCTGATCAACTTCCTGCTCAGCCAGGTGCAGCAGTACGACCCGGCACCGACCATCTTCTTCTTCGACAAGGATCGCGGCGCGGAGATCTTCGTGCGCGCCTGTGGCGGCAATTACCTGGCGCTTGAGAACGGGCAGCCTACCGGCTTCAACCCGTTCCAGTGCGACAACAACGAAACCAACGTGCAGTTCCTGGCGGACCTGGTCAAGGTCCTGGCGGGCAAGGCCGAGTACAGCTCGCGCGAGGAAGAGGACATCTTCCGTGCGGTGGAAAACATGCTGGACACGCCCAAGCACCTGCGCAGCATGACCAACTTCCAGAAGAGCCTGCCCAACATGGGCGACGACGGCCTGTATGCGCGCATGCGCCGCTGGACCTCCGGCAACTCGCTGGGCTGGGTGTTCGACAACCCGGTGGACACCGTCGACCTGAGCCGCGCCAACATCATCGGCTTTGACTACACCGACATCATCGACAACCCCGAAGTGCGTGTGCCGGTCATCAACTACCTGCTGCACCGCCTGGAATCGCTGATCGACGGTCGCCCGCTGATCTACGTGATGGACGAATTCTGGAAGATCCTGGACGGCGAGGGTGGCCTGAAGGAGTTTGCCAAGAACAAGCAGAAGACCATCCGTAAGCAGAACGGTCTGGGCATCTTCGCCACGCAGAGCCCGGAAGATGCGCTCAAGAGCGACATCGCCGCCGCCCTGATCGAGCAGACCGCCACCCTGATTCTGCTGCCCAACCCCAATGCCAGCCGTTCGGACTACATCGACGGCCTGAAGCTGACCGAGTCCGAGTTCAAGGTGGTCACCGCCCTGGACGAGCGCTCGCGCTGCTTCCTGGTCAAGCAGGGCCACGCCGCCAGCGTTTGCCAGCTCAACCTGCGTGGCATGGACGACATTCTGTCGGTGATTTCGGCCTCCACCGACAATATCGACATCATGCACCGGGTCCTGCTGGATGCCGCCCAGCGCGAACAGGTGTCGCAGGCCGATCTCACCCCGGAACAGTGGCTCAGTGAGTTCTACAAGAAGCGCAAGGGCTCAGGAAAGCCCGCCGGAAACCGCCAGGAAGCTGCCGCCTGACCGGTCCCCCGGCCGTCAGGACCACGTACCAGCCGCATTCGATGGAGACAACCATGATCATCGCCAAGACCCCCAAGAAGAATCGCCGTTACTTCAACTTCCGCCTGGCCGCACTGTCGGTGGTGGGCGTGCTGATGTGCAACGCACCGGCACCGGCCTACACCCAGCCCGTGGTGGAAATCGGCCCGAACGTGTTCCAGTCGATCATGAACCAGATCAACACGTACAAGGCCGAGATCATCGCCGCAGGCTCCAAGGCGCAGGACGCGGCCGAGTACATCGAGCAGCGCACGCGCTGGATTCGCACGCTGCAGCAGTATGCGCAGCAGCTGATCCAGTTGCAGGCTATCTTCAACGATTTCGGCATGCCGGTGGGGCAGACCCTCACGCGCGTCGATGATGACTACCTGGTTAAGGACACTTGCCGCACGTCCAAGAACATGACGCTGCCAGGCCTGCTGGAAACCTTCGTCTTCAAATCAGACACCGACTTCAAGAGTCAGCAGACACAGATCTGCGTGAACATCCGAATGATGCGGAACCGGAAGTACAACGATGCGGTCGATTTCATGAACTACTCGGTTCCGCTCATGAAGTCGTCGCTGACCCGAATCTTCGAACTGCGCATTCTGAGCAACAACCAAGGCAATGTGCAGGGTGTGGATAGTGAGTCGTTGCGCATGGCCAATGACCTTGCAGTGCAATCCCAGATCTGGGAAGCGCGCATGAAATCTTACGATTCCTACATCGAAGTGATGGAGGCCAATCAGAAGGTAGTTGCCGAGCAGGCACTCAAGGGCGACACCAAGAACCGGATGATCGGAGACATCATCAGAACCGCTACGTTGGCGGGCGCGCTGAAGATCAAGTAAGGATCAATGTCGGCAGGCGAAGTCGGATGCACAACGCGCCAGCCCGTCTGTCGCAGCAGTATCACCAAGGGATTGTAGAGATGAATAGGTTGATTGCCAGCTTTGGCGACTCGGGTGGGTTACAGGATCTTCTGGGATACGTCGTGCGTGTCCAGGAAGTCGGCGACCTGATTTTCTTCCGGTTGATCCTGAACTATCTGCGACAGGAGATCGCAGATTTCGGGTTCGACATGATGAAGAACATGATGTATTGGGTCGGGGGCATGGCCCTCACCCTGATGACGCTCTGGGTGCTGATCCAGGGCTATCGCATCATCACCGGACAGAGCCGCGACTCGATGATGGCGCTGGTCACGAACATGGCGCG
Organism: Stenotrophomonas sp. PS02289; assembly: GCF_029960115.1. Classification (GTDB taxonomy): domain Bacteria; phylum Pseudomonadota; class Gammaproteobacteria; order Xanthomonadales; family Xanthomonadaceae; genus Stenotrophomonas. The sequence continues at coordinate 14,969 of NZ_JASCOZ010000032.1, forward strand.
TGCCGCGCTGATCGTGAGCGTGGCAACCTCCATGAGCATGTTTGGTACCAGCCTGCACACGCTTCTGACCAAGGATCTCAAGGAAGTCATCACCGCGCGGGTCACCGATGATGACGAATCCCCCGAAGAACAGATCGACAAGAGCCTGGCTCTGATGCAGGTCGCCTTGGCCAGCGTTGACTACATCAAGACGGTGGATGACGAGGGCTTACGCACTGAGAAGGCACAGTCGATGTGGTTCATCGGCTTGGGCACTGGCGGTCCGGCAGTAACAGCCGGTGCGATGCTGATGCTGTACGAAGTCGCGATCGCCTTGTTCATCGGCTTTGGTCCACTCTTCATCCTGTGTCTGTTGTTCGACCAGACCAAACAGCTGTTCCAGAAGTGGTTGCTCTACGGCATAGGAACGCTGTTCTCGATGGCCGTACTGGCGGCCATGGTGAACATCGCATTGGGTATGGTGATCCGCGTTGCAGGCGCATTCTGGGTGGCCGACGGCATAGGAAGGCTGCTGCCAGACGGTGTAATGAGCGACGGCATTACGAGCATGGCAATGCAGCAGGGCGGCATGGGTCTGATCCTGACCACGCTGATCCTGACTGCGCCCCCAATGGCCCAGTTCTTCTTCCAGGGCACGCTGGGCAGCTTCATGGCATATTCGCAGATAGGTGGTGGAGCTAGCGGCCAGCCGGGTCCGCAGGGTCAGCCGCCGGGGTCGTATACGCCGCCGCAGACGACTAATCAGAGCGTTTCCGAAAGACCCGCAGTCAATATGGACCCGCAGGCAACAATGGCGCGAACGGTATCCCAATCAACTTCGGCCCCGTCGGATGCGTCAGGTCAGGGGCGGATGGGGAACCATCCTACTCGTTGATGAAAACGTGTGGTCGTAAAGTTTCCCAGACGTAAGGTAGCCATGAGAATTCTGATCGCTGTACTTCTGAGTTTCGCCTCCTTTCTGGCTCACGCTGAGGGACGGTGCCCTCCTGGCCAGTATCCAATTGGTGGCCAAGGAGCGGGGGGGTGCGCACCTATCTCGGCCGGCGGAACTGGGGGTGCTGCATTGTCTGTACCCACCGGAAAATGGGAGACGCGTTGGGGGGCCGTGGTTGAGGATTCCACCAATCTAGCAACGGGGGCGTCCGTTTCCCGGAAATCTAAGAGAGAAGCTACGGCTGCTGCAATGGAAGAGTGTAAGAAGCAGGGTGGGAACAACTGCAAGCTCCGAGTTGCGTATCACAATCAATGCGTCGCGATCGCAGATCCAACCCCGGAAAGTAGAAGGGGGAGGCCTGAACTTCAGGCAAAGTCGACCGACACTGCGGCAGGGACGGTGGAGATTGCCAAGGAAAGGGCCATGGGTCGATGCGAGGCGTACGGTCATCAGTGTGGCATCGTTTACTCCGCGTGCAGCATGTCTGAGTTCAGAGAGTTCTGACCTTATACCCCTTGGCACCCCGCGAGACTCACGGCGGCGTTTCGTCGCTAACGCAAGTAAATGGAGGCCATCGTGGCCTCCTTTTTACTTCTTGTTAGGTGGGGTAGGCATGTATCCATGTTGCTAGAGGCTACCCTCGCCCTATTCGCAGATGGGTAGTGAAGCGAGTCGGTAGCCGGGTGCGCATGGTCATCTAGAGCGATTGATCTAAGAGTTTGTGCATGTGCATTGTGAGGTGGATATGAGAACGCTTGTCATGTTGCTGCTGGGGCTTGCACCATTCAGCCTCTTTGCCGAGGGTCGCTGCCCGCCTGGGCAATATCCTATTGGTGGGCAAGGAGCGGGAGGGTGCGCACCCATTCCCGCCGGTGGTTCCGGAACTACTCTCTCCATCCCGACGGGTAAGTGGGAGACGCGCTGGGGTGCAATTGCGGAAGATCCCAGTAATCTTTGCACTGGGGCTTCAGTCTCCAGAAAGTCCAAGAAGGAAGCGACGCAGGCAGCTATTGAAGAATGTCGGCGTCAGGGTGGAAGGGACTGCAAGCTGCGGATCGCATACCACAATCAGTGTGTGGCGTTCGCAGATCCGACTGAACAAACCAAGAAGAGAGGTGCCTGGAACTCTGTGGCCGCGGCGGCGAAGACGGAAGATCTGGCCAGGGCAAATGCGATGCAGCGATGCTCCACATTTGGCGATGGGCAGCAGTGCGCTCTCGTCTATTCTGCCTGCAGTATGTCGGAGTTCAGGGAGTTCTGATCGAGTAGGCCGTGTAAGCTTCAGCAGTTCAGAGGGACAGGTGATGCAGATATCTTGCCGCGCTTGCCATTGGCAGTAGCAGGGTTCCGTAAGATCAGATCGACAAAAGTCTGGCCCTGATGCAGGTTGCTTTGTCCAGCGTTGACTACATCAAGACGGTGGACGATGAAGGATTGCGCACTTCGAAGGCACAGGCGATGTGGTTCATCGGCTTGGGCACTGGCGGTCCGGCAGTAACAGCCGGTGCGATGTTGATGCTGTACGAAGTTGCGATTGCCTTGTTCATCGGCTTTGGTCCACTCTTCATCCTGTGTCTGTTCTTCGACCAGACCAAGCAGCTGTTCCAGAAGTGGTCGCTCTACGTCATAGGAACACTGTTCTCGATGGCCGTACTGGCGGCCATGGTGAAAATCGCATCGGGCATGGTGATCCGCGTTGCAGGTGCGTTCTGGGTGGCCGACGGCATAGGAAGGCTGCTGCGAGACGGTGTGATGAGTGATGGCATCACCAGCATGGCAATGCAGCAGGGCGGCATGGGTCTGATCCGGACCACGCTGATCCTGGCTGCGCCCCCAATGGCCCAGATGTTCTTCCAGGGCACGCTGGGTAGCTTCATGGCATATTCGCAGATAGGTGGCTCACCGGGTGGGCAGCCGGGTCCGCAGGGTCAGCCGCCGGGGTCGTATACGCCGACGCAGACGACAAACTCCGCCAACCCAGGCGGCGACCAGCAGATGCCAAACGTGGGACGTACTGTTGGTGGCTCCGGTCCAACAGCTTCTGCTGAAGAAACTGGTAGGTACAGAAGGGCAAACTGAGGAAGTATGGTTGTGTCGCCGGTCTAGATGGGACCTTTGCGCTAGTCGGAGAATGAGATGAGAAACGTATTACTCGCTTTGGTCATGCTGATGGCATCTGCTTCGGCATATGCAGAGGGTCGTTGTCCGCCCGGACAGTACCCAATCGGTGGCCAGGGTGCGGGCGGATGCGCACCAATTCCGTCTGGCGGATCCGGCGGCCCTGCGCTATCCATTCCTACTGGTAAATGGGAGACCCGATGGGGTGCAATCGCGTCAGGGATGTCGCAAGGGCCGAATCCGACAATGGCGACGGGAGTTTCGGTTTCCCAGACGTCAAAGAAGCTTGCACAGCAGATCGCGGTTCAGGAGTGTAAGAAACTCGGAGGTGTCGACTGCGAGGTGCAGATTGCGTACCACAATCAGTGCGTTGCGATTGCAGATCCGCTCGCTGAAGAGCGGAGCAAAGGGCGTTTGACCTCAAGTTTCATGGGTGCTAAGACGGAGAGCGAGGCTTCCAGGTTGGCACTCGAGCGTTGCGCTGGCCATGGTGCACGATGCGAGATAGTCTATTCGGCGTGCAGCATGTCTGAGTTCAGGAGGTTCTGACCCGTCTCCGCGATGCGTCAACTTGGGCTACCAGCGGTGTTCCACCGCTGACGCATAAAAAGGAGGCCATTGCGCCCCCTTTGACGTTGAATAAAGACTGTCCCGAAGTGCAAGAGCTCAGTTCCGTCCATTTGCAGATGGCTGATGGACCGAGAGGCCAGCCGGGCCCGCAGGGGCGAGCACCGGGAGCGTATGGGCCAAATAGATTCCGCGTTGCTGATGGCCTGCAAGCAAGGTGTGCTTGCAAAGCTGCTAGGGTGACCACTTCACGTGTCCGGACATCATAGGAAATTTCCTATAGTGCCAATGGCGCACCGACGCTACTCTAGCCATTACTTAGCTTGAGTCTCTGGCTGACCGGAAGGAGATGGACCCATGGCGGCACCACCGACTTGGAAATGGACAAGTCTGGCATTGCTATTGGTGCTGATGGGGGGCTGTGACCGCATACCCCAATCCGCGTCGGTGTCGGGCGGCACACGTCCGGGAACCGAGTGGTGGGGTCTTGTGAAGGAAAATCCCTCGCCGAGGCAGGGTGTCGATTTCACCTGGCAGGTGCATGACGCGCCTGGACCCTTCGCAGAAGTCCTCGCCCGCGCTCAATATGACGTGGTCAATGAGGATGAGTGCGGCTATGTGCATCCCATGACCGGCACCGCTATGAGGATGACGACATCAAGGGATGTGGCCTTGAGGCGAGCTGAGTCTGGCGAACACTCTGGAACCGTGTTGCTTGATCTCTTGCTGGACGGCGACTACTACGGTCGCGGAGTCTGCAGATGGGAGTTCACAACACTTAGCGTTGTCGCTCGGGCTACTGGATCTGAGGGTGAGACCAGATTCACAGGATTCATGGACAGTGCGACGGTGCTTGGCGGCGGATCGCTCACGCACTACTACCCTGACATGGAGTATCCGCGCGTTGATGCATATGCGAATTACCCGTCGTTGGGTTTGACAGAGCTTGATCGATTCAAGCCCGAAGTTCGGGGTAATACCTTCAGTTCCAGGATGAGTTCATCGGGGCGCAAGCATGAAAATTGATTCCTCCGAGTTGGCCTATCTTTCAGATGGTGCGTATGTAAACAAGAATCCTGGCGCGCGCTCGGCCGACGAGCAGGAGGAGGTGACAGTTTTTGGCCAAAAGTACGTGGTTTGGGAGTTTGTGGATAGCGCGCGTTCCGGCTATCAAGGAACAATCTATCAGCGCGTCGATACGGGTCAGGTCGTTGTGGCACATCGCGGAACGGAAGCGGTTGGTGCGGACGTCGGAACTGACGTGGCAATGGTGGCTGCAAGGGTGAACATTCAAGCGCCTGAAGCCATTGCTCTTACGGCTCGGGCGATGGAGCTTGCCAAAACACACAATGCTGCGCGAGGTACCCCGGTCGATGTCATTGTTACGGGCCACTCCCTGGGAGGTGCGCTGACCCAGATTACAGCGCATCACTTTGATCTGAAAGGCGAAATATTTAATGCCTACGGCGCGGCCAGCCTTTCGCGGCGCATTCCCGAAGGTGGCAGTTCGGTCATCAATCATGTGATGGCGACAGATCCGGTGAGCGCGGCTTCGCCCCACTACGGAGAGGTCAGGGTGTATGCGAAACAGAACGAGATCGACACTCTGAAGGCGGCAGGCTACGAGAGTAAGATGCATCCAGGCAACTTCATGCTCCCACAGCCAGTACGACGCTTGGGCGCGCCTGCGCTATCGCTTGATTCGCACAAGTTGGGCAATTTCCTTGGGCTGGATTCCGTGCTCGAGGATCCCCAGAGTCAGGCGCTTGCCAGCTCGCATCGCGACATGATCGAGGACTATCGAGGCGATGTGAAGCAGATTCGTCAGGTCGTTCCGTTCGTCATGGGTAGTGGTTTGGGTGTGCTGAAGCACGTATTCGACGAGGTTCGCGGCCCGCTTCCTGCTGGAGAGCCCGCGCGACGTGAGGAAGAGTCGCGTGCCAAGCCCGCCCAGGAGGTTCCCTCGGGTCCGCTCAAACCGCTGAATGGACCGGGCCACGTAGGCCACCCCTTGTTCATCGGCGCGCTGCGCGGTGTGCATGAGCTGGACCAGCAGGCGGGCAGGGTGCCTGACGTGCAGAGTGAGCAACTGGCGGGTGCTCTGGCATGCCGCATGCATGAGCTGGGTGGCAAGCGCATCGATCACGTGGTGATGAGCAATGACGCCGCCACCACGTTTGCGGTGCAGGGGCAGCTGTCCGATCCCGCACATCTGCGAGCATCCGTGCCGACCGTGGCAGCCATGAATACGCCGTTGGAGCAGAGTGGGCGTGAGATCGAGAGCCAAGCGCTAGCACAGGCTGCACAGCAGGATCAGGCCCAAGAGCAAGTGCGCAATGCGGGTCGGACCATGATTGGGTGAGTTCCGAGTGAGTTGATGCCAGATCGCTGTGCTGTGTGATGCATTCAAAGAGGCCCTTCGGGCCTCTTCTCATCTGTGGAGACCTTGCTTACTCCGTTGCTGCTTCGCTGTCCGGCGCGAAGCGTGCCATAAGCGGCAGGAACGCGGATCCCCTCCGTCGAAGATGCCTCGCTAACGGTTCAGATCATTTTCGATGCGCTTCGGCGCGGATGCCTTGCGCCAGAAAGGCTCAAGGGCCAACCACAAAATGGATGCATGCCCGCCTGAGAAAGGGTCGGATTTCGCCGACTGCACATCCGTGATCTCCCGTTGCATTGTCCGCTCCGTGAAGAGGGCGGCCGCAAGGCGCTTGACCTAGTGCCGCTCTCCCAACGCTATCTGCAACCGCCATTCCGGCGGGGCTAACGCTAAAGGGGTGTGTGACGTATGGACACAAGTATCAATGCAAGAGACCGAGCGACGGAGCAGTCAGATGGTGGGCGGTCGATTCGAGAAAGGTTTGTACGCCGACGGCTTCACGTGGGTGTCTTGACCGCTTGCGTAGCTCTAGCAGCTCAGACGGCGCACGCCACCACAACCGTCGTTACCAACCCAACTGCGATGGTACAGCAGCTCATTCAGTACGTGCTTGACGCTCAGGCGTACAGCAAGGAGGCCCAGCGTTGGAAGCAGACCGAGCAGCAGATCAAGGACATGCGGGCCATCTTCGACTCGGTGAACTTCCAGCTGAGCCTTCCGGACGGAATGAGCATGGATGGCGTCGCCGACGACTACATGGTCAAACAGGTCTGCGGTGATTCAAGCAGTGCTTCCTTGCTGCAGCGCGGGTTCTCTGCGCTGAACCTCAGCAGCACCTCAGCCGTCAAGGAAGAGCAGGTCAAGATCTGCGTCAGCATCCAGATGGCGCAGAACCGCAAGTACAACGAATCTCTCGAGTTCCTCAAGAGCACGATGAAGCAGATCCAGGAAGCAGAGCAGCAGAATCTTGAGTCTCGCGATAGTGACAAGAACAGTTCCGGCAGCGTCCAGGCGACACAGAGCGACACCGCGCGATTGAGCAATCATCTGCTGGCCATGGGGCAGGAGTGGTCGACGCGCATACAAGCTTACGACGCCTACATCGCCGCCATGCAGGCACGGCAGAACGTGATCGCCCAGGCTGCCATCACCGGGAACGGTGCCTCGCGGGTGGTTACCGATGTTGCGAAAACCGTGGTTCTGAAGAAGGCACTGGATGACTGGGCGAACAAGTGACGCTACAGGCGCGAATCCGTACGCGCATGCGGACGGCGTTCACTCAATAGGACAACAAAATGATGATCGACTTGAGCGAGGTGGTGTATTGGTTGGGCGGCGGTCTGGAGCCACTGCGGGCGGGCGGCGGTGCCAGCCTGGGTGATTTCGCGTTCTTCAAACTGATTCTGGATGCGTTGGAAACCAAAGTCGCCAACTTTGGCGGTGAGGTGCTCGATCGCGTCATGAAGTGGGTCGGGGTGATCGGGGTGAAGTTCATGACGCTGTGGCTGATCATCCAGGGCTACCGCATCATGACGGGGCGCAGCCAGGCCTCATTGGCGGCTGTGATGTCCGATGCAGGGTGGAAGGCCCTGATCGTCACCGTGGCGTCAGCCATGTCGATTTTCGGCGACAACTTGAGTGGTCTGCTGATCTCCGATGTGCAGGGGGTGATCTCCACGCTGATCACAGGTGACTACGCACTGCCGGCCAAGCAGATAGACGCCGCGCTTTGGCAGATGCAGGTCGCCCTGGCCAGCATCGATGCCATCACGGTAATCAATGATCCGGTGCTCTCTGGTGAGAAGCAGCAGGCCAAGCTCCTGATCGGATTCGGTACCGGTGGACCGGCCATCACGGCGGGTGCCATGCTGCTGCTGTATCAGATCGCCATGTCGTTGTTCATCGGTCTGGGGCCGCTCTTCATTTTGTGCCTGCTGTTCGAGCAGACCAAAGGGCTGTTTCAGAAATGGTTGATGTACGGGATTGGCACCATGTTTTCGATGGCCGTGCTTTCGGTGATGGTGGGGTACGCGCTGGGCATCGTGATTGCCGTGTCGAAGGCCTTCTGGGTGGACACTGCGATCAGCGGTCTGCTGCTGGGAGGCGACGCGGGCACCAACTACAGCAGCCAGGCGCTGCAGCAGGGTGGGCTGGGTTTGATCCTGACCGTGTTGATCATCAGCGCTCCCCCGATGGCCGCCATGTTCTTCCAGGGAACGCTGGGCAGCTTCATCGCGCATTCGCAGATGGATGGCAGTCGTTCGGGTGTGCTCCCTGCAGCGCAGGCTCCTGTCGTGATGCCGGCGAGCACGCAGCGACCGGTCGAGGCGGTGGAGATGCATCCGCAGATGGTGATGCCGGGTGTGGCGACGCGAGGCGTACTCACTGGGCCCGCGCATGAACCGGGCCGGCTGGGCATCGCCAACAGACGGGATATGCAATGACGACCAACCCTACCTCAAGCAATACATGCGTACGGAGGCGGGTGCGTTTAACAGGATCTTACGGTCAAAGGTGTGATGTAATTCAAAGAAACTCCACTCGGTCGCGACGCGGATTTCACGACTGGTGTAGGGTGTCGGCGTCGGGATTCCGGCGCATGACACAGGTAGCGGTATCCGAAGGGGGCTTTGGGTGCCGTGGGGGTCACCAGCGACAAGGTGTGCGGGTGTCGAACGCGACACACGTCTCTATCTTGTCGATGGCATCGCTGTGGTCCACTTCAATCCACTTCAGCTTCAAGGACGAATATATGCGTAATGCATCGCTTCACTCCCGGCACCTGCGTGCCTGCCGTACTGCTCCGCTGATGTTGTTGCTGCCGTTCGCGCTGGCCACCGCGCAGGCGCAGGAGGCAACGGATGCGCCTGTCGCAGCGTCCGCGAAGGTCGAGCAGCCGGCCGCGCCCGTCGACACTGTGGCCGAAGCTCCGGCACCCGCGCAGGAATCCATCGACGCAGCGCAGGCTGACGCGATCCTCACTGCGCGCGCCGCAGATGCAGCGGCCGCCGCCGCGGAAGCGGCTGCAGGCACGCCTTCGACAACGGTCGCCCCTGCGGCAGCAGCTGCCGAGCCAGCGCCTGCCGAGGTTGCAACCCCGGCACCGGCACCGGCACCGGCAACGGCACCGACGACGGCGAGTGAGGCATCTGCTCCGGAGGTTCCGACCGCACCGCCCGCACCGCGCCCGCTGGTCGTGCCCGTGCTGGCCAATGCAGACAACGCCATCGAGCGTCAGCTCGGTGCGCGTTGCCCGAACGATCTGGCCGCGCGCTTGGCCACGCAGGACAACCTGCTGACCGGTGCCTGCCAGGGCACGATGCCGGCGCATCTCGCCAACGTGCTCAAGGCCATCCCCGAGCAGGACCTGCTGCTGCCGCGTTCGGCGCGTGAGCGCCAGCTCAGCCAGAAGGCCTGGTTCAAGGCGGTGCCGGGCTATGGGGTGCGGCCGGACTTCATTGCCGTGCAGAATGGCCTGTGGGTGCGCTCGTTCGAGGGCGCGGATGCGTCGACCACTGTGTATCTGGTGTCGGGTCCGTTTACTTGCGTGGACGGGCGTTATCCCGATGCAATCGACGGCAAAACCGTGCGCCTGACCACCGGCAGCTGCCGCGAGGCGCTGGTGCAGCAGCGCGTGTATCAGGTCACCGCAGGCGCTGCCCCGCAGGACATCACCGCGCAGGCGCTGCCGGCGCAGCCGCTGCTGTCTGATGCCGATCGCAAGCGCTACAACCTGGAGGCCAATGCGGTGCAGCTGGATCCGGGCAAGCTGCAGTTTGGGCCGGCCCTGCGCTGGTATGCCGAAGTGCCGGCCGATTCCAAGCCCGAAGCGCGCAGCTATGGCGAATGGGGCCACCTGCACCTGGGCTTCATCGTGTGGAATGGCGAGCGCTTCGAACAGCGTGACACCGTGCCGCGCGGCCTGTGGGCCTGCGACCCGGTGGCACCGGGCGATGCGGCGTGCAGCGGGTATGCCGATGCCGGGCGTGACCCGTTTGTGGTCAACAGCACCACGGTGGCGGGGCAGAGCGCCGCACCGTAAGGGGCCTCAATCGGCCGCGATCAATGCGAATCGCGGCCGCATCCCGCCTTCATGCTCGACCTGCGCACAGAACATGGCGTAGGGGCGCACCCAATCGCCAACGTCTTTATCCAGCGGCCGATAGAGCACGAGCGGTTCCAGTGTTTCGCTGTGGCGAACTACGCCCAGCACGCGGTAGTTGCCGCCCTTGAAGTGGCGGTAATGCCCAGTGGGCAGGGTAGGGAGTGGGGCAAGGTCTGTCATAGGCACATATGTTACGCGTCGGCGAGCGGACCGGCGCGGCAGGCGAGCACCAGTTGGGTGACAGCTTCGGCGCGCATCGGCCGCGCCAGGTGGAAACCCTGGGCTTCATCGCAGCCCCAAGCGCGCAGCAGTTCCAGCTCGGCCTCGTTTTCCACACCTTCGGCGACGGTGCGGTAGCCCAGCTGCTCGGCCAGACGGATGATCGCATCGACCTTCAAACGCGCGGTGCGCGATTCCGCCAGCCCGGTGATCAGGCTGCGATCGATCTTGATGTGGCTGATCGGCACCTCGGCCAGGTAGCCGAAGTTGCTGTACCCACTGCCGAAGTCATCAATGGCCACACGCACACCTGCGGCGGCCATGGCGCGCAGCTGGGGCAGCGCGGCCGGGTGGCTGTGCAGCCACTGGCCCTCTGTGATCTCCACTTCGATCAATGAAGCGGGCAGGCCATACATCTGCAGGCGCTCGGCCATGCGGTGCCACAACTGCTCGTCGTCGAAGTCACGCGGGGAGAGATTCAGCGACACCGCAAACCCAGGCAGCACGCTCTGCCAGCGCGCCGCCTGCTGCACCGCCTGTTCCACCACCCAGCGACTCAGGGTCGGCATCAGGGCGGTGCATTCGAGCACCGGAATGAATTCCGCGGGGCTGACCGGTCCCAGTGAGGGATGCGTCCAGCGCAGCAGGGCCTCGGCTGAGACGGGTATGCCGTTGCCCAGATCAAAGCGGGGCTGGTAGACGAGGGTGAACTGGTCCTGGCTCAGGCCGCGACCGGCGTCCGAGGCCAGCCGGTAACGCCGGCGCAGGTACTCGTCGCGGTCCTTGGAGTACCAGCACACACAGGCGTCGGTCTGCAGCGCATGGTGCATGGCCACCAGGCATTTGCGCAGCAGGTCGGCGGTCTGGTCGGGTTCGGGCCGGAACGCGCACACGCCTGCGTGGAACTGCGGCGACATGGGGATGCTGCCGACCATCAGCGGGCGACGCATGCGCTCACGCAGCCGGTCCAGCAGGCCTTCCACCTGCTCGCGGGACTGGTCGCGCAGTACGAAGCCGAAGCGGGTGGCGGCCACGTGGTAGACCTGGGCGAACTCACCGATCATGTCCTGCACCCGCAGCGACGCCTGGCGCAGCAGCGATTCCACCGGCTTCAGGCCCAGTACCTGGCCGGCATCGGTGGTGCTCTGCAGGTCGAACACGTCCAGCAGCACGCCGGTGTAGTGGTGGCCCCCGTCCTGTCGGCCCAGCACGCCCAGGTCGGACTGGAACTGCTGGCGGTTGGGCAGGCCGCTGACGGCATCGCGCCGCCCGAGCGACATCCGCAGTTCCATCTGGTTGACCACCAGCCGTGCGAGCGTCTGCAACTGGCGGATTTCGTCTTCGCCCAGCACGCGCGGCTGGCGGTCGATCAGGCACAGCGCGCCCAGCGCGATTCCGCTGCGGGTCACCAGCGGCGCACCCGCGTAGAAGCGCAGGTGCTCCGGGCCGGTCACCGACGGGTTGTTGTTGAAGCGCGGGTCCTGGCTGAGATCGGACACCTGCAGCACCGCATGCGACTCGATCGCACACGCACAGATCGACCACTGGCGCTCGACCCGCACCAGCGACTCCAGTCCGACGCGGGAGATCGAGTGCTGGGCGTCGCTGTCGACGATCGAAATCAGCGCGATAGGCACGCCGAAGGTAAATGCCGCCAGTTCGGTGATCGGGTCCAGTGCGCGACCCAATGCCGGGTCCAGCACATTCAACGCTTCGATCAGCGCAATCCGTTCCAGTTCCTGTGTTCTGTCGAGCATTCCGTGTGCCCTGTCATACGGAAGACAGGTTCACTATCCAACCGGCGCTGCAAGCCGATGTGAATTGTTGCGGCGTGACATGAAGCATTCACGCCGGTGACGATCACGGCGTGGTGGCGGGGGACTTCAGCAGCTTGATCAGCTGGTTGAGCCGGTACGGCTTGGGCAGGAATTCCACATGCTCCGGCAGCGGCTCTTCCAGCTGCGAGCGGGCATAGCCGGAGGACAGGATCATCCGCGCATTGGGCAGGGCACGGGCGACATGCTCGCTCAGCTGCACGCCGGTCATGCCGTTGGGCATGCTGATGTCGCTGAACACCACGTCAAAGTCGCCATGCTGTTCGATCATCTGCAGGGCTGCTGGCCCGTCCACCGCGGTGTAGATCTCGATGCCGAAGTCCTGCAAGGCCTGGCCCATCAGCTCACGCAGATCGCTCTGGTCTTCGACCATCAGTACGCGAAGGGGCTCAGACATGCTCGACTTCCTCAAAGACAGATGATGACCCAAGGGGACTCCATCGCACGCGAACCGGTGCGCGGATGGCAGGTGGGGTCAGTACGCAACTGTACGCGATTGCGGCGGACAGGCGGTAGGCCGAAAGGCACTTCCCAATGCGCGAGAACGCCTGTGCATGCAACGTCTGACGGGCCGTCGTGCCAAATGTGAATAAATTGTCAAGAAAATGCCGGGACTGGCGTACTTCTGTCGCATAACACCCCTTTAACGTGTTCAGGTAACATCAGAAATCTTTTGTATCTGGATCGCCCATGAATTCTGCGCCCACCGCTCGCGACCGTTGGATCTGGCTGGCATCGGCCGGGCTGATGGCCCTGACCCTGGGTCTGGAGTTCGTGGTGCCGCTGGGCTACGCGGTATGGCTGACCTACTTCATGGCGGTGGGGGTGACCCTGTTCCAGCGCCGGGTCGAGGTGCCCTTCCTGGTGGCGGTGGGGTCCACGATCCTGTTGATGATCGGCTACCACATCGCGCCGGCCAGCTCGAATTCGGCGTTCTCGTTCGTCAATCGCACCATCGGCGGCGTCTGCTTCCTGTTGATGGCGCTGACCGTGATGAAGGCGATCCAGTCCCGTCGCATCGCCGCCGATGCGCTGTGGTTGCAGGAAGGCGAGAACGCGGTGACGGTCAGCCTGCGCGGTGACCCGGACCCGCGTGTGCTGGCCGACGAAGCCATGCGCACCCTGTGTGCGCGTCTGAATGCCGAAGTGGGCGCGCTGTACCGCCTGCAGGGCGAGCGCCTGCTGCTGGTGGGCGGCGCGGCACTGCCGGCACGGCTGCCGGAAGCACTGCCGTCCGCGGCCGGCCAGTGGGGCGAAGTGCTGCGCCTGGGTGAGCCGCGTCGGCTGGACCAGGGCGACAGCGTGCTGGAAATCGAGACGCCGCTGGGCATGACCCAGGTGCATCAGCGCCTGCTGGGACCGATCACCGCCGACGGCAAGGTCATCGGCATGATCGAGCTGGGCCGGGTCGGTGCCTCGCCGGCGCGGGCGCTGGAGCTGGATCTGCTGACCCAGGTCGCTGAACCCATCGGCGTGGCCATGCGCGCCGCGCTGCTGCGCGAGCAGCTGGTCGAACTGCTGGAAGAAACCCAGCGCCAGAGCGAAGAACTGCAGACCCAGCAGGAAGAGCTGCGGGTGGCCAACGAAGAACTGGAAGAACAGAGCCGCAGCCTGCTGCACTCGCAGGCCAATCTGGAGCAGCAGCAGGTCGAGCTGGAACAGACCAACGTGCAGCTGGAAGAGCGCACCCACGAGCTGGAATCGCGGCAGCAGGCGCTGCTGCTGGCGCAGGCGCAGCTGGTGCGCAACAGCAACGAGCTGGAAGCCAGCTCGCGCTACAAGTCCGAATTCCTGGCCAACATGTCGCATGAGCTGCGCACGCCGCTCAACAGCGCGCTGATCCTGGCCAAGCTGTTGGCCGACAACAAGGATGCCAATCTCTCGGACGAGCAGGTCAAGTACGCCCAGGCCATCCATTCGTCCAACAACGACCTGCTGGCCCTGATCAACGACATCCTCGACCTCTCGCGCATCGAAGCCGGCCATGTCGAGCTGAGCGAAGAGGACGTGGCCGTCTCCAGCGTGCTGCAGCGCCTGAAGGAGACCTTCCAGCCGCTGGCCGAACAGAAGGGCCTGGCCCTGGTGCTCCAGGCCGACGCCGATGCGCCGGCGCAGCTGGTCACCGACAGCCAGCGCCTGCAGCAGATCCTGAAGAACCTGCTGGCCAATGCGGTCAAGTTCACCGAACACGGCAGCGTCAGCCTGAGCGTGCGCGGCACCGCCGGCGGGCGGATCCAGTTCACCGTGACCGATACCGGCATCGGCATTCCGCAGGCGCAGACCGAGGTGATCTTCGAGGCCTTCCGCCAGGCGGATGGCAGTACCCGCCGTCGTTACGGCGGCACCGGGCTGGGCTTGTCGATCTCGCGCGATCTGGCCGCCCGGATGGGGGGCAGCATCAGCGTGGTCAGCGAACCGGGGCGGGGCAGCAGCTTCACTCTGGAGCTGCCGTTGGTCGGGGCACCGGGTGCCGAGCTGGGCACCGCCCACGCCGCGCCGGATGTCCGCATGCCCGCGGTGGCCAGCGCGGCTGTGGTCGCTGCCGCGCCGGTGGCAGTGGCGAGTGACGCCCCGCGCGTGATCGACGACCGCGGCCGGCGCAGCCGCGCCGGTCGCATGATTCTCGCCGTGGAAGACGATGCCGCCTTCGCCAGCGCGTTGGTGCAGATGGCGCACGAGCTGGACTTCGACTGCGTGGTCGCCCAGACCGCCGACGAGGCGCTGACCCTGGCCAGCGAGCTGCGCCCGAACGGCATCCTGCTCGACATCGGCCTGCCCGATGTCTCCGGCTTGAGCGTGCTGGAGCGGCTGAAGCGCGATCCGGCGACCCGTCATATCCCGGTTCACGTGGTCAGCGGCCTGGAGCGCTCGCAGGTGGCGCTGGAACTCGGTGCGATCGGCTACGTGATCAAGCCGGCCACGCGTGAGCGGCTGGTCGAGGCGATCCAGCAGCTGGAAGCCACCAACCAACGCGATGTGCGTCGTCTGCTGATCGTGGAAGACGACAGCGAGCTGCGCTCGAACCTGAAGTTGCTGCTGGGCCGCGACCAGCTGGAAATTGTCGGCGTGGGCACCGTTGCCGAGGCGATGGCGGCGCTGTCCAGCTCGACCTTCGACTGCATGGTCACCGACCTGGCCTTGCCCGATGGCACCGGTTACGACCTGCTGGAGCACATGGCCGCCAACGAAGCGCTCTCGTTCCCGCCGGTCATCGTCTACACCGGTCGCGCACTCACCCGCGATGAGGAACAGCGACTGCGCCGCTATTCCAAGAGCATCATCATCAAGGGCGCGCGCTCGCCCGAACGCCTGCTCGATGAGGTGACCCTGTTCCTGCACAGCGTGGAAGCCTCGCTGCCGACCGACCAGCAGCGCCTGCTGCGTGAGGCGCGTCGCCGCGACGCGGTGCTGGATGGACGCACTGTGCTGCTGGCCGAAGACGATGTGCGCAACATCTTCGCGCTGTCCAGCGTGCTGGAGCCGCTGGGCGTGAAGCTGGAAATCGCGCGTAACGGCCGCGAGGCACTGGAGAAGCTGGGTCCGGAAGTGGACCTGGTGCTGATGGACATCATGATGCCGGAGATGGATGGTCTGACCGCCATGCGCGAGATCCGCAGCGAGGCGCGCTGGCGCGACCTGCCGATCATCGCGCTGACGGCCAAGGCCATGCCGGATGATCGCGAACACTGCCTGCAGGCCGGTGCCAACGACTACATTTCCAAGCCGATCGACGTCGACAAGCTGGTCTCCCTGTGTCGCGTGTGGTGCTCGCGTCAATGAACGAGGCCGAGCTGTTCGATCTGGAACTGAAGCTGCTGCTGGAGGCGGTGTACCAGCGTTATCACTACGATTTCCGTGATTACGCGCTGGCTTCCTTGCGCCGGCGCATGCGCCACGCGATGGCGCGCTTTGAGTGCGCCAACCTGGGCGACCTGCAGCACCGGCTGCTGTCCGAGCCGGAGACCTTCGCCCAGGCGATGCAGTTCTTCACCGTGCAGGTTTCGGAGATGTTCCGCGACCCGGCCTATTTCAAGGTGCTGCGCGAGCACGCCATCCCGGTGCTGCGCACGTATCCGTCGATCAAGATCTGGATTGCCGGCTGCAGCAGCGGCGAGGAAGTCTGGTCCCTGGCGATCCTGCTGCAGGAAGAAGGGCTGCTCGACCGCGCCATCATCTACGCAACCGACATCAATCCCGAAGCGCTGCAGGCGGCCGAAGCCGGCGCGTTCGGGTTGGACCGCCTGGCCCAGTTCAGCCGCAATTATCTGGCGGCCGGGGGCACCGGCTCGCTGTCTGACTATTACAGCAGCGGCTACGGCAGTGTGGTGTTCGACCGCGCGCTCAAGCGCAACATCGTGTTTGCCGACCACAGCCTGGCCACGGATACGGTGTTCTCCGAAGTGCATCTGGTGTCGTGCCGCAACGTGCTGATCTACTTCCAGCGTGCACTGCAGGACCGGGCCATCGGTCTGTTCCACGAAGCCCTGGTGCACAAGGGTTTTCTCGGCCTGGGCAGCAAGGAGTCGCTGCAGTTCGGCGAGCACGCCGACGACTTTGAAGCCTGCGCGCGCGAGCAGCGCCTGTACCGGAAGCTGGCATGAGCACGGCAACCGACCCGCGCATGGATTTCAAGCTGCTGGTGGTGGGAGCCTCCGCTGGCGGGGTGAGCGCGCTGCAGACGCTGCTGGCCGCCTTGCCGGAAGACCTCGCGCTGCCAGTGCTGGTGGTATTGCACCTGCCGCGCGACCGGCCCAGCCGCATCGTCGACCTGCTGGATGTGCGCTGCCCGCTGCCGGTCCGCGAGGCCGACGACAAGCAGCCGCTGCTACCCGGAACGGTGACCTTTGCGCCGCCGGACTACCATCTGCTGGTGGAGGATGCCAACACCCTGGCCCTCTCGGTGGATGCGCCGGTGCTGTACTCGCGACCGGCGATCGACCCGCTGTTCGAAAGCGCGGCCGAGGTCTTTGCCAGTGGCGTGCTGGCGATCCTGCTCACCGGGGCCAGCAATGACGGCAGTGCCGGTGTGGCCGCGGTGCGCCAAGCCGGTGGGCACGCCTGGATCCAGTGCCCGGACGATGCTTTTTCCCCGATCATGCCGGCGTCCGCGCTGGCCCATGCCGGGGCCGACGCGGTGCTGCCGCTTTCTTCCATCTGTACACGTATCAAAGGTCTTGCCCGATGAACCTGATCGAGCCTGCGGCGATGACAGCGCCGACCGACAACGTGAACCTGCTGATTGTCGATGACATTCCGCAGAACCTGGTGGCCATGGAAGCGTTGCTGCGACGCGAGGGCCTGAACATCCTGTGCGCGGCGTCCGGTGCGCAGGCGCTGGAACTGCTGCTCGAGCACGACGTGGCACTGGCACTGCTGGACGTACACATGCCGGAAATCGACGGCTTTTCACTGGCCGAACTGATGCGCGGCTCAACCCGCAGCCGCGATGTGCCGATCATCTTCCTGACCGCCTCGCCAAATGATCCGGTACGAGCCTTCAAGGGCTATGAGTCCGGTGCCGTGGATTTCCTGCACAAGCCGATCGAGCCGCAGGTGATCCTCAGCAAGGTCAACGTGTTCATTGAGCTGTACCAGCAGAAGCAGCTGCTGAAGGCGCGCAACCAGGCGCTCGAGCATGCGCTCAAGCTCAACGAGACCATGATGGCGGTGCTCACCCACGATCTGCGCACGCCGCTTTCGGCGATTCTGCTGTGCGCCGACAAGTTGTCGCTGGACCTGCCCGACGATGGCCAGGTCCAGCAGACGCTGAAGCATCTGGAGAACAGCGCCGAGCGCATGGGACGCATGGTCGAGCAGCTGCTGGACTTTTCGCGCATCCGCAGCGGTGGGCTGCGCATCCACCACAGCAACTGCGATCTGGCCGAAGTGGCCAGCGTGGTGGTGGCCGAGCTGGCCCGCGCGCATCCGCAGGCACGGATCGAGCTGCAGATCGAGGGCGATACCGACCTGCATGGCGACCCGGACCGGCTGGCACAGCTGCTCTCCAATCTGGTGGGCAACGCGGTGCTGCACGGCGGGGCCGCGCCGGTCCAGGTGCTGGTGCGTGGCAATCCGGGGGAGTCGCTGCTGCTGCAGGTGCGCAACCAGGGGCAGATTCCTGAAGCGCTGCTGCCGCGCCTGTTCGAGCCGTTCAAGGCCAGCTTCCACGAAAGCCGTGGGCTGGGGCTGGGCTTGTTCATCGCGCACGAGTTCGCCCGTGCACATGGCGGAGCCCTGGTCGCGCGCAACCTGGACGGGGAAGTGCAGTTCGAAACCCGGCTGCAGCGTCGCATGCGCGGCTGAGCCGCAGGCGGGGGCAGGGCGGCGGGCTGCGCTAGACTACGCGTCAGTTCACCACCGGCCCCGCCACGGACCATTGCCCGCATGCCGAGCAGCAGCCGCAAGCCCGCCCCCCTGATCGACGCCCAGGTTCACGTGGAGGGCTTCGCGCAGGTGCGTGAAGCGCGCCGCTCGGAACTGGTGGAAGACTACGTGGAGCTGATCGCGGACCTGATCGCCGACGGCCGTGAGGCCCGTCAGGTGGACATTGCGACCCGGCTGGGCGTGGCCCAGCCCACCGTGGCCAAGGCACTCAAGCGACTGGTGAAGGAAGGCTGGGCGATCCAGCGCCCTTACCGGGGCGTGTTCCTGACCCCGGCCGGCGAGCAGCTGGCGGTGGAGGTGCGCGCGCGCCACCAGACCGTGGAGCGCTTCCTGCTGGCCCTGGGGGTGGATGCGGATTCGGCCCGGCGCGACGCCGAGGGCATCGAGCACCATGTCAGTGAAGCGACCCTGGCCGCGTTCGAGGCGTTCCTGCGCAAGGCCAACGGCCATGGTTGAACGCCTGCCACCGCCGCCGCCACTGGGCGTGCCGGTGCACGACCAGGACGAATACTGGATGCAGCACGCGCTGGCACTGGCCGCGCGCGCGGAGCGTGAGTTCAATGAGATTCCCGTCGGTGCGGTGCTGGTCGGCAGCGACGGTGCAGTGCTGGGCGAGGGCTGGAACCTCAACATCGCCGAGCACGATCCCAGTGCGCATGCCGAGATCGTGGCGATGCGCCAGGCTGGCAAGGCGCTGGGCAATCATCGTCTGCTGGGCAGCACCTTGTACGTGACCCTGGAGCCATGCGCGATGTGCGCGATGGCGGTGGTGCACGCGCGCGCGTCGCGGCTGGTGTATGCAGCCACCGATCCGAAAACCGGTGCCTGCGGCAGTGTGTTCAACCTGCTGGAAGACCCGCGCCACAACCACCGCGTGGAACTGCATGGTGGGGTGCTGGCGAAGGAAGCGAGCACGCGCCTGACCAACTATTTCCGCGCCAAGCGCGGCAAACCGCCGCTGTTGCCGACGCTTGGCTGAGGGCCCGGCCGGCCCCCCCGCCCCCCCCCCCACCCCCCGCCCCCCGAGGGCCCCGC
>NZ_JASCOZ010000330.1 GCF_029960115.1 Stenotrophomonas sp. PS02289
GGGTACGGGACCGTGAAGGCACATGGATGTGCCGCCCGAGCCTAACTGGAGATTTAAGGCGTGTCCCGTACCCCCCATCCCCCGGCCCCAAACACGTAGACCAGCAGACGAGGGCTTCTAGCGCAGACAACAAAAAACCCCGCAATGCGGGGCTTTTGCTCTTGCTCTCAGCGATCAACCAACAAGCATCACGCCGCCTGCGGTACCCGCAAGGAGCGCACCAGGCCGCCGATGTCGACGATCAGGGCGACGCGGCCGTCGCCGAGGATGGTGGCACCGGAGACTCCGCTGATGCGGCGGTAGTTGTTCTCGATGTTCTTCACCACGACCTGCTGCTGGCCGACCAGTTCGTCCACTTCCAGCGCGATCTTCTGACCGTCGCCTTCGACCACGACGACCAGCGAGTCGTCGTTGGCGCGGTGGCCGTAGCCGTAGTACTCGCTCAGCGACAGGATCGGCAGGTACTCGCCACGCACGCGCAGGACGCGGCCTTCGCCGGCCATGGTGCGGACGTCTTCAGCCTGCGGCTGCAGTGCTTCGAGTACGTAGGCCAGCGGCAGGATCAGGGTTTCGCCGGCGACCGAGACGGTCATGCCATCGAGGATGGCCAGGGTCAGCGGCAGGCGGATCAGGGTGCGGGTGCCGGCACCGAGGCTGCTTTCAATCTGGACTTCGCCGCCCAGCGCCTGGATGTTGCGACGGACCACGTCCATGCCCACGCCACGACCGGAAAGATCGGTGACGGCATCGGCGGTGGAGAAGCCGGGCTGGAAGATCAGGTCCCAGACCTGGCTGTCAGTCGGGTTCTCCGGCACGCTCAGGCCGCGCTCCTGGGCCTTGGCCAGGATCTTTTCGCGGTTCAGGCCGCGGCCGTCGTCGCTGACTTCAATGACGATGTGACCGCCCTGGTGCGAAGCTGCCAGGGTGATGGTGCCGGTTTCGTCCTTGCCCGCGCCCTTGCGCACGTCGGGCATTTCCAGGCCGTGGTCGATCGAGTTGCGTACCAGGTGCACGAGCGGATCGGCGATCTTTTCGATCAGGCCCTTGTCCAGTTCGGTGCCTTCGCCGACGGTGCGCAGGCGGACCTGCTTGCCGAGGCGGCTGGAGAGGTCGCGGACCAGGCGCGGGAAGCGGCGGAACACCGCATCCACCGGCAGCATGCGCACGCCGATCACCGCTTCCTGCAGGTCGCGGGTGTTGCGTTCGAGCAGGTCCAGGCCGGCAAACAGCTGCTCGGCGTGGACCGGGTCCAGGGCGTGCGAGACCTGCTTGAGCATGGCCTGGGTGATGACCAGCTCACCGACCAGGTTGATCAGGGCGTCGACTTTTTCCACGGCGACGCGGATCGAGGTTTCTGCTTCATGCGCGGCGGCCGCCGGTGCAGCGGCCGCGCCCGGCGCGGCGGCGGCAGGTGCGACAGCCGCGGCGGCCGGCGC
>NZ_JASCOZ010000331.1 GCF_029960115.1 Stenotrophomonas sp. PS02289
CCGTTGGCCGGCCCACCGGTTGTTTCCGAAGATCATGAGGGCCGGCCAACGGCCGGCGCTACCGGAGAGCTACCGGTTTTCTGCGTAATCCTGCGCCTGCTGCATCACCCGCAGCAGGTTGCCGCCCCAGATGCCGGCAATCTGCTGCTCGCTGTACCCCTTGCGCAGCAGCCACGCGGTGATCTTCGGCAGCTGGCTGACATCCTGCAGGTCAGCCAGTCCGCCGCCACCATCCCAGTCCAGTCCGATGCCCACATGCTCGGGGCCGACCACGGCCAGGATGTGTTCCAGATGCGCGAAGAAATCATCCAGCGTGGCCTGGCGTAGCGGTTCAGTCTGGTCCAGCTTCGCCAGCCCTTCCTTCAGCTGCACACCCTGCGCGATGCTGAGTTCGTCATAGCCGGCACCGATCTGCTTCATCAGTGCATCTTCGGCCTGCTTGCGCGTCTCGGTCTTGCCGGTGTCGATCAGATAGCCGCCATACGCGTTGACCTGGATCACGCCACCGGCCTTGGCCAGCTGCTTCAGGCGCGCGTCGTCCAGATTGCGCGGATGGTCGTAGATCGCCTTGGCCGAACTGTGCGAGAGCACGAACGGCACCGGCAGGCGCTGGATCAGATCATCGAATACCGCGTCGGACGCATGCGACTGGTCGATGACGATGCCGAGCTTTACCGCTTCGTCGACCAGGGCTTTGCCGGCCGGACTCAGCCCTTTCCACTCCGCACCTTTGGGGTCGGTGGCCGAGTCGGCGAATTCGTTGTTGGCGAAGTGCACGGTGCTGAGCAGGCGCAGGCCGGCCTGGTGATAGAAGCTCAGCAGTGAGGGATCGGCCACCAGTGGGCTGGCGTTTTCCATGCTGATGTAGACCACGCGCTTGCCGGCGGCTTTGATTCTGGCGGCGTCAGCCGCAGTGAGAGCAAGCGCGAACTGGTCCGGATGCGCGGCCAGCATTTCGCGGATTTCCAGCAGTCGCTGCAGACCGGCATCGCGATCATGCTGGTGCGCGGCCGGTGAGCGATCGCCCTGATCGGTGTAGATGGCGAAGAAGCCACCATCCAGCGCGCCTTCCTGCATGCGTGGTAGATCGACCTGCGACAGCGCGTTGTGGTCGTGGCGCTGGCGCAGGTCGAAGCCTTCGCGATGGAAGTTCGCGGGGGTGTCGAGATGGCTGTCGAGGGTCAGCAGCCGTTGCTGCAGCGCTTTCGCCTTGGTCAGCTCCGCGGCGGAGAACTCGATCGCGTGTGCGGAAAGGGGCGCGGCCAGCGCCAGTGAGACCAGCAACGACAGACCACGTAAGCGCATGACGCCTCACCAGCAATGGGTAGACGTCAACGATAACAGCGTAGAGCCACGCCCTGCGTGGCTTCGCGGTCCCAGGCATGGTCGAAGCCACGCAGGGCG
>NZ_JASCOZ010000332.1 GCF_029960115.1 Stenotrophomonas sp. PS02289
GGGCTTGCCCGGCTGCTCTTCGCCGCAAGGATCACGCCAACGGCAGCCGGGCAAGCCCGGCTCTACAGTCAAAGGTTGCGCCAACGGCAGCCGGTCATGCATGGCGCGGAAGGCAGCCGGGCAAGCCCGGCTCTACCCGTTGATGACGGCTTCGATGCGGTGTCCGTCGGGATCGATGACGAACGCGGCATAGTAGCGATCGCCATAATCCGGGCGCAGTCCGGCTGCACCATCGCCGGATCCGCCTGAGGCCAATGCGGCGGTATGGAACGCATCCACCTGCGCGCGCGAACTCGCGGCAAAGGCAAGATGGAAGCCCGCCCCGGGTGGGTGCGCGTCATCGCGCAGCTTCAGACACAGCAGGTCCTGATCATCGACAAGACCGTATCCGATGGCCTCGTCATCCTCGAACACACGTCGATATCCCAGCGCGGCCAGGGTCGCGTCGTAGAACGCGCCGGCGCGCGCAAGGTCGCGCACACCGAGAGAAATGTGGTGCAGCATCACGGAGCGCTTCTCCCCTGCTGCATCGACGCATCCTCCTCATCGAGCGCCATGTAGCCCTTTCCCCCTACATACAGGACGTACTCGAAGCTCTGCTCCATGCCGCTGTAATCGCCGCCCTGTCGCGTGTCGTACTTCGCGCCCACGCTGAGAGTGTGGCGTCCGCGCGGCAGCGGGTCGAGCAGGATCCAATAGCCGTCTGCGGCCGCCAGCATGGAGCTCTTGTCGTCCGGATCCATGCGGAAGCAGCCGTCGCTGCTGACTCGACGCTTGCGTACATCCGGTAGCGGCTTGCCGTCCAGCAGGACCACGGCACTGACCAGATGGTCGTTGTTCATTGCCGCGCCCCGCTGCAGGTAGCGGCAGCTTTCATCCCCGTCGATGCCGTAGCTGATCAT
Organism: Stenotrophomonas sp. PS02289; assembly: GCF_029960115.1. Taxonomy (GTDB): domain Bacteria; phylum Pseudomonadota; class Gammaproteobacteria; order Xanthomonadales; family Xanthomonadaceae; genus Stenotrophomonas. The sequence goes on from NZ_JASCOZ010000332.1 coordinate 903, forward strand.
GTTGATCACCGGCAGCAGCACATGCTTGCCTTCGGGCACCTCGCACTCACGCCGGGGCTCGAACTGCCCATCCGTGCCGGCCAGGAACCAGACCGGACCCGACTGACCGAGATGGCACAACTGGCCATCCGGGTCGAGATACGGCGGAATCTCCTGCGTGTCGGCCCAGCGCCACCAGCGTGCGGTCCATTCGGACAGGCTCACGCCGTCGACGGTCTGGGCTTCCGCTGCCGTGCGCGCGGGTTCTGGTGCGCAGGCTGTTGTTGCGATTGCGGTCAACGCGAGCAGCAGCGTCTGCCGCAGTTGCCATCCTTTGCTTGTGTGCATTCCGTGCTCTCCGGTTGGAGGCTTACAGTAGCAGCATCCGATGCATGGGGATGCCTCGACGCGGACGCATGGGATCCGTCGACGCATCCGCGTAGAGCCGGGCTTGCCCGGCTGCCGTTGGCGTGATTTATCCCGCGAAGAGCAGCCGGGCAAGCC
>NZ_JASCOZ010000333.1 GCF_029960115.1 Stenotrophomonas sp. PS02289
GGCCGGCCCTCCGCACCGCCTGGGCCGGCCAACGGCCGGCGCTACCGAGCCGCCTCCACGGCCGGCTCACCATCTTCAGCACCCGGCGAGCGCACGTGCCCCGCCGGCCGGCCGCGTGCGGCCTGCAGGGCCGGATCCGGCTGTTCCAGCAACTCGGCGCGGGTTCGCGGCAGCGCCTGCGGGTGTTCGCGGGCGAGGAAATCGAGCATGCGCTCGCGCACGATGCAACGCAGGTCAAACGCATCCCCCGAGTTGCGCGCACTGACCAGCAGGCGCACCTGCAGGGTGTGCTCGGTGGTTTCGGTGACCTGGGTGACGCAGACGCGCTGATCCCACAGCTTTTCGCTTCTGCAGATGCGCTCCAGCTCAGCGCGGATCGCACCGATGGGGGCCCGGTAATCCAGCCACAGGAAGGCGGTGCCCAGCAGGTCGGCACTGCGTCGGGTCCAGTTCTGGAAGGGGTTTTCGATGAACCAGGTCAACGGCACCACCATGCGCCGCTCATCCCAGACACGCACCACGACATAGCTGCTGCCGATCTCTTCCACCCGGCCCCACTCGCCTTCGACAATGACCACGTCATCCAACCGGATCGGCTGGGTCAACGCGATCTGCAGACCGGCGATCAGATTGCCGAACACCGGCTTGGCCGCGATACCGGCGACCAGGCCGATGATGCCGGCCGACGCCAGCAGCGCGGTGCCGATCTGGCGCACCATCGGGAACGTCAGCAGCACCATCGAGACGCCGACCAGGATGATCGCGCCCATCAGCACCCGACTCAGTACCCGGGTCTGGGTGTGGATGCGACGCGCCGCCAGGTTGTCGGCCACATCGATGCGGTGCTCGCGCAGGATCGCCTGCTCGCCTGCGGCGACCACTCGTACGAGGAACCAGACGAAACAGGCGGTGAGGCCGATATGCAGCAGACGCAGTGCCTGATCGAGCCAGCGATCCTGCAGCGGGGTCGCTTCCAGCGCGGGAATGAGCACCAGCAGCGGCAGCGCGAAGGCCAGCGGCCGGCTGAAGACACGCGCAATCCGGGCGCGACGATAATCACGCCCTTTGAGGCGACGGGTGAGCGCCATCAGCAACCACCAGCTGGTAATGCCGATGATCAGGGCGATGCCGATCGGCCAGAGATAGTCGGCGGCCAGGGTCCAGTCGACGTGCATGCACGCTCCTGTGAGGGGAACAGGCCCCTCACCCTGCCAGAGCGGCGATGATAGAAACGTAGAGCCACGCCCTGCGTGGCTGCGATTCCGTCTGGCGCCGCGAAGCCACGCAGGGCGTGGCTCTACGGCAGATCAATGCCCCGCTGACGCACCGCCTCAGCCACC
>NZ_JASCOZ010000334.1 GCF_029960115.1 Stenotrophomonas sp. PS02289
GCCGGCCAACGGCCGGCGCTACCGGAAAACCCAAACCGACGACACAACCGTGATGTTATATCCTATCTCGCCCACCCCGGGCCGCACCTTGTCCCCCTCCCCCCGCCTGACCTCCATCGACCAGCTGCGCGGCACGGTCATCGTGCTGATGCTGCTGGACCACGTCCGCGAGACCTTCTACCTGCACCATCAGGTGCCGGACCCGATGCCGGTGGACACGGTGGAGCCGGCGCTGTTCGCCAGCCGCCTGCTGGCCCACCTCTGTGCCCCGGTATTCGTCCTGCTGACCGGGCTTTCGGCCTGGCTGTACGGCAGCGGCCAGGCCGATCCGCGCCGCGCGGCGTCTGCGTTCCTGCTCAAGCGCGGCCTGTTCCTGATCGCGCTGGAGCTGTTGGTGGTCAACTTTGCCTGGACCGGGCAGTTCCCGCCCAGCGTGATCTACCTGCAGGTGATCTGGGCCATCGGGCTGAGCATGGTGGTGCTGGCCGGCCTGCTGTGGCTGCCGCGTGCGGCACTGGCCGTGCTGGCACTGGCGCTGATCGGGGGACACAACCTGTTCGATGGCGTCCACGTGGATGGCAACGGGGCGATGGCCGTGATCTGGAAGGTGCTGCACCAGCGGGACTGGATCGAGGTCGGTGACACCCTGCGCCTGCGCACGTCCTACCCCGTGCTGCCGTGGTTCGGGGTCATCGCCCTGGGGTATGTGATCGGGCCCTGGTTCATGCGCGGCGGCGATGCACGGGTGCGCCAGCGCCGGCTTCTGTGGGCCGGTGGCGGGGCGCTGTTGGGGTTTGCGCTGCTGCGTGCGCTGAATGTCTACGGCGACCAGCCATGGCAGGCATTTGCCGATGCCGGCACGACCGTCATGAGCGTCTTCAACGTCACCAAGTACCCGCCGTCACTGCTGTTCCTGCTGCTGACGCTGGGGATCGGCCTGTTGCTGCTGTGGCTGTATGAACGCCCGGCCGTGGCCCACCGGCTGGTGCCGCTGGCCGATATCGGGGCCGCGCCGATGTTCTTCTATCTGGTGCATCTGTATGTGTTGAAGCTGCTGTACCTGGCCGCCGTGGCGGCATGGGGAACGAACCGCGGCACGTATTTCGGGGTGGACCAGGTGTGGCAGTTGTGGGCGATCACGGTGGTGCTGGCGGTGGCGCTTTATTGGCCGACGCGGGCGTTTGCGCGGTTGAAGGCGCGGCGGAAGGACCTGGTGTGGCTGCGGTATCTGTGACGCCCGCTCGGTAGCGCCGGCCGTTGGCCGGCCCACGCAGCGTCTGGGCCGGCCA
>NZ_JASCOZ010000335.1 GCF_029960115.1 Stenotrophomonas sp. PS02289
TGGCAACATCGAATAAGAAACCGCGTGGATGGACGGGGGCCACGGCCGGGATCTGACCGCGGCCGACCCGGTGTTTGCGAAGAAGGTCTGGCAGGGCTACGTGGATCTGTTCGGCAATGACCTGCGCCAGGTGGTCAGCGAGGATGGGCTGGGCGTGCCGTACTGGTCGAGCTCGCCGAGCAACGACCTGGACGAGAAAGCCAACGATTCCACGCGTGGCGACAAGCACTACTGGCAGGTGTGGGGTAACCCGGCGCTGCCGGTGCAGGCCTACCTGCGCGAGACCCCGCGCTTCATGTCCGAATATGGCCTGCAGGCATGGCCGTCGCTGCGCACGCTCGACGGCATCATTCCCGCCGACCAGCGGCAGGTGGACAGCCCGGTGGTGAAAGCGCACCAGAAGTTCATGGCCGGCGAGGGCAACCAGCGCCTGCTGCAGTACATCGAGCGGGAGTTCGGTACGCCGCGCAGTTTTGATGACTTCGTCTACCTGAGCCAGGTGACCCAGGCGGAAGGCATCGCGTTGGCGGCGCTGCACCATCGCGCGTCACGTCCGTACACCATGGGTTCGTTGTACTGGCAGCTCAACGATGTGTGGCCGGGGGCATCATGGTCGAGCATTGATTACGCCGGGCGCTGGAAGGCGCTGCATTTCCACGCCAAGCGGTTCTTTGCCGGTCATGCTGTCGCGGCGTTGCGCGACGAGGGTGTGACCCGGGTCAGTCTGCTCAACGACCGTACCGAACCACTGCGTGGGACGTGGCGGTTGCGGGTGATGGATGTCGATGGCCGTGTGCACCGTGATGAGCGCAAGGCGGTGACGGTGCCGCCGTTGGCGGCGTTGGAAGTCGGACGGTTCACCGATGCGCAGCTGCTGGGCAAGGCGGACGCGAAGCGGACCGTGGCGGTGGTGGAGTTGCTGGACGGTGAGCAGGTGGTGTCGCGGCAGGTGGCGTATTTCGCCGCGGCCAAGGACATGCGCCTGCCGAAGGCAAAGATCGTCAGTCGCTGGGTTCGCGAGGGTGATGACACCGTACTGGAGCTGCGCTCTGCGCAGCTGGCGCGAGGGGTGTGGGTGGCGTTTGACGGCTTCGATGCCGTGCTGGACGACAACGCGCTGGATCTGGTGCCCGGGGAAGCCGTGCGGATCCGGGTGAAGGCGGACCAGAGTGCCAAAGCATTGGCTGACGCGTTGCGCGTGAGGAGCGTAGTGGACGCGTTGTAGAGCCACGCCCTGCGTGGCTGCGTTCCGTTCGGGCTCCGCGAAGCCACGCAGGGC
>NZ_JASCOZ010000336.1 GCF_029960115.1 Stenotrophomonas sp. PS02289
ACGTAGAGCCACGCCCTGCGTGGCTTCGACCACGTCTGACACCGCGCGGCCACGCAGGGCGTGGCTCTACGGGGTGACACGCGTTTACCATCGACGAATGGATTCCCTCTCCCAGATCGTTCTCGGCGGTGCCATTGCCGCCGCCATCGCCCCGGCCGGTCATCGCCGCGCCGCCCTGCTCGCCGGTGCCGCGCTCGGTACCCTGCCGGACCTCGACGCCCTGGTGCTCGCGTTCACCGCGTCCGACCCGGTCGCGGTGATGACCGAACACCGCAGCTACAGCCACTCGCTGCTGGTGTTGCCGTGGGTCGCCGCGTTGATCTGGTGGGGATTCAAACGCTTCGGCAACGGCCGAGTGGCGGAGGCTCCGGTGCGCTGGTTCTGGGCGATCCTGCTCGCGCTGGTGACCCACCCGGTGCTGGATGCGTTCACGGTCTACGGCACCCAACTGTGGTGGCCGTTCACGCCGCCGCCGACGATGTGGTCCAGCGTCTTCATCATCGACCCGCTGTACACCGTGTGGCTGCTGCTGGCCTGCATCGTGGCGTGGTTCGCGCGCGCGAAGCCGCTGGCGCAGCGGGCACTGGTGGCAGGGTTGGTGTTGAGCACCAGCTACCTGGGCTGGTCTTTGCTGGCCAAACATCAGGTCGAACGCGAAGCCGACCGCGCGCTGGCTGCCATGGGCCTCGGCGATGCTCCGCGTTTCTCGGTGGCCACGCCGTTCAATACGGTGCTGTGGCAGGTGGTGGCGATGACCCCGAGCGGCTACGTGATCGGCGAACGTTCGGTGATTGCCGACCACGGGCCGATGACCTTCCGCGGTTATCCCTCCAATGTGCAGGCGCTGCGCCAGGCCGCTGGCATTCCGGCTGTGGCGCGATTGAACTGGTTCAACCGGGGCTTCATGCGTGCGCAGGTGGTGGACGGGCAGCTGCAGCTCAGCGACCTGCGCATGGGCCTGGAACCGGATTACACCTTCACCTTCGCGGTGGCAAAGCAGCAGGGCGAGGGCTGGGAAGCGATCACCCCGCAGCAGCTGCGCCCGGCGTATGAGGGCGACGAAGGGCGCGAACGTGCCAAGCGGCGCTTTGGCACGCTGTGGCAGCGGATGTGGAATGAACCCGCGCGCTGACTGACCACGTAGAGCCACGCCCTGCGTGGCTTCGCGGTGCCAATCGTGGTCGAAGCCACGCAAGGCGTGGCTCTACAGCAAGGTGCGCGCCACATC
>NZ_JASCOZ010000337.1 GCF_029960115.1 Stenotrophomonas sp. PS02289
GAACACATGCGACGGGCGGTGCGATGACGAGGGCGGCGTGCTTCGCCGCGTCCGGCGGCGAAGCAGTACCGGGTCGAAACGGCGACGAAAACTTTTCACATCGGTCAGCGCTTTTTGCTTCCGGTTTGGCAGAAATGCGCAAACTTTTGACCGCCGATCAGCGGTCTTCGGGCGGCACTCGACCCCACCGGTGGCGTCGAAAGGATCGCTTGAAGGTGTCGTGTCATGCGCATCGCGCGCCCACTTCCCTCACGTGCGGATAACAGATGCGGGACCGCGCGCAAAAAAAAACGGCCGCACGTGGCGGCCGTCTGGTGTCCGGAAAAGCGACCTCAGTGGTCGTCGCTTTCCAGGACTTCGGCATAGGCGTCCGGATCCAGCAGGTCGTTGATCTCTTCCTTGTTGGAAAGCTCGACCACGAACATCCAGCCGTCGCCATAGGCGTCTTCGTTGATGGTTTCCGGCTTGTCGGTCAGGCTCGAGTTGACCTCGACCACGGTGCCGCTGACCGGGCTGTAGACGTCCGACGCGGCCTTGACCGACTCGACCACGGCGATCTGCTCGCCGGCCTTGGCCTCGGCACCCACGTCGGGCAGTTCAACGTAGACCAGGTCGCCCAGCAGGCCCTGCGCGTGGTCGGAAATACCGATGGTGACGCGGCCGTCGCCTTCGACACGGGCCCACTCGTGGGACTTGAGGAACTTGAGGTCGCCGGGGATCTCGCTCATGGAACTGCTCCGAGGAAAATTAGGGGGGCTGAAAACGGGGGTAGTGTAACCAACTCAACCTTCGGCCAGAACGCCGGGCTGGGCCTGGCCTTCACGCACGAACGGGAACTTGACCACGCGCACCGGCACCTGGCGGCCACGGATGTCCACGTGGACCTGACCCAGCTCGCCGGCAGGAACACGCGCGAATGCGATGCCCTTGCCGAGCGTCGGCGAGAACGTGCCGGACAGGATTTCGCCGTTGCCACTGGCAGTCGACACAGCTTGGCCGTGACGCAGCACGCCCTTCTCGTCCATCACCAGGCCGATCATCTGGCGTGCGGTGCCGTCGGCCTTCTGTGCCTCCAGTACATCGCGGCCGATGAACTCGCGACCTTCATCCAGTGCGACCGTCCAAGCCAGCGCGGCTTCGAACGGCGAGATCGCTTCGTCCATGTCCTGGCCATACAGATTCATGCCCGCTTCCAGGCGCAGCGTGTCGCGTGCGCCCAGGC
>NZ_JASCOZ010000338.1 GCF_029960115.1 Stenotrophomonas sp. PS02289
GGGGGCTGGGGTAGCGCCCCCGATGTGGGGGGGGGGCCGCGAAGCGGGGGGGGCGTGGGTGGTGGGGAGGAGGGGCCCGCGGTTCGCACAGCGAACCGTGGGAGCGTCAGCGCGAATGCGATGTCGCGTACCCTTCGGCGGCCTCGATCGTGTTCTGCATCAGGGTCGCCACGGTCATCGGCCCTACCCCACCCGGCACCGGGGTGATCCAGCTGGCGCGCTCGGCGGCGGCCTCGAAGCCGACATCGCCGACCAGGCGGCCGTCGTCCAGCCGGTTGATGCCGACGTCGATCACCACCGCGCCCGGCTTGACCCACTCCCCCGGCACGATGCCGGGGCGGCCGACCGCGACCACCAGGATGTCGGCGTTGCGCACGGCCTGTTCGAGCACGTCCTTGGGGGTGAACTTGTGGCAGCTGGTCACGGTGCAGCCGGCGATCAGCAGTTCCAGGCCCATCGGGCGGCCGACGTGGTTGCTCACGCCCACGATGGTGGCGTTGCGGCCACGCACCGGCTGGTCGGTGTGCCCCAGCAGCGTGGTGATGCCGCGCGGGGTGCACGGGCGCAGGCCGAATTCACGCAGGGCCAGGTGGCCGACGTTTTCCGGGTGGAAGCCGTCCACGTCCTTGCGCGGGTCGATGCGGTGGATCAGGCGGCTGGCGTCGGGAATGCCCGGCAGCGGCAGCTGCACCAGAATGCCGTGGATCTTGGGGTCGGCGTTGAGCTGGTCGATCAGGGTCAACAGCTGCGCTTCGGTGGTGCCGGCCGGCAGGTCGTAGTCGAACGCCTCGATGCCCACTTTTTCGGCGGCGCGGCGCTTGTTGCGCACGTACACGGTCGAGGCCGGGTCGCCCCCCACCAGCACCACGGCCAGCCCCGGGCGGCTGCCGCCAGCGGCCAGACGGGCGTCAACGCGGACCTTCAGGCTGTCCAGCAGGTCTTCGGCGATGCGGCGGCCGTCCAGGATGCGGGCGGAATGGGGGGCGGTGGAGTCAGTCATCGAAGGGGCGCGGCGGCGAGTGGGGAGCGTATTGTCCCCGATTAGCGTGGTCTGGAACACCGGTAGCGCCGGCCCTTTGGCGGCCCCCCCTATTGGCGCGGCCCTGACAATAAAACCAAAATCCG
>NZ_JASCOZ010000339.1 GCF_029960115.1 Stenotrophomonas sp. PS02289
AAATCCGGCCTACACCCGGTTGCCGTAGAGCCACGCCCTGCGTGGCTTCGACCAACCCGGACGTGCCCCAGCCACGCAGGGCGTGGCTCTACGGATATCTGGCACCCGGCAACGTCAGCCGGCGCGCTTGGCGGCGGCCTGCGCCCAGCGCGCGGCCACGCGTGGGGCGGTGATGCAGACCGCCTGGTCGGTCACGGTGGTCACCGCGCGTTCCAGCAGCTGGATATCCGCTTCGTGCTGGCGCGCCACATGCGGGTCTTCAAAGAAGATCGCGCGCTGGCAGCGTCCTTCCAGCACGCGGTCGGCAATCTGCGCGTCGCCGCCCATCGGACCGCTCTGGTAGCGGGTCACCCACTCCTGATCCTGCGGCCAGCCCTTGCTCCAGGCCAGCTCATTCAAGCGCTGGCCGGTGGTGCCGGTCGCGACCCGGTGCTGGAAGCGCGCCAACACGTCGAAATGTTCATCGGCGAAGGCCAGCATGGCCGGCTTCATCGCGTCGTGGGCAATCAGCGCCAGGGTCTGCTGCTCGAAGGCATGCAAGTCATCCGCGCCCGGGTCGGCGGTCAACCCGGCGTGCACCCGCTCGACCTCGATCCAGTCCCGCGCCGTCGCCACGGTGGAAATGAACGGCTTGCCGTGGATCACGCACTGGCGCTTGAGCGCCGTGGCTTCGGGAAAGATCGAGGAGGGGTCGACCGGGTCCATCAGGTAGATCGCCCCATCCAGCGTGCGCTCCGGCGTGCCCATGCCCACCACCTCGGCCACCAGCTTCATCAGGCCGCCCTGGCGGCCGTTCGGGTAGCGGTGCAGGGCCGGCAGGTCCTTGAGGAAGCCCAGGCGCTGGATGGCGTCATAGGTGCGCCCCACCGCGTGCAGCTCCACCCCCAGCTCGCGCAGGCCCGCCTCGCAAGGCCCCAGCCAACGGAACAGCGCGGCGTGCTTGTCGTGGTGGTGCAGACGGTTGGCAGCCAGGCCGATGCGCATGGGGATCCTTGGACGTAGGTGATGTTTGACAGTGTAAGGCGCATCCGGCGCGTCGCAGCCACGCAGGGCGTGGCTCTACCCGGGCCGTAGAGCCACGCCC
>NZ_JASCOZ010000033.1 GCF_029960115.1 Stenotrophomonas sp. PS02289
CGTCCGGTCGCCGCGTCGACGGCCGCGCCGGCCGCCGCGCGTGCGGCTGCACCCGCGCGCGGTCGGGCCCCGGCACTTGCACGCAAGGCCGCCACCCGTGAGCCCGTGCTGGCCAGCGAAGGGGATTGGCAGGAATTCTGATCGCCCCGCGCCATCAGGCTTAACAAGCACCCACAGACACCCCGCTTCGGCGGGGTGTTCTGTTTCTCCCATCCAAAATGTGCCGCGTGTCACATATTGGAAACAAATCCGGCAGATATCGGCATAACAGACGCTGAATAGGATCAAGTCCATACCGCTGCGCGCCGTTAAGAAGGGACTCACGCGGCCTGGGAGGGCGACGCATGGCGGCACCCGCATCGCTTAAGACCCCGTCCCGTTCGGCCACGGGTGCCCGGGCCATCACCGGGGTCGCCGCGCTTGCCCTCTGGCTGGGCTGGGTGATTCCCCTGCTGTACCGCACCGCGCCCTCCGCCGACCCGGCGCTGGGCCTGCCACCCGCTGTCTGCTCGCCCATCGACACGCGTCGATGACGTTCCCCTCGCCGCTCATGCCCCAAGGAGTCGTCCGCATGTCCGCATCCCACCCCACCGCCAGTGCACTGGTCGGTCACGAGAACGTGCCCTACCTGCAGGCCCTTGCCGCCGAGGCGGATCGCCTGTTCCTCGCGGTCACCGCGCTGCTCACCACGATCTCGCTGGTCCTGGCCTGGCGCAATGGCGTGTGGACGCCGGCATTGGCGATCAGCCTGCCCAGCCTCGGTCTGGTCGCATTGCAGACCCACCTGCTGCCCGGCACCCGGCTGTCGCGCTGCACCGTTGCCTTGGTGTGGATGGTGCTGGCCGCCACCCTCATCCATCAGACCCACGGCATGCTCGAGACCCACTTCGGGGTGATCGTGCTGATCGCGCTGCTGCTGTACTACCGCGACTGGCTGCCGATCGTGGTCGCCGCCGGCGCAATTGCCGTGCATCACGTGCTGTTCTTCGTGCTGCAGAGCCGCGGCATGGACCTGCCGGTGTTCGCCGCTGGCAGCGGCTTTGGCGTGGTGCTGCTGCATGCCGCCTATGTGGTGGTGGAGACCGCCCTGCTCTGCGCGATGGCGGTGCAGATGCGCCGCCAGCTGCTGTTGCTGGGGCACGACCCGCGTGATCTGGCCCGGCTGGCGCGCGGCGTTGCCAATGATCAGCCGCTGCCGGATGACCTCCACGAAGCGCAGTTCCCCGCCGACTCCCTCGCCCGCGCCATGGTCCACAGCAGCCACCAGCTGCTCGCCCGGCGCGAACAGGAACAGGCGGGGCTGGACGAGATGCTGCGGATACGCGCCGCACTGAACGACGTCACCACCAACGTGATGATCGCCGATGCCGAGCGCAACATCGTCTACGTCAACCGCCCGCTGCAGCGCATGCTCGCCGCCGCCGAGTCGGACCTGCGCCGCGACCTGCCGCAGTTCAGCGCCGCCGACCTGGTCGGCCGCAACATCGACATCTTCCACCGCCACCCCGAACACCAGGCACGGCTGCTGGAAACCCTGAAGAGCACCCACCGCGCGCAGATCCGCGTGGGCGGCCGGGTCATGCAGCTGATCGTCAACCCGATCACCGCCGCTGACGGCAGCCGCCAGGGCTTCGTGGTGGAATGGGCCGACCGCACGCTGGAAGTACAGGTGGAAGAAGAGCTGGGCCGCATCGTCGAAGCCGCCGCTGCAGGCGACTTCAGCGGCCGCGTGGTCACCGAGGGCAAGCAGGGCTTCTTCCTGCAGCTGGCGCAGCGCCTCAACGCGCTGCTGGACGCCAACGCGGGCAGCATCGAGCAGGTCTCGCTGTTGCTGGCGGCATTGTCGCGTGGCGACCTCACCGCACAGATGCAGGGTGATTTCCACGGCGTGTTCGCCCGCATCCAGGACGACGCCAACGCCACCATCACCCAGCTGACCGACATCGTCGGCCGCATTCAAAGCGCGTCCAACAACCTCAACCAGGCCGCCGGCGAGATGGCGCACGGCAACGCCCACCTGGCCAGCCGCACCGAGCAGCAGGCGGCCAGCCTGGAAGAAACCGCGGCGACCATGGAAGAGCTCACCTCCACGGTGCGCCAGAACGCGGAACATGCACGCCAGGCCAACCGCCTGGCCAGCGAAGCGGCCGATGTCGCCGCCCAGGGCGGCACGGTGGTCGGCGAAGTGATCGACACCATGAGCGCGATCGAAGCCGCCTCCCGCCGCATCGGCGACATCATCACCGTGATTGACGGCATTGCCTTCCAGACCAACATCCTCGCCCTCAACGCCGCGGTGGAAGCCGCCCGCGCCGGCGAGCAGGGCCGTGGCTTCGCGGTGGTCGCCACCGAAGTGCGCACCCTGGCCCAGCGCTCGGCCGATGCCGCCCGGGAGATCAAGGGACTGATTGCCGATTCGGTCGACAAGGTCGCGCACGGCGCACAGCTGGTGAACCGTGCCGGCCAGACCATGGGAGGCATCGTCACCGCGGTGGGCCAGGTCAACACCATCATGGGGGAGATCTCCGCCGCCTCGCAGGAACAGTCCACCGGCATCGAGCAGGTCAACCAGAGCATCGCGCAGATGGACGCGGGCACGCGCCAGAACGCGGCCCTGGTCGAGGCCTCGCGCCAGGCCACGCAGGGCATGGAAGAACAGGCCGGCACCCTGGCCGATGCCGTGGCCCGCTTCCACCTGCACGATCCCGCCAGTCCGCAGGCGGTCATGCAGCGGGTCCGCCAGATTGCGGATGCGTCACCTTGAGACGCTTTTTGGCCAGATTCACCCTACAGAAGTGTGACCGGCTGCCGATAAATGCAGGGAGTCCCGGTAGCACCCAGCAGAATCCATGTCCGTAGGCAGCCTTGACGAACACGACACCGCCCATGCCGTCGGCGACGACGGCACGGATGATCGTTTCCTCGTCCGCAACCCACGCCAGATCCGGCAGCTGCTGCAGGCCCTGATCGACCAGCGCTCGCTGATCAACGCGCACCTGGACGGTCGCGACCAGTCCTTCCCGACGGCCATCCTGGAGCTGGACGAGGACGAGGACTGGCTGCTGCTCGATGGCAGCCCGTCGCCGGCGGCCAATCGTGCCGCCGAAGAGGCCGGCCACCTGCTCTGCTTCGCCCAGCTGGACCGGGTGATGGTGCGGTTCCGCATCGACCACCTGGAACGTACCGGCGACCATCGCCACATCGGCTTCCGCGCGCCCTTCCCGAGCGAGCTTGTGCACCTGCAGCGTCGGGAGCTGTACCGGCTGGAAACCCCGATCACCGATTCGCCGCACCTGCTGTTCCCGGTCAACGAGGAGCGCAGCGAAGCCCTGCACCTGCGCGTGGTCGACATCAGCGCCGGCGGCCTGGCGGTCACCGTCCCGGCCAGCTGCAACGCCTTCGGCCTGCAGAAGCGCTACGACGCCCGTCTCGACATGCCCGACAGCGGCCCCCTGCAGGTCTCGCTGATCATCTGCAACCAGCTGACCATCAAGATGGCCAACGGCACCGAGACCAAGCGCATCGGCATGCGCTTCGACGGCCTCCCGCGCGGTGGCGACAGCGCCATCCAGCGCTACATCTTCCGCATCGACCGCCAGCGCAGCGCTCGCAAGAACGGCGATTGAGGGTCTGCGCCAATCGCGACAGACCCTGACGCTAAAGTCACAAAGATCCAGGCCGATATCCAGCGTGACACCCGGTTTCTCTCGACCGCCACGCCCGACCCAGGATCCTCCCGATGAACGACAGCAACAAGAATGCCGCCAGCAGCGGCGGCGAATTCCTCAGCTTCACCCTCGGTGCCGAGCACTACGGCGTGGACATCCTCAAGGTCCAGGAAATCCGTGGCTACGACTCGGTCACCCGCGTCCCCGATGCCCCCGACTACATCAAGGGTGTCATCAACCTGCGCGGCACCATCGTTCCGGTCATCGACCTGCGCCTCAAGCTGCGCCTGGAAGACGCCCGCTATGACGCCTTCACCGTGATGATCGTGCTCAACGTCGAAGACCGCGTCGTCGGCATCGTCGTGGACAGCGTGTCCGACGTGATCCCGCTCAACGCCGACCAGATCCGCCCCACCCCCGAGTTCGGTGCCGCGGTCGATACCCGCTTCATTTCGGGCATCGGCACCCAGGACGATCGCATGCTCATCCTGCTCGACATCGAAACCCTGCTCGACAGCGCCGACATGGGCCAGGCCCAGCACCTGGAAGATGCGGCCGCTTGACGCACCACCGTGAAGAATTGTGATGAACAGCACACATTCTCACTTCAGTTGTGTCGCGATTGGCCGATAGCTCGTGTCAGGACCTTGAGCCGTGGGCATTCCACGGCCGGGCCAACCATCCAAATCCCCCGGAGTATCTCCCGATGAAGTCTCTGCTTGCCGTGTTCTCGGTCGCCGTGCTGGCCACCACCGCCGCTCCCGTCTCCGCCCAGTCCGCCATGATCCCGCCGGAGCTGGCTCCGCGCTCGGTCGGCAAGGACGGCATGGTCTGCGGCAAGGTCGAAAAGGCCCGCTACGCTGAAGGTTCCGAAGGTCAGCCGACCTTCCTGTACATGGGCGGTGCCTTCCCGCGCCACACCTTCTCGGCCCGCATCGCCGGTGCCAACCGCGGCAAGTTCAACTTCCCGCTGGAAACCCTGGAAGGCAAGACCGTCTGCGTCATCGGCACCATCCAGCGTGATGCCTCGCGCGCCGAAATCGAAGTCAGCGGTCCGTCCGGCCTGAAGCTGGCCGACATCAAGTAATCCCGTACGCCCTGCCACGCCGGCACTGGCCGGCGTGGTCGCTGCAACCGGGACACGCCCGGACGCGTTTGCCACTGGAGAGTGCACCACCATGCAATGGATCAATAACCTCAAACTGATGCCGAAGCTCATGCTTACGTTCGGCGTCCTGCTGCTGGTGATGCTGCTTCAGGGCATCGTCGCGTACCGCGGCCTGCACTCCCTCAACAATGTCACCACCGAACTGGCCGGCAACCGGATGGAAAGCATCCGCATGGCCGGCGAAATGCGTGGCATGCTCGGCGAGTACCGCAACTCGGCCTACCAGGGCCTGATCCGCGCCAGCGACGACGTCAAGGCCGAGGCCAAGACCCGCGCCGCCGACCTGCGCACCAAGATTGATGCGTCGATGAAGAAGTACCCCGAACTCATCGACGGCCCCCAGCAGAAGAAGCTCTACGACGCCTTCGCCAAAGAATGGAAGGACTCGCTGGCCTCCTACGACGCCGTCACCGAAATGCTGGAGCTGGACCTGCCCGACGACGCCGTCGACACCTTCGTCGGTGAAACCCGCGCCAAGCACCAGAAGGCGTCGGCCGCGCTCGAAGCGCTGATTGCCGAAGACAACCGCCTCGCCCGCGCCTCGCGCGAAGAAGCCGCCTCCACCTACGCCGCCTCGGCCACCCTGACCGTCATCGCCCTGCTCGGCGGTGCCGCTGCCGGCCTGGTGCTGGTGTGGTTGTTTGCCCGTTCGCTGGTCGGCAGCGTGCGCGGTGCCGTCTCGGTCGCCAACGAAGTCGCGGGCGGCAAGCTCGACGGCCATATCGACGTCACCCGCAAGGACGAAGTCGGCGACCTGCTGCAGGCCATGCAGCGCATGCAGCGCGACCTGCGTGAGCGCACCGAGACCGAGCAGGCCGTTGCCCGCGAGAACCTGCGCATCCGCACCGCGCTGGATTACAGCTCGACCGGCGTCTACCTGACCGACGACACCCTCAACATCGTCTACGCCAACCGCGCCCTGGAACAGACCCTGTCCCAGTACCAGGACGAACTGCGCAAAGACCTGCCGGCATTCGACGCCAGCCAGAGCCTGGTCGGCCGTCCGCTGACCGTGCTGGAGCACAACGGCGAGACCGACCCGACCCTGCTTGCCAACCTGAAGCAGAACGGCGTGGCCCGTCGCGCCATGCAGTTCGGCGACGCCCAGTTTGCCCAGGTGGTGTCGGTCATCCGCAACGACGACGGCCACACTGTTGGCCACGTGGTGGAATGGCGCGACCGCACCCCGGAAGCACTGGTGGAAGCCGAAGTGGCCCGCGTCATCGCCCAGGCCGCCGCCGGCGACCTCAGCGGCCGCATCGCCGCCGAAGGCAAGGACGGCTTCTTCCTGCAGCTGGCCCAGCAGATCAACGGCCTGCTCGACGCCAACGCCAGCAGCATCGAACAGATCTCCAGCCTGCTGACCGCACTGTCGCAGGGCGACCTGACCGCACGCATGCACGGCGACTTCCACGGCGTGTTCGCCACCATGCGTGACGACGCCAACGCCACCGCCGAACAGCTCAGCGGCATCGTCACCCGCATCAAGCAGAGCAGCCAGGCCATCAGCCAGGCCGCCAGCGAGATCGCCACCGGCAACAGCGACCTGTCGCGCCGCACCGAACAGCAGGCTGCCAATCTGGAAGAGACCGCCGCTTCGATGGAGGAACTCACCTCCACCGTGCGCCAGAACGCCGAGCATGCCCGCCAGGCCAACCAGCTCGCCATTGGCGCGCACACCGTCGCCTCGCAGGGCGGTGAAGTGGTCGGCCAGGTGGTGACCACCATGAGCGCGATCCAGACCAGCTCGAAGAAGATCGCCGAGATCATCTCGGTCATCGACGGCATCGCCTTCCAGACCAACATCCTGGCGCTCAACGCAGCGGTCGAAGCCGCCCGTGCCGGCGAACAGGGCCGCGGCTTCGCCGTCGTGGCTTCGGAAGTGCGCACCCTGGCCCAGCGTTCGGCGGGTGCCGCCAAGGAGATCAAGGGCCTGATCGACGACTCCGTCGGCAAGGTCAATGACGGCTCGGCGCTGGTGCACAAGGCCGGCCAGACCATGGGCGAGATCGTGGCCTCGGTGCAGCGCGTGACCGACATCATGTCCGAGATCTCCGCCGCCTCGCAGGAACAGTCGGCCGGTATCGAACAGGTCAACCAGACCGTCGTGCAGATGGACGAAACCACCCAGCAGAACGCCGCGCTGGTGGAAGAAGCCACCGCCGCCGCCCGTTCGATGGAAGAACAGGCCGGCCACCTCAGCGATGCCGTGTCGATCTTCAAACTGGAAGACCAGGTGGTCGTCGCCGCTGCCCCGGTGCGCGCCACGCGTCCGGTCGCTGTGGCCACGCCCGCCCCGGCTCCGGCCCGCAAGGCACCGGCGCGTGCCGTCGCCGCCGCCGAATTGGCCGAAGGCGACTGGCAGGAGTTCTAAAGCGCCGTAGGTGCCACGCCCTGCGTGGCACGAAACGCAACGGAAACAACACGCCCCGATGCCTGCGCATCGGGGCGTTCTTCTTTTCAAACCTGAATGCACTCAGGTTCCAGTTCTCAATTCAAAAGGCCACTGGCCGATATCTCCTTTGCCTCGGCACGTTCGTCGACGTAGGCCTTCATGGCCATCGCCACCACTCCAGGCATAGCAGCCGCTTGCCCTCCGACTGTAAAGATCCTCTCCCATGACCTTGCTCAGCCGCTGGAACCAGTTTTTCTCCAACCTCTCCGTCCGCAACAAGCTCAACCTGTTGACTCTGCTGATCGCCATCGGCGTGATCGCGCTGGCCGTGGTCGCCGCGCGCAAGCAGTATCTCGACCTGTACGAGACCCGCAAGGAGAGCCTGAAAACCCAGGTGGAAATCACCTTCGGGATCATGGACCACTACAAGGCGCTGGCCGACAAAGGCGAGCTGACCGAAGAGGCGGCGAAGGAAAACGCCATGAAGGCGGTCGACGCCATGCGCGCCGACGGTGGCAGTGCCTACTACAACATCCTCACCACCGATTACGTGCTGCACGTGCATCCGTTCCAGCCCAAGCGCGTGGGCCAGATGGTCAAGGACTACAAGTCCGCCGACGGCGTTGCGCTGTACCAGCTGCAGGTTGACGACGCGGTCAACAACGGCAGCGGCTACACCTACTACTCCACCACCAAGCCCGGTGCCGAAGGTCTGATTCCAAAGGCCACCTTTGCCTCCATGTACAAGCCGTGGCAGTGGGTCGTCACCAGCGGCGTCTACATGGACGACGTGCAGAACGACGCCCTCGCCTTCACCGCCGTGATGACGGCCACCGGCGGTGCGCTGGTGCTCATCGTGCTGGCACTGAGCTGGATCATCGGCAACCGCATCACCGGTCCGCTGCGCCAGGCCACCGGCGTGGCCGAAAGCATCGCCAGCGGCAAGCTCGACAGCCGCATCGGTGCACAGGCACAGGACGAACCCGGCCGCCTGCTGGAAAGCATGGGTCGCATGCAGCAGCAGCTGCACGCGGTGATCACCGCACAGCGCGAGATGGCCTCGCAGCACGACGCCGGCCAGACCCGCTACCGCATGGACGAAACCGCCTTCCCGGGCGAGTACGGCCTGATGGTGCATGAAACCAACGCACTGGTCGGCGCGCACGTGCAGACCATGCAGGACGTGTTGTCGGTGGTGCAGCGTTATGCCGTCGGTGACCTCAGCATCGATGCACCGCGCTACCCCGGCGACAAGGCCGCGATCAGCAACACCATGGACACGGTGAAGCAGAACCTGTCCAGCATCAATGCGGAAATCAAGCGGCTGGGCGGCGCAGCGGCGGCTGGCGACTTCAGCCAGCGCGGTGACGAAGCCCGCTTCGACCACGACTTCCGCCAGATGATCGCCAGCCTCAACGCGATGATGCAGGTCAGCGATGACAACCTGGGCAAGCTCTCGCAGCTGCTCTCGGCCATCGCCGAAGGCGACCTCACCGCGCGCATGCACGGCGACTACCAGGGCGTGTTCGCGACCATGCGCGACGACGCCAACGCCACCGTGGCCCAGCTGACCCAGATCGTCGGCCAGATCCAGGCCTCCGCCAGCAGCATCAACCTGGCCGCAGGCGAGATCTCCACCGGCAACAGCGACCTGTCGCGCCGCACCGAACAGCAGGCCGCCAACCTGGAAGAGACCGCCGCTTCGATGGAGGAACTCACCTCCACCGTGCGCCAGAACGCCGAGCACGCCCGCCAGGCCAACCAGCTGGCCATCGGCGCGCACACCGTTGCCTCGCAGGGCGGTGAAGTGGTCGGACAGGTGGTCACCACCATGAGCACGATCGAGTCGAGCTCGCGGCGCATTGCCGAGATCATCTCGGTCATCGACGGCATCGCCTTCCAGACCAACATCCTGGCGCTGAACGCCGCCGTTGAAGCGGCCCGTGCCGGCGAACAGGGCCGCGGCTTCGCCGTGGTCGCCTCCGAAGTGCGCACCCTGGCTCAGCGCTCCGCAGCCGCCGCCAAGGAGATCAAGGGCCTGATCGACGACTCCGTGGCCAGCGTGGCCGACGGTTCGGCGCTGGTGAACAAGGCCGGCAGCACCATGGGCGAGATCGTTGCCTCGGTGCAGCGCGTCACCGACATCATGGCCGAGATCTCCGCGGCCTCGCAGGAACAGTCGGCCGGTATCGAGCAGGTCAACCAGACCGTCGTGCAGATGGACGAAACCACCCAGCAGAACGCCGCGCTGGTGGAAGAAGCCACCGCCGCCGCGCGCTCGATGGAAGAACAGGCCACCCAGCTGGCCGACGCGGTTGCCATCTTCCGCCTCGACAACCAGGTCGCTGCGGCGGTCAGCGCCGTCGCCGCACGTGTCGCACCGGTCAGCCCGGCCGCGCCGCGCCTGAAGCCGGTGGCCAGCGCGCCCAAGCCGGCCGCCAAGCCGCTGCCTCGCACCTCCGGTGCCGACGAAGGCGACTGGCAGGAGTTCTAACCCCTGACGTAGAGCCGGGCTCTGCCCGGCTGCTTCACCCGAAGTCGCAGCCCCCTCATTGATGGATGTCGCCCGTGACCACGCCTTCCGCTCCTGCTTCCGCCAACAGCCGTGAATTCGACTTCGGCGACCGCGACTTCCGCCGCATCTGCGACCTGATCTACCAGCGCGTCGGCATTTCGCTGGCACCGGCCAAGCGCGACATGGTCTACGGCCGGCTCTCGCGCCGGCTGCGCGCGTTGGGCATGCGCAGCTTCGAGGACTACCTCAACCAGCTTGAAGCGCATGGCGGCGACGAGTGGCAGGCGTTCACCAACGCGCTCACCACCAACCTGACCGCCTTCTTCCGCGAGCCGCATCACTTCGAGAAGCTCAACGAAGAGCTGCGCGCCCGCGCCGGTCACGGCACGCTGCAGCTGTGGTCGTGCGCGGCCTCCACCGGCGAGGAGCCCTACTCCATGGCGATCACCGCCTGCGAGGCATTCGGCACCCTGAAGCCGCCGGTACGCATCCTGGCCACCGACGTGGACACCCAGGTGCTGGCCACCGCCAGCCGCGGCGTCTATGCCCTGGACCGGGTCAACGGCCTGGACCTGGCATTGAAGAAGCGCTATTTCCAGCGCGGCAGCGGCCCGAATGAAGGCCAGTGCCGGGTCATTCCGGCCCTGCGCGAACTGATCGAATTCCGCCCGCTCAACCTGCTGGCACCGCGCTATGACGTCGGCGGTCCCTACGACGCCCTGTTCTGCCGCAACGTGATGATCTATTTCGACAAGCCCACCCAGCGCGGCATCCTGTCGCGGTTGATCCAGCACATGGGCGATGACGGCCTGCTCTACACCGGGCACTCGGAGAACTACCTGCACGCCGCCGACCTGATCCAGCCGTGCGGGCGCACCCTGTACAAGCGCAACCCCGGAGCCCCGGCATGAACCAGGCCGTGCGCAACGACGACGTGATGCGCTATTTCGACAGTCGCTTCAAGGTGACCGCCGCCAAGCTGCTGCCGACCCAGTATCTGGTGGTGGACGACGACACCGCGCTGACCACTACCTTGGGCTCGTGCGTGGCCGCCTGCCTGCGCGATCCGGTGCTGAAAATCGGTGGCATGAACCACTTCCTGCTGCCCGAAGGCAATGTCGGTGACGGCGCGCCCGCGCGTTATGGCAGCTATGCGATGGAACTGCTGATCAACGACCTGCTCAAGCGGGGCGCGCACCGCAAGCGCCTGGAGGCCAAGGTGTTTGGCGGAGCCAATGTGCTCAAGGGCTTCACCAGCAACCCGGTGGGCACGCGCAACGCCGAGTTCGTGCGCCAGTACCTGCAGGCCGAACACATTCCCGTGCTGGCCGAAGACTTATGCGGCATCCACCCACGGAAGGTCTGGTTCTTCGCCGACAGCGGGCGCGTGGTCGTGCAGCGCCTGCCGCACGCGCACGAAGCCGAGGTGGCCGCCACCGAATCGGCCGTGCGTGCACGCCTGTCCAAGGCCCCGGTCACCGGTGGCGTGGAGCTGTTCGAATGATCACCGGAGCCCCTTGTCGTGTACTGATCGTCGACGACTCCGCCGTGGTCCGGCAGATGCTGAGCGAGATTCTCGCCAGCGACCCCGGCATCGAGGTCGTCGGCACGGCCGCCGATCCGCTGCTGGCGCGCGAGAAAATCAAGCGTCTGGCTCCGGACGTGATCACCCTGGACGTGGAAATGCCGCGCATGGATGGTCTGGCGTTCCTGGAAAACCTGATGCGCCTGCATCCGTTGCCGGTGGTGATGATTTCCTCACTGACCGAGCGCGGTGCGGATACCACCCTGCAGGCGCTGTCGCTGGGTGCGGTCGATTTCGTGTCCAAACCGAAATTCGACGTCGCCCGCGGCCTGCAGGATTACGCCGAAGAAATCATCACCAAGGTCAAGACCGCGGCGCGTTCGCGGGTCCGCACCCTGTCACGCCCGGTGGTGCCGCAGGTCCGTCTGGACCCGGCCAGTGCGCCCAAGCCCCGCTCGATCCAGTTCCGTACCACCGATCGCCTCATCGCGATCGGTGCGTCGGCGGGCGGCACCGAAGCGCTTCGTGTCGTGCTGGAAGGCATGCCGGCCGATGCCCCGGCAGTGGTGCTCACCCAGCATCTGCCGGCCACCTTCAGTACGGCGTTTGCCGAGCGCTTGGACCGCCATTCGGCCATGTCCGTGCGCGAGGCGACCGACGGTGAAGCCGTGCTGGCCGGCCATGCCTACCTGCCGCCCGGTGGCAAGCACCTGCGCATCATCCGCGACGGTGCGCGCTGGCGGTGCCGGATCGACGACGGTCCTGCCGTGAACCGGCACAAGCCGGCGGTGGATGTGCTGTTCCGCTCGGTGGCCGAAAGTGCCGGTGCCAACGCCATCGGGGCCATCCTGACCGGCATGGGCGACGACGGCGCACGCGGTCTGCTGGAGTTGAAGAACGCCGGCGCCCCCACCCTGGTGCAGGACGAAGCCACCAGCGTGGTTTGGGGCATGCCGGGCGCGGCCTTCAAGCTGGGTGCTGCAGAAGAGCAGCTACCGCTGGAGCGGATTGCCGAGCGCTTGATGGCACTGGCCCGCAGCTGAGATTTCCCCCGCCGGGCAGAGCCCGGTTTCACCTGCCGGGCAATGCCCGGCACATCTCACATGGAGCAACACTCGTGAGCATTTCGCGTTCCACCCTCGCCACCGCCTTGATCGGCGGTCTGCTGCTTTCCGCCGCTGTTTCGGCCCATACCGCCCCCGCCGACGCCGCCGTCGAACCGACGCCGGCCGAACCGCCCGCCGCTGAACTCACCACTGCTGCCCCGGCCGAACCGGCCGAGCCGCCTGCCAAGGCGCGCGTGCGCATCTTTGGTGCCAACGGTCAGGGCATCACCATGTACACCAATGCGGCCTGCTACAGCGAGTACGACAGCAAGGTGGAAGTGGTGCGCTCCGGCGCACGGGCCATTGGCAGCCTGTTTGGTGGTGCGCCCGACAACATCACCCTGGGCATCCCGGAAACCGACAGCGTGCGCAACATGAAGAGCGTGCTGTTCTCCAAGCCGAATTACCAGGAATATGCCGTCGAAGGCGGCCAGCCCCTGATCTTCACCGCACGCATCGAGAACACCAACGACTACCGGTGCGACGGCGACCTGAGCCTGCACTTCGTGGCCCAGCCGGGCCAGGACTATGAGGTGCAGATGAGCCTGGCCGGTGGCCGTTGCCTGTTCAACGCGCGTCAGGTGAGCAGCGACGGGACATCGAGGCCGCAGCCGACCCGCTCGGTGCCGCGCGAATGCCCGGTGGCCGATGAAGAAGAAGCAGCAACAGCGATCGACCCGGAAAGCAATCTGGACGCACCAGCGGCTGCGGCGGCCGTCGATCCCGATGCCCCGCCCGCACCGCCGCGTGATTGGAAGAACGTGGTGCGGCTGAGCGCCGGCATCGGCCCCGGTGCCAACGGCAACCGTGAGGGCGATCCGGTCCTGCGACTGGTGCGCCGCTCGGACACCGGCAAGGTCGCCGCATTGAAGGCCGGCCAGCTCGCGCTGTCGCTGCTTGGCGGTGGGAATGTCCGCGGGTTCTCCAAGAACAATCTGCGCGGCGAGGACATCACGTCGGTCGCCAGCCCGTCACACGGTGCCATCCTGCTGGCGCTCAACGCGCGTCTGGACGCGTACTTCGCCGCCCATCCCAACACCGTTCCGTACGACATGCAGATCGTGCAGGCTCGCGCCGGCCAGTGGTCGCTGACCTACCAGAAGCTGTCCGATGGCGATGCCCCGTATCTGCTCGAACACGATGCGTCGATCAGTTTCATCACTGCCACGGGCATCACCTCGCAGACCGTCTACTGCCGCGACGAACCGCACATGGCCTCGCTGGAAGAATGGCAGGCCGACGACTATGCCAAGGTCAAGGCCGTCGCCAGTGAAATGGCCGAGCGCTGCGTCGCGCAGTATGCGGAGAAGCTGCCCACGCTGTTCCCGGAGCTGGCCGTCGCTGCGGAAACCTGATCGATCAGGAATCCTGGTAGGCCCGACGGTTGCGTCGGGCCCGCCCTGCCCGCATTACGCCCAGTACAGGCGCATCGGGTTGTCTACCAGCAGTCTGCGTTGCAGCTCTGCAGTCACCGCAATCTTCGGAATAACGTCCACCAGCTGACCATCGTCAGGCATGTGCGACTTGAGATTCGGGTGCGGCCAGTCCGTTCCCCACAGCACCCGGTCCGGGAACTGCTCCACCAGGTGGCGCGCAAAGGGCACAACGTCGTCGTATCCAGGCGGCCCCTCCTGCGACAGGCGTTCGGGGCAGCTGACCTTGGTCCATACATTGCCGTGTTCGCGCATCAGCCGCACGAAGCGCTGGAACTCCGGCCCGTCCACTGGTTGACTCACATCCGGCCGGCCCATGTGGTCCACGACCACGGTGGTCGGCAACGAAGTGAAGAAGTCCCAGCGCTCGGCCAGGTCAGCCGCCTCGAAATACACGACCACGTGCCAGCCCAGCGGTGCGATCCGATCAATGATGGCGCGGTAGTAGGCGTCCGGCTTGGGGTCCACCAACCGTCGTACGAAGTTGAAGCGCACTCCCCTTACGCCTGCCGCGTGCAACTCCGCCAGCTCGGCGTCACTCACGGTGTCACGAACGGTCGCCACGCCGCGCGCCAGCCCATCCGCGCTGTGCAGCGCATCCACCAGTGCCCGGTTGTCCGCACCATGACACGTCGCCTGGACGATCACGTTGCGCGAAAAACCGAGGTGATCACGCAACGCGAACAGCTGCGCCTTGCTGGCATCGCACGGGGTGTATTTGCGCTCGGGCGCATACGGAAACACCTCACCCGGGCCGAACACGTGGCAATGCGCATCCACCGCGCCGGGCGGCGGCACGAACCGTGGGCGGCTGGGATGCGCACAGAAGTCCAACCAGTCCGCATCCTTCTGGAATTTCGTCATTACACCCCCCTCGCCTTCAACTGCGCGTCCAGGCGTGGATACACACGACGCGCATTGCCTGACAGTATCTTGGCCCGGTCCTGCGCGGACAATCCCAACGCCTCAACGTAGCGCAGCGTGTCGTCGAAGTAATGGCCGGTTTCCGGGTCGATGCCACGCACCGCCCCCACCATTTCCGAGCCGAACAGGATGTTGTCGATGTCGATCACCTTGAACAGCAGGTCGATTCCCGGCTGATGGTAAACGCAGGTGTCGAAAAATACGTTCTTCATGACATGCTCGTTCAAGGGAGGCTTGCCGAGCATGTCGGCCAGGCCGCGGAATCGGCCCCAGTGGTAAGGCACCGCTCCACCGCCATGCGGGATGATGAAGCGCAGGTCGGGGAAGTCACGGAACAGGTCCCCTTGCAGGAACTGCATGAATGCGGTGGTATCGGCGTTGAGATAGTGCGCCCCCGTCGCATGGAAGTTGGCATTGCAGCTGCCGGATACGTGCACCATTGCCGGCACGTCCAGTTCCACCATCTTCTCAAAGAACGGATACCAGGCACGGTCGGTCAGCGGCACGCCGGTCCAGTGCCCACCCGAGGGGTCAGGGTTGAGGTTACAGCCGACAAAACCCAGCTCGTTGACACAGCGCTCAAGCTCGGCAATCGAATGGGCGATCGGCACGCCAGGGGACTGCGGCAGCTGGCAGACCCCGATGAAGGTCTCCGGATACAGCCCGACAACGCGGGCAATGAGGTCGTTGCAGTGCCGCGTCCATTCCGCGCTTACCCGCTCGTCGCCGACGTGATGGGCCATGGTGCTGGCGCGAGGCGAGAAGATCGTCATGTCCGCGCCGCGCTCGCGCAGCAGGCGCAGCTGATTGTGCTCCACGCTGGCGCGGAGCTCGTCGTCGCTGATCTTCGGGTAAACCGGCGGCGGCAGTGTCGGGTCGTTGAAGTGGGCCACCTGCTGTTTGCGGAACGCGTCGTGGCTGGCGGGAGCGGTCGTGTAGTGACCGTGGCAGTCGATGATCATGGATAGGCCTCGTGGGGGAGGAATCACCAGCCGAACAGCTGGGCGAAGTGCACGTCCACGCGCAGCCCGACAATAAGCGCGTCAGGAATGTCAGTGGTGCGGGTGGGCGCGTAGATGGGGTCTGGATTGACGACATACTGCAGGTTGGGCATCAGCCGAATGCCCTTGTGCACCGCCCAGCCATAGCTCAGCTCGGCAATGATCTCGTCGGCATTCGGGGCACCCCGGCCGCCGTTGCGGGCACGGCGGTCGCGCAGGAAGGCGATCTGCTCGTCGCTGAAGTGCGTGTTGGACACAAACATCGCCAGGGTGTCCTGGTCGCGACCGGCGAAGGTCCCGGTCTTCACGAAACCTGCCGAGACAAACTGGTCCACCGGCGCTTCGTTGCCGGTGTTGACGTAGGCGCGGGCGAACAGCGCCAGGTTGCGTTTACCCTCTCCACGCCAGACGGTCTGGTCGGCCATTGCATACCAGCCACTGCGCGCGCCATCCTGCAGGGCCGTGGGCCGGCCGGACAGCGCTGCGGAATTGCCGTTGGCATCGTAGTACGAGCTCTTGCCGCCATCACTGTTGCGGTACATGCCGAGCCGATAGGTGCGCGGCAGGCGGTCATTGGCGAAGCTGGTCTGGTAGCCGGCCTCGTAGGCGGTGATCGTGCCTGTGCCGTCGCCCCATGAGAAGTCCAGTCCATTCTTGCCGGATGCGTTCAATGCGTTGTTGTAGTCAAACGCACCGCCCTGCACGTACCAGCGATCATCCACGTCGTAGCGCACAATGCCTGCCCACGACGAATTGGGATACGCTGTGATGCCGAGGTCGGTGATTGCACCGTACGGCGTCAGGCACATCGCATTGCTCATGAACACGCAGTTGAGCGGCGAATTGTTGAAGTAGCTGTTTACTGGCGCGCGCCCGGCGGTGATGCTCAATCCATTGTCGAAGCGGTGGCGCACGGTCAGCCGGGTCAGGCGGCCACCGGCCACCGGCCGCCAGGTCTGCTGGGCGCTGATCGAGTTGCCGATCTTCTCGCGTGCCAGGTTGCGCCCGGCGAACCACGCCCACTGTGCGTCCACATCGGTGTTGTGAAGTCCAAACAGCGCGTCAAGGTCGAATTTCGACTGGGCCATGATCCAGTACGAACCCTCGGTGCCCTGCTCGACGCCGCCGACAGGATTGGTCGCCACGTTGCCGACGAAGTCCAGGGTGAGATCGACGCCCTTCGGCAGCGTTCCTGCACTGGCCGTGCTGGACGCGGCCAGCGCCGTACCGAGCAGCAGTGCGAGAGTGTTGAGTTGAATGGTGGGCATGCGAACTCCGTTCCCGCGCCCATGGCAGCGGGTTCAATGCAATCTTCAGATGAGCGTCGCGGCCTGCGCGACGCAGCCGGTCATACGTGCTGAGCGCCGAGATGACGCTGGCGCGCGCGGCGGGTTCCGATCTGCGCGGCCATCACCTTCTCGTCCAGCTTGCCTTCCCACTTGGCGATCACCAGTACCGCAATCGCGTTGCCGACCAGGTTCACGAAGGTCAGCCCTTCGGCCAGAATGCGATGAATGCCCAGGATCAGTGCGATGCTGGCCACCGGAATCGTGCCCGTCGTGCCCAGCGTGGCCGCCAGCACCACAAAGGCGGCACCGGCCACGCCGGCCGCGCCTTTGGACGTGAGCAGCAGCACCGCGATGAGCCCCAGCTGATGCCACACGGTCAGCTCGGTGTTGGTCGCCTGGGCCAGGAACAGCGCCACCGTGGTCAGATACAGACAAGTACCATCGAGGTTGAACGAATAGCCGGCCGGAATCACGAAACCGACCACGCTCTCTTCGCAACCCAGCTTCTTCATCTTCTCGATCAGGCGCGGCAGCACGGTTTCGGTCGAGGTCGTGGCGGCCACGATCACGATCTCATCGCGCAGGTAGCCCAGCAGCCGCCACAGGCTGGCACCGGTCCACCAGCACACCGCACCGAGCACGAA
Source organism: Stenotrophomonas sp. PS02289 (assembly GCF_029960115.1). Taxonomy (GTDB): domain Bacteria; phylum Pseudomonadota; class Gammaproteobacteria; order Xanthomonadales; family Xanthomonadaceae; genus Stenotrophomonas. The sequence goes on from NZ_JASCOZ010000033.1 coordinate 17,669, forward strand.
CACGGTGAAAGCGGCGCAGACCACGAAGAACTCGATGATCAGCTCGCCCAGAGACAGCAGCGAACCGGCCCCGAACTGGCCCACGGTGAAGGCGATCGCGCCAAAGGCACCGATCGGCGCGAAGTACATGATGTAACCGATGATCTTGAACAGGGCACTGGAGGTGCCTTCGATGACCTTCATCACCGGCGCGCCACGCTCGCCCACCGCCGCCAGCGCCACCCCGAACAGCACCGCCACAAACAGCACCTGCAGCACGTGGGCTTCAGTGAACGCACTGACCAGCGTATTGGGAATGATCGCCATGACGTAGGACACGATCGACTGGTCATGCGCGGTGTGCACATAGCCCTGAATGCTGGCCATGTCGATGGTCGCCGGATCGATGTTCATGCCCGCACCGGGCTTCCACAGATCGACCGCCACCAGGCCGACGATCAGCGCCAGGATGGTGATCACCTCGAAGTAGATCAGCGACTTCAGTGCCAGCCGACCGACGCTGCGCATATCGCGCATGCCGGCGATACCGTGCACCACGGTCACGAAGATGATCGGGCCGATCATCATCCGGATCAGCTTGATGAACGCATCGCCGAAGGGCTTCATCGCCGAACCCCAGTCCGGCTGCAGCCAACCCAGTACCACGCCAATCACGGTGCCGGCCAGCACCTGGAACCATAGCTGGCCAAAGACGCCGAAGCGGCCCTGCCGCTTCTCCACAACAGTCATATCAACCCTCCCAGGTCGCAAGAATAGTAGTCAGGCGGTGCCCATTCAGTCGAACAGCACGCCGTCAAACAGCTTTCGCGCAGTGCGCAGCACGGCGGCACCCGCCACCTGCCCCGCCGCATCCCGCGTCAGCACGCAACCGGTGCTGCCGCTGGGGTGTTCAATGTCCAGTTGCAGGGAGGTGCCGCCCGGCACCTCGGCCAGCGCCTGCGCCGGGGAACCCGGCAGCAGGCAGGCCGTGGCCACGCTGACCGCGCCGAGCACGCCGATCGAGGCGTGGCAGCGGTGCGGAATGAACGAGCGCACACTGATCGCCCCGCCGTCGCGCGGTGCGGCCACCAGCATCATCTTCGGCACGGACTGCGCGGCGACGTCGCCCAGGTTCATCCGCGGGCCGGCCTGCAGCCGGATCACCTCCAACCGGGCCTTCAGCGCGTCGTTCGCATCCAGGGTGGCGCGGTCCTCATGGCCACTGACGCCGACATCGGTCGCCCGCAGCACCACGCACGGCATGCCGTTGTCGATCAGGGTCACCTCGACGCCCTCAATGACGTCCACGGCATTGCCGCTGGGCAGCAGCGCGCCACAGCTGGACCCGGCGATATCGGCGAAAGTCAGCGGCACCGCGGCGGCCGTGCCCGGCACGCCGTCGATCCGCGCCGCGCCGTCGTACGTCACCTGGCCGCCGGGCGTCTGCACGGTGGCCGTGGCGATCTTGCCGGTGTTGACCATGAAGATGCGCACCTCGGTCTGCGCGTCGGCGGCCTTCACCAACCCACGCTCGATCGCGAACGGGCCGACACCGGCCAGCAGGTTGCCGCAGTTCTGGGCGTCGCTGACCAGCGCTTGGTCGACGAACACCTGCAGGAACAGATAATCCACGTCGGCGTCGTCGCGGGCGGACGCGGATACCACCGCCACCTTGGAGGTCAGCGGATCGGCGCCGCCCATGCCGTCGATCTGGCGCGGATCCGGCGAACCGTACGCACGCAGCAGGAAGGTGTCGCGCGCGGCGGGCTCGGCAGGCAGCTCCGAGGCGAGGAAGTATCCCCCCTTGGAGGTGCCCCCACGCATCCACATCGCGCGAATGCCCTTACTCATAACGCAGGCCCTTGGCCGCCAGGCGCTCGCGCATCGCATAGATGTCCAGGCCGAGTTCACCACGCGCCAGCCGCTCACGCTTGTCCGCTTCACGCGCTTCGCGGGCCTGCGCTTCGGCCGCTACACGCACGGCGTCGATGCGCGGCACGATGCAGACGCCGTCATCGTCGGCAATCACGACGTCGCCGGCGTGCACCACAGCTCCACCGCAGACCACCGGCACGTTGACCGAGCCCAGCGTCTCCTTGACCGTACCCTGCGCATGGATCGCACGGCTCCACACCGGGAAGCCCATCGCGGTCAGGTCGCGCACGTCACGTACGCCGGCATCGATCACCAGCCCGCGGCAGCCGCGCACCTGCGCCGACGTCGCCAGCAGGTCACCAAAGTAGCCATCGGTACAGTCGCTGGTCGGGGCCACCACCAGAACATCGCCATCACGCAGCTGCTCGATGGCCACGTGCATCATCCAGTTGTCGCCGGGCGGCACCGAGACGGTGATGGCACTGCCGGCAATTCGCGCGCCGGCATAGATCGGACGAAGCCGTGCATGCAGCAGCCCGCTACGGCCCTGCGCTTCGTGCGCGGTCGCCACGCCGACCTGGGCGAGGGTCTGGATCGCGGCCGGGTCGGCGCGCTCGATGTGGGTGATGACGCGGGACATCCATCCATCCTTCGTTGATGATGGCGCAGTCTTGTCCGCAGTCCCCAACACCTCAAGATCGATTTGCGAACGACCCATTCAATATGGTTATAGTTCTGTCATGAACAGCGTGCCGGAATTGAACCTCAAGCACCTGCACGCGCTGGTCGCCGTGCACACCCACGGCGGCATCAGCGCTGCCGCACCCCACATCAATCTTTCCCAGCCCGCACTCACCCAGGCGGTTGCCCGACTGGAACGGCAGCTGGACACCGCCCTGTTCGACCGCCAGCCTGGCGGCATGGCGGCCACCGAAGCCACCACGTTGCTGGTGCCACGCATTGCACGCGCCTTGGGCTATCTGGCCCAGGGCGTGCGCCTCGCCCGCCGCGCCGCACGTCTTCCCGCCCTGCCCGCCATCGAGCGCCGGCTTACCCTCAGTCAGCTGCGCGCCCTCACCGCCGTGGACACTGCCGGCAGTTACACCCTGGCCGCTGCGCGCGCCGGGCTCTCGCAACCGGCGATGCACCGCGCCGTGCGCGAGCTGGAAGCGGTGATCGAAGTCCCGCTCCTGCAGCGCCGCGGCAAGACCCTGCAGCCCACGCCCGCCGCCAACCGCCTGCTACGCCAGGTGCGGCTGGCCCTGGCCGAGCTCAACGCCGGCCTGGACGAACTGCACGCGTTGCGCGACCAGCACGGCGGCCGGCTCGCCATCGGGGTCATGCCCCTGGCCCGTGCCATCCTGCTGCCGCAGGCCCTCGCCCGCTTCGCACGCGCGTGGCCCGGTGCCACCGTCAATGTCGTCGAGGGGCCGTTCTCCGAGGTGCTTGCCGACCTGCGCGAAGGCAGCCTGGATCTGCTCGTCGGTGCCATGCGCGACCTCAGCGCGGTGCGCGACGTGGTGCAGGAAGGGCTGTTCGACGACGACCCGGTCATCGTCGGCCGCGCCGGGCATCCGCTTGCCGGCCGGAAGACCCTCACGTTCGACCATCTGCTCCGCTATCCCTGGGTCATTCCCGCGACCGGTGCCCCGGTCCGCGCCCGCTGGGAACGCATGTTCCGCGACAATGGCCATGCACCGCCCGTGCTGCGGATCGAATGTGGTTCGCTGGTGATCACCCGCGGCCTGCTGCTGGAAGACGACTGGCTCACGCTCATGTCGCGTGACCAGTTCCTGTTCGAGCGCCGTGCTGGCCTGCTGGTCGAGCTGGGCCTGGCTGGCGAAGCCCTTCGTCGCCGCATCGGCCTGACCACCCGTGCCGACTGGCACCCCACCCGCGCGCAACAAGGCTTCGTGCAGATCTTCCGCGACGTCTGCGCCGAGCGCAGCGACGATGGCCCGACCGAGTGGCCGTTCCGCTATCCCGACACGCGGTGACGCGGTTCGTGCGTCGCACTCTTTGCCATCGCAGAAAACAAAAACCCCCGGCTTTCACCGGGGTTCTTGTTTACATCGGCAGGTCGCCACCGTGGGTGGCGACGTTCCTTCAGGCAGCGACCGTCTTGGCCACTTCCTGGTATTCCTCGATCTGGTCGAAGTTCATGTAGCGGTAGATCTCGCTGCCGCTGGCAGCGATCACGCCCACGTCGGCCATGTACTCTTCCTTGGTCGGGATGCGACCCAGACGCGAGCAGATCGCGGCCAGTTCGGCCGAACCCAGGTACACGTTGGTATTGCGGCCCAGACGGTTCGGGAAGTTGCGGGTCGAGGTCGACATCGCGGTGGAACCTTCACGGATCTGCGCCTGGTTGCCCATGCACAGCGAGCAGCCCGGCATTTCCATGCGCGCGCCGGTCGCACCGAAGGTGCCGTACACGCCTTCCTTGGTCAGCTCGGAGGCGTCCATCTTGGTCGGCGGAGCCACCCACAGGCGGGTCGGCAGGTCACGCTTGCCTTCCAGCAGCTTGGCCGCGGCACGGAAGTGACCGATGTTGGTCATGCACGAACCGATGAACACTTCGTCGATCTTGGCACCGGCGACTTCGGACAGGGTCTTCACGTCGTCCGGGTCGTTCGGGCAGGCCACGATCGGCTCGTGGATGTCGGCCAGGTCGATCTCGATGACGGCGGCGTACTCGGCGTCGGCATCCGGCTCCAGCAGGTTCGGGTTGGCCAGCCACGCTTCCATCTTCTCGATGCGACGCTGCAGCGAACGCGGATCCTGGTAACCCTCGGCAATCATCCACTTCAGCAGGGTGATGTTGCTGGTCAGGTACTCGATGATCGGTTCCTTGTTCAGGCGCACCGAGCAACCGGCGGCCGAACGCTCGGCCGAGGCGTCGGACAGTTCGAACGCCTGTTCGACCTTCAGCTCCGGCAGACCTTCGATTTCCAGGATGCGACCGGAGAAGATGTTCTTCTTGCCGGCCTTGGCCACGGTCAGCAGACCGGCCTTGATCGCGTACAGCGGAATCGCGTTGACCAGGTCACGCAGGGTCACGCCCGGCTGCATCTGGCCCTTGAAACGCACCAGCACCGATTCCGGCATGTCCAGCGGCATCACGCCGGTAGCCGCCGCAAAGGCGACCAGGCCCGAGCCGGCCGGGAACGAAATGCCCACCGGGAAACGGGTGTGCGAGTCGCCACCGGTGCCGACGGTGTCGGGCAGCAGCATGCGGTTGAGCCAGCTGTGGATCACGCCGTCGCCCGGACGCAGCGAGACGCCGCCACGGGTCGAGATGAACTCCGGCAGGGTGTGGTGGGTCTTGACGTCCACCGGCTTCGGGTACGCAGCGGTGTGGCAGAACGACTGCATCACCAGGTCGGCCGAGAAGCCCAGGCAGGCCAGGTCCTTCAGTTCGTCACGGGTCATCGGACCGGTGGTGTCCTGCGAGCCCACCGAGGTCATCTTCGGTTCGCAGTAGGTGCCCGGGCGCATGCCCTGGCCTTCCGGCAGACCGCAGGCGCGGCCGACCATCTTCTGTGCCAGCGAGAAGCCCTTGCCGGTATCGACCGGCTGCACCGGCAGGCGGAACAGATCGGTCGGAGCCAGGCCCAGCGCTTCACGCGCCTTGCCGGTCAGGCCACGGCCCACGATCAGCGGAATGCGGCCACCGGCGCGCACTTCGTCGAACAGCACTTCGGACTTCACTTCGAACTCGGCGATCACTTCGCCGTTCTTCAGCGCCTTGCCCTCGTACGGACGCAGCTCGACCACGTCGCCGTGGTTCATCTGCGAAACGTCCAGTTCGATCGGCAGTGCACCGGCGTCTTCCATGGTGTTGTAGAAGATCGGCGCGATCTTGCCACCCAGGCAGACGCCACCGGCACGCTTGTTCGGGATGTACGGAATGTCATCGCCGGTCCACCACAGCACACTGTTGGTTGCCGACTTGCGCGAGGAACCGGTGCCGACCACGTCGCCCACGTAGGCGACCAGGTGACCCTTGTCCTTCAGCGACAGGATCTGCTGGATCGGGCCGCGCTTGCCGTCTTCTTCCGGGGTGAACGGCGCATCGTCGCGCTTGTTCTTCAGCATCGCCAAGGCGTGCATCGGAATGTCCGGGCGGGTGGTGGCGTCCGGAGCCGGCGACAGGTCGTCGGTGTTGGTTTCGCCCGGCACCTTGAACACGGTGATGGTCATGCTCTGCGGCACTTCCGGCTTGCTGGTGAACCACTCGGCATCCGCCCAGCTCTGCAGCACGGCCTGGGCATTGGCGTTGCCGGCCTTGGCCTTGTCCTGCACGTCGTGGAAGGCGTCGAACACCAGCAGGGTGTTCTTCAGGCCGTCGGCGGCAATGGTGCCCACGGCGGCATCGTCCAGCAGCTGGACCAGCGGGGCCACGTTGTAGCCGCCCAGCATGGTGCCCAGCAGTTCGGTGGCGCGCTCACGGCTGATCAGCGCGTTCTGCTCGCTGCCCAGCGCGAGGGCGGCCAGGTACGAGGCCTTGACCTTGGCGGCGTCGTCGACGCCGGCCGGCACGCGGTGGGTCAGCAGGTCGAGCAGGAACTCGGCCTCGCCCGCCGGCGGGTTCTTCAGCAGTTCAATGACGTCGGCCGTCTGCTGGGCGGTCAGCGGCAGCGGCGGGATGCCAAGCGCGGCGCGCTCGGCTACGTGGTGGCGATAGGCTTCCAACATGACAACTCCCGGGTAATACGTTGAATGAAACAGTGAAAGGAAAAACGATGGGCCTCAGGCGAGCGGCACGATCAGCTTCAGACCCTTGAAGTAGTCGCGGTAAAACGTGTCGTTCCAGGTGATCAGCCCATCGCACTGCAGCAGTGCGTGCGCGCCCACCATGAAGTCGTCCAGGCTGCGGCGGGCGGTGCCGCGCTGGCGGTGGCGGCGATGCATCTCGCCGGCGCGGAGCGCCGATTTGGCCTCCAGCGCATTGAAGTGCACGCCCATTTCCTCGAGCGCTTCCAGAACCTCGGCTCCGCCGCGCAGGCTGGCGCAGACCTCGGCCAGGGTGGCACCACACACCACCACCTTGCCGCTGACCAGGCTCTGGCGCAGGCAGGCTTCCACGGCATCGGCCTGCGGCCCGTTGCTCAGCAGCTCCACCAGCACCGGTGAATCGACGGCGATCATCATCGATCAGTCCTCGTCGCGCACCGCGCGTACGGCGGCCTGGGCCGAATCAAAGCCGTCCAGCGCGAATTTTCCGCGCGCGCGTGATATGGCGTCGTCAACGCTCTTGCGCAGGATGATGCGGCTGCCGTCCAGCTCCACCTTCAGCTGGGTGCCCTTGGTCAGGCCCAACGCATCGCGCACGGCCTTGGGCAGGGTGATCTGACCGCGTTCGGCAACAGTGGCTTCCATCGGGTACGCCCTCTTCGGTATGTACGAATTATACATACTTCTGTGACCATACCGCTACGTCGCCGGCCGCATGTTACCGCCCGATGGGCCGGCGTTTTCGACCGTTCAGCAAGATCAGTACACGACAACGGGGTGCCCAGGGGCACCCCGTCTCAGTTCAACAGCCAATCGCTTAGAACGCTACCTGGAACCGGGTATTGAAGGTGGTGCCTTCGTCCTTGCCCTGCACCGCACCCGTCGGGTTGTCGGTCTGCCAGCGGATCACGTCGAACATGACCCGGCTGTAGTCGTTGAGGTACCAGTTGGCCCCCACCGTCCAGGCGTGGCCGGTGCCGCCGGTGGGCAGTTCGGCATAGTCCACGTCCTCGTAGCGGCCACGCAGTTCCCAGGCCCCGCGACCGCCGCTGGTGACCGGGTCGGCGACCTTCACCTTGCCCCAGGTACCGGCCTTGGCCGAGTACGACGGGCTGGCCCCGCTGAGGAACCAGCCGGCCGACACCGCCCAGGCGTCATGATCCAGGTCGTAACGACCACTGGCATTGGTCCCGCGCAGGTTACGCGTACCCCACTCGCCCGTCGCCCAGCCCTGCCCGAAGAAGCCGGCGGCTTCGACGCCATAAGCCGTGCTGCGGTCCGTACCGGCCAGCGTGCCCGGGGTGATCTTGACCAGGTCATTGAAGTGCCCGGCAATGGCCGAGCTGCGCAGCACGCCGGTCGACCCGGCGGCAATCTCCTCGTGGAACGCCCATGCCCCCAGGTGCAGCGTGGCCGCCTTGCTGGCGATGGGGTTCCAGTGCACGCGGGTGGCCCAGGTCTGGCTGTCGTTGTTGTCGCCGACGTTGTTGAGGTCGTTGCCGGCCACCGACAGACTGGCATGCCAGCCCTTGCCGTACACGCGCTCGGTCAGGCCCACACCGAACAGGCCGCGCTGCGGCAGCATCAGCGTGCCGACCACGTTGCGGTCCGGGAACGGCGTGTTGGAGGTACTGCTGGACCCGTCGATGCCGCGATCGTTGAGGCGGTTACCGATGGTCAGGTCGGCCGGCAGGCCGAACAGCTTGTGGTCAACCGTGGCGTACACCGACTTCCACGCGACCTCGTTGTCGGCGAAGTCACCCTCCACTGCCCAGCCCAGAATGCCGTAACGGCCTTCCGCGCCCAGGCGCACCGAGCGGATCTCGGTGCCGGAAATGTTGCGGTCGCTGCTGTCAGAGCCGTCGGTACTGGAGCCGTCCACGAACAGACGGCCGCGCGGACGGAAGGTCACGTTGCCATCGGCGCTGGTGAACTCCGGCGCGCCCTTGCTGAAGGAGACCTTGGGCGCTTTGGACTGCTGGGTTTCGAGTTTTGCTACGCGACTTTCCAGTTCCGGAGCAGGTGCAGCCACGGGCGCGGCAGCGGTGCAACCGGTGCCTTCCAGTGCATCAAGGCGGGATTGAAGCTGCTGGATCTGCTGCGCTTGCTGCTGCACCAGCGCGGTGAGCTCGGCCTGGCTGAGCGGTGCCGGCGGGGTGGACTGCGCGGCGGCATGGCCGCTGGCCAGCAGCAGGCCAAGCGCCACCGTCAGCGCTGCGCGGGGCAGCACGGGATGCGTCTTCATGGGTTCTCTCTCCAACCCGCCGGCACGTGGCCTGGCGGGTGCATTGCAATGATGCGGGGGGAATGTTTTCAGACGCGCGACGCCGGGGCTTCCCGACGTCGCGTCAGGCAATCAGCTGGTCGCGCCCTGCTGCGCGTTCGGACGCCAGGTGATCACCCGGTTCTCGACGATGTCCAGCATGGCGTCGATCACCAGCACGAAGGCGGCCAGGATGATGATGCCGGCGAACACGCCCACGGCATTGAAGTTGCCTTCCGCCTGCGCGATCAGGTAGCCCAGACCGGCCGATGCACCGAGGTACTCGCCGATGATGGCACCGACAACCGCAAAGCCGACCGAGGTGCGCAGCGAAGACAGGATCCAGCTGGCCGCCGCCGGGAAGTACACATGACGCAGCAGATCGCTGCGCCCGGCTCCCAGGATGCGGGCGTTGGCCAGCACCACCGGGTTCACTTCACGCACGCCCTGCATGGCGTTGAAGAAGGTGGTGAAGAACACCAGCGTCACTGCCAGCGCCACCTTGGACCACAGGCCCAAGCCCAGCCACAGCACGAAGATCGGTGCCAGCACCACACGCGGGATCGCATTGAAGCCCTTGATGAAGGGATCCAGGATGCGCGCCGAGCGCCGGCTCAGGCCGAGCCACACACCGCCGGCAACACCCAGCGCGGTACCGATCAGGTAGCCCAGCGCGGTTTCGGTCAGGGTGATGTACACGTGCTGGTAGAACGAGGTATCCGACAGCCAGGTCCACGACTGCTTGGCGATGGCGGTCGGTGCCGGGAAGAAGAACGGGTCGATCCACCCCATGGCGATGCCGCCTTCCCAACCACCGAATACAATGATGACCAGCGCAAGCTGGATGAATTTGTCAGTCCTGGCGTGCATAGCTCTTCTCCACTTCGCCGCGCAGGCAGGCCCAGATATCGCGGTACAGGTCGGTAAAACGTTGGTCGAGTTTGATTTCCGCCACGTTGCGCGGACGCTCCAGGTCGACATCGAAACTGCGCACCACACGGCTGGCAGGACCGGACGACAGCACCACCACGCGGTCGCCCAGCGCAATGGCCTCTTCCAGATCGTGGGTGATCAGAATCACCGAGCGGCGGTCTTCCTGCCACAGGCGCAGCAGTTCGTTCTGCATCAGGTGACGGGTATGGATGTCCAGCGCCGAGAACGGCTCGTCCATCAGGATCACCTTCGGCTCCACGATCAGCGCCTGCGCCATCTGCACGCGCTTGCGCTGGCCGCCGGACAGCTGGTGCGGATAGCGGTGTTCAAACCCGGACAGACCGACCTTGGCCAGCCAGGCATTGACCTTCTGCTTGCGCTCGGCTTCGCCGACGCCGCGGAACTTCAGGCCCAGTTCCACGTTCTGGTAAGCGGTCTTCCAGGGCAGCAGCGCATCCTGCTGGAACAGATAGCCGACCGACGCCTGCACGCCATTGACGGCACGCCCATCGATGCTGACCTCACCGGCGGAGGGCTTCAGCAGCCCCGCCACGGAATTGAGGATGGTGCTCTTGCCGCAGCCGGTGGGGCCGACAATGGCGAGGAACTCGCCATTGCCCACCTGGATGTCGACGTCGCGTACGGCAGTGAAGTCGCCGAAGGACATGGTGACCTGGTTGATCGCAACCATGGTCTGTGCAGGCTCCAGCTGCGGTGCGCCGTTGAGCTTGCGCACGGTGGCATTGGTGGCCATGGGTTACCTCCGCTTAGTTCTGGGCAGCCGGGGTCGAGGCGCTGGCGCGTTCGACGAAGGCATTGGTGTAGGTCTTGGACAGGTCGATATCGTGGTTGGCCACGTCCTTGTTGAACTCGCGCAGCACCTTCAGCGGCGTTTCCAGATCAGCCGGGGTGAAGTGACCATCCTTGGTGAAGATGGCGCGGGCGTTCTCGACGGCACGCGCGTAGGTGGCGCGATCACCAGAGACGTAGCTGTCCGGCAGCGCCGCGACGATGTCCTCGGCGCTGTTGTCAGCGATGAACTTCAGGGCCTTCTGCTCGGCGCGGGCGATCTTCTCGGCGGCATCCGGACGCTGGTCCAGGAAGCTCTGGTTGGCATACATCACCGAGGTCGGATACAGGCCGCCATACACCTGGCGGGCACCCTCGTCGCTGCGTGCATCGATGATGATCTTGCCGACCTTGCGCTCGGTGATCAGCGTGGCGGCCGGATCGTAGTTCACCAGCAGGTCGATCTTGCCCTGCTCCAGCGCGGCCACGGCCGCGGCACCGGAACCCACGCCGATCAGCGAGATGCTGTCGACCGGGATGTCATGCTGGGCCAGGAAGTGGCGCACGAAGAAGTCCGACGATGACCCCGGTGCGGTGATGCCCACTTTCTGGCCCTTGATCGTTTCCGGGCGCGCCGGATCAAACGTCGCATCGTCACGCCCGGCCATCACCAGCCCGGAGTTGCGCGACAGCAGCACGAACGCCACGACGTCTTTCTGCTTGGCCTGCATCTGGATGGTGTGGTCATAGAAGCCCACCGCCACATCGGTGGAGTTGGCCACCAGCGCCTGCAGCACTTTGGAACCGCCCTGGGCGAAATTCTCGGTCTTCACGTCCAGGCCCACTTCCTTGAAGTAGCCCTTGGAATCGGCGATGAAGAACGGCAGGTTGTTGAGGTTGTAAGACCCCACGCTGATGCGGACCGGGGCATTGTCGCCGCCGCTGGCAGCGGCACCTTCGCCGCCGGATTTGCCACAGCCGGCAACAGCCAGGCTTGCCGCGACCAGCGCGGTCATCAGAAATCGCTTGTACATCTATCCCTCCCAGGATGTGCTGCTACGTGTAACGGTGTTTCGGTGGAGGTCGGGAGGTCGTGCCTGCGGCGCGGCCTCCTGACCGGGGTCAGGTCATGCCGCTGAAGTCCATTGCGTGGTTGCGGTGGCAATCGGCGTGGTGGCGAACACCCGGCCTTCAAACAGGCGGCGGGCGGTGCGAACCACGCTGGCCACGACCGGCGCGTGTTCCGAGCTGCGACTCAAGCCCACGTCCAGGGCACCGCTCGGATGTTCGAGAGTAATCAAAGTGGGCAATGCGTCACACCCGACGAACGTGTTAGCCAGGGTGCCCGGCGTCGCTGCGGCCGTGGCAATGCCCACGCCGCCGGTGATCGCCAATGCCGTATGGCATTGATGTGGCATGAAATAACGCACCTGCAGGCTGCCGCCATGTTGCGGTGCGGAAAGCAAAACGGGTTTAGGAATGACTTTGCTGCCGGCATCGGCGATGCCCATGCGTTCGCCCGCCTGGATGCGAATGGCTTCCATCCGCGTCATCAGATCACGATTGGCATTGAGCTCCGCCGGCGATTCACCGCCCTGCACGCCGAGGTCGCTGGCGCGGATCAGCACCATCGGCATGGCGCAGTCGATCAGGCTCACATCCGCGCCATCGATCTGTTCCATTGCATGACCGCTGGGCAGCAGTTTGCCGGTGCGTGCGCCCGCCGCGTCGAGAAAGGCGAGCTGCACCGGCGCGGCACCGCCGGGCGCACCGGCAATATGGGTGTCGCCGCGATACACCACCTGGCCATGGGGCGTTTCCACCGTCGCCACGATCACCTTGCCGGTGTTGACGTTGTGGATGCGTACTTCCGTGCGCGGGTGGTGCGCCTGCACCAGGCCGCGTTCGATGGCATACGGCCCCACCGCGGCCAGCATGTTGCCGCAGTTCGGCGAGGTGTCGACCAGACGCTGTTCCACCTTGACCTGGGCGAACAGGTAGTCCACGTCGGCGTCCGGGCGGCTGGCCTTGTCGATGATCGCCACCTTGCTGCTGAGTGCATTGCCACCGCCGATGCCGTCGATCTGCAGCGGGTGCCCCGAGCCCATCACTTCCACCAGCAGGCGGTCGCGGGCGGCGATGTCGGTCGGCAGGTCCGAGGCCAGGAAGAACGGCCCCTTGGAGGTACCGCCGCGCATGAGCACGCAGGGAATGCTGGAAAGATCGTTGGACATACGTGTGGTAGATTGATGCTTATAGCGGATGAATATCACCCTGTGATTCGATACTGGCATGACCCCGATTGATCTGTGAATTGCTGATTTTTGGATGATTAATGCCCTATGAGCATCAATTGCGAAATCCTCGACCTGCGCGCCTTCCTGCTGGTGGCCGAAACCCGCAGCTTCCATCGCGCCGCTGAAACCCTGCATGTCTCACAACCTGCGCTGAGCCGTCGCATCCAGAAGCTGGAACAGGCGGTGGGCTCTCCCCTGCTGGAACGCACCACGCGCAGCGTCAGCACCACGGCGGTCGGCGAGAACCTGCTGCCACTGGTACGACGCATGATTGAAGAGTTCGATGGCTCGCTGTTTTCACTGCGCGGCCACGACGACACCCGTGGTGCCACCGTCACCATCGCCTGCCTGCCGACTGCGGCGTTCTACTTCCTGCCCAGCGTGATGGCACGCTTCCATGAGGCGCATCCGAATGTGCGCTTCCGCATTCTCGACATCCCCGCCACCGAAGGGCTGCAGGCGGTGGAGCGTGGCGAAGTGGAATTCGGCATCAATTTCATGGGAGCCAACGATCCGAATCTGGATTTTGATGTGCTCGCCGAAGACCCCTTCGTGCTGGCCTGCCGACGCGACCATCCGCTGGCGCGCAAGCGCAAGGTGGAGTGGTCCGACCTGGCCCGCCACCAGCTGATCACCGTGCATCGCACCAGCGGCAACCGCACCCTGCTCGACGGCGCACTGGCGCGCGAAAACCTCAAGCTTAGCTGGCACTACGAAGTGACCCACCTGTCCACGTCACTGGGCATGGTCGAAGCGGGGATCGGCGTGTCGGTACTGCCGAAAATGGCCACCCCCGACGGGGATCACCCCATTCTGGTCACGCGCCCGATCGGCAACCCGGTGGTCTCGCGCACCATCGGCATCGTGCGGCGGCGCGGGGCCCTGCTCTCGCCCAGTGCCGAACGCTTCCTGCAGATGCTGATGAGCCAGTGGCGGGGCAAGCCGTGACACGAAAACTACATACGAATGTATAACCTTGCGTTCTGAGCCGGCTGCCGCGCCGACCCACTGGCATCAGCCATACTGGCTGCATGCCGGCGGCCCCGCCGGCCATCGCAAGCAGGTCCGTCCGCGGGCCACTGCAAGCCATCCGCAAGAGGAGTTTCCCCGCATGAGCGATTCGTTCTCCACCCGCAGCCAGCTGGATGTCGGCGGCGCGGCCTACGACTACTTCAGCCTGCCCAAGCTCGGCCAGCAGTTCGACATCTCCCACCTGCCCTATTCGATGAAGATCCTGCTGGAGAACCTGCTCCGGCACGAGGACGGCGGTGCGACGGTCGGCCGCGACCACATCGAGGCCGTGGCGAAATGGGACCCCAAGGCAGAACCGGACGTTGAGATTGCGTTCATGCCGGCGCGCGTGGTCCTTCAGGATTTCACCGGCGTGCCCTGCGTGGTCGACCTGGCGGCGATGCGCGATGCCGTGGTCAAGCTCGGCGGCCGCCCGGAGCAGATCAATCCGCAGATTCCGTCCGAACTGGTCATCGACCACTCGGTGCAGGTGGACGTGTTCGGCAAGCCCGACGCACTGGACCTCAACGGCAAGATCGAATTCCAGCGCAACCAGGAACGCTATGGCTTCCTGCGCTGGGGCCAGAAGGCCTTCGACAACTTCAAGGTGGTACCGCCCAACACCGGCATCGTGCACCAGGTGAACCTGGAGAATCTGGCGCGTGTGGTGATGACCGCGGACAAGGACGGCAAGGCTGTGGCCTACCCCGACACCGTGTTCGGTACCGACAGCCACACCACGATGATCAACGGCATCGGCGTGCTCGGTTGGGGCGTGGGCGGCATCGAAGCCGAAGCGGCCATGCTCGGCCAGCCTTCCTCGATGCTGATTCCGCAGGTGGTCGGTTTCAAACTGACCGGCAGGCTGCCGGAAGGTGCCACCGCGACCGACCTGGTGCTGACCGTCACCCAGATGCTGCGCAAGCACGGCGTGGTCGGCAAGTTCGTCGAGTTCTTCGGCGAAGGCCTGCAGCACCTGCCGCTGGCCGACCGCGCCACGATCGGCAACATGGCTCCGGAGTACGGTGCCACCTGCGGCATCTTCCCGATCGACCAGGAGTCGCTGAACTACCTGCGCCTGTCCGGCCGCAGCGAAGAACAGATCGCGCTGGTCGAGGCGTATGCGAAGGCGCAGGGTCTGTGGCACGACGCCAACAGCCCGCACGCCAGCTACAGCGCCACGCTGGAACTGGACATGGGCGAAGTGAAGCCCTCCCTGGCCGGTCCCAAGCGCCCGCAGGACCGCGTGCTGCTGCAGGACGTGAAGCAGAACTACCGCGACAACCTCGGTGGACTCACCACCAACCGCGACAAGCGCAACGACGACGTCTCCAAGTTCGTCAACGAAGGCGGCGGCGCAGCGGTCGGCAACGAGCAGCTGGCCAAGGGCTATTCGGATGTCGCGCTGGACGGCCAGCGCTTCCGCCTGAAGGACGGCGCGGTGGTGATCGCGGCGATCACCTCGTGCACCAACACCTCCAACCCGGCGGTGATGATCGGCGCCGGCCTGCTCGCGCGCAACGCCGCGGCCAAGGGCCTGGACCGCAAGCCGTGGGTGAAAACCTCGCTCGGCCCAGGCTCGCGTGTGGTCACCGACTATCTGGAAAAAGCCGGCGTCCTCACCGAACTGGAAAAGGTCGGCTTCTACGTGGTCGGCTACGGCTGCACCACCTGCATCGGCAACTCCGGCCCGCTGCCCACCGAAGTCAGCGCCGGCATTGCCGCCGGTGACCTGGTGGTGACCTCGGTGCTGTCGGGCAACCGCAACTTCGAAGGGCGCGTGCACCCCGAAGTCAAAATGAACTACCTGGCCAGCCCGCCGCTGGTGGTGGCCTATGCCATTGCCGGCACCACCGACATCGACCTGACCACCGAGCCGCTCGGCACCGGCAGCGACGGCCAGCCGGTGTACCTGCGCGACATCTGGCCGAGCAACAAGGAAATCGGCGACGTCATTGCCGCCACCATCGGCCCGGAGATGTTCAAGCAGAACTACGCCGACGTGTTCAAGGGCGATACCCGCTGGAACACCATCCAGTCGCCCGAGGGCAATCTGTACGAGTGGGACGGTGCCTCGACCTACATCAAGAACCCGCCCTACTTCGATGGCATGACCATGCAGGTCGGGCATGTCGAGGACGTGCATGGCGCGCGGGTGATGGGCCTGTTTGGTGACTCGATCACCACCGATCACATTTCCCCGGCCGGCAACATCAAGAAGGACTCGCCGGCGGGCCGCTTCCTGCAGGAACGTGGCGTGCAGCCGGCCGACTTCAACAGCTACGGCAGCCGTCGCGGCAACGACGACGTGATGGTGCGCGGCACCTTCGCCAACATCCGCATCAAGAACCTGATGTTCGGCGGTGAGGAAGGCGGCAATACCCTGTACTACGGCAAAGCCGGTGGCGAACCGGAAAAGCTGGCGATCTACGACGCGGCCATGAAGTACAAGGCCGACGGCGTGCCGCTGGTGGTGTTTGCCGGCAAGGAGTACGGCACCGGCTCCTCGCGTGACTGGGCCGCCAAGGGCACCAACCTGCTCGGCGTGAAGGCGGTGATGGCCGAAAGCTTCGAGCGCATCCACCGCTCCAACCTGGTCGGCATGGGCGTGCTGCCGCTGCAGTTCCAGGCCGGCGAGAACGCGCAGAGCCTGGGCCTGGACGGCTCGGAAGTGGTGGACATCACCGGCCTGCAGGACGGGGCCAGCAAGACCGCCACGGTCACCGCGACCAAGGCCGATGGCACCGTGGTGACCTTCACGGCCCATGTGATGCTGCTGACGCCGAAGGAAGTGGAGTACTTCAAGCACGGCGGTTTGTTGCAGTACGTGCTGCGGCAGCTGGCCGCCAAGGGGTAATGGGATCTGACCGGTAGCGCCGGCCGTTGGCCGGCCCACGCACCCCTTGGGC
>NZ_JASCOZ010000340.1 GCF_029960115.1 Stenotrophomonas sp. PS02289
CGAACAGGAAACGCAAGGGGTACGGAAAGCTCAGCACCCATTGCCGCACAGGCCGCGGGCCGAACACCTCCTCGACCAGGTGCCGCGCCGACTCGGCCATGCGTCGCGCGCCGCAACTCGGGCAGAACCCGCGCTTCTTGCAGGAGAAGGCCACCAGCCTCTCTGCACGGCAGTGCTCGCACACCACCCGCAGGAAGCCGTGCTCGAGCACGCCGCAACGCAGGTAGGCATCGAACGCCTCGCGGACATATCCGGGCAGCGAGCGGCCCTCCGCTTCGATCCGTACAATGAAGTCCGGGTAGTGCGCCTCTACCAACGCGTACAGCAGCGTGCGCTCGGGCGCGTGGCGCGCGTACCGCGAACCGGTGTGGGCGGACGGCAGTGGCGCGCATCCCGCGGCTTGCCGCCGGGATGTGGCGAGGCGCGGCACGCAGCGCTCCGGTGCGGGGACGGCTGCTCAGTGTTGCGCCTGTGTTCGCACGTTCGTATCGGTGCGTTCTGATCTTCGCGTCAGACATTGCCGCGGCGACTCCCGCCTCGACCGCCTCGACACCCAGGTGCAGGGGGCGGCCCAGAGCGCCGAATCCGCCAATCAGGGCGCCCAGCGCGCCAACCAGCGCCTCGACCAGATCGAAGGCCGCGTGCAGCGGCTGGAGTCGTCGCCGCGCCGCGTGCCGCGCGGGTGAGCACGCACTCCGCTTGACCGACCGGCGCGGGGATCCGTCGCCTGCGCGGCGCGGATCCCCGCGTTGGATGGTGTTCCGCCCCCGAGGAGCTTCCCATCCGTACTTTCCCCCACTCCCTCTCCCACCCGGGCCGGCGCGCGGTTGCGCTGGCCCTGGCGCTGGCGCTGGCCAGCGTGGGCGCCCCCGCCAGCGCGCGCGACGACGGCACCCCGCCGGTGACGTCACTGGACGAACTGCCCCGCGGCCAGGACGTCTCCGACACGGTGATCGAACTGGCCGGCTGGGTCGTCGCCTCCGGCGACAGCCAGGGCTATCCCTTCGCGATCATGGACAAGGCCGCCGCCCAGATCCTCGTGTTCGGCGGCGATGGTCGCCTGCGCGGCGCCGCGCCC
>NZ_JASCOZ010000341.1 GCF_029960115.1 Stenotrophomonas sp. PS02289
GCCGATGCCCGCCCGCCACGGCCTTCCGAGGCCGGCAGGCCGGCCACGCCGCCGCCCGCGGGCGACGCCGGGCCGATCCTGCAGGCGGGATTGCATGCGCTGGCGCTGGTACCCCGCAGTGGCGGTGCGCGGGAAACCGCGGCGGCTGACGAGAACGCACTGCGGCAGGCTGTGACCCAGTCACTGGAGGCGCAGGACTGGTCGGCCCGTCACTTGCCGCGTCGGCCGCAGCTGCTGCCGCAGCTGATCCAGACCGTCAACGACAGTGACGCATCTGCCCGCGCGATGGCGGTCATCATTGGCCAGGACCCGGTGCTGACCGGCAACCTGCTGCGCATCGCCAACAGCCCGCTGTACCGTCTGCAGGCCAAGCCGGTGGACAGCCTGCAGCGTGCGGTGACCCTGGTCGGCACCGACGGCATCCGCCAGATCATCAGCGCGGTGCTGGTGCAGCCGGTCATGCAGCTGCACTGCGAGGCGTTTCCGCAGTTCGGCACGGTGATCTGGGAGCACGCCCTGCTGGCGTCGCGTGCAGCCGCCGACCATGCTCGGCGGGTCACCCAGGAAGATGGCTTCGCCGCCCAGTGGATGGGGCTGACCCAAGGGCTGGGCGCGGCGTTGGTGATGCGTCACCTGCTGGACGCAGCAACTCGTCGCGCCGACCCGCCGCCTTCACAGGAACTGGCCAGCCAGCTGCTGGACACTTGGACGCTGCCGGTGGCCGGCCGTATTGCCGCGGCCTGGGAGCTGCCACCGGCGGTGCACACGGCGCTGCTGCGGGAGGGCGGTGATTCTGACGGCGGGCTGGCGGGCAGTCTGCGTTTCGCGCGCGCCGCCGCTGCCGCGAGCCTGCTGTGCCGGCATGGTCGCATCGGCCAGGCGCAGGCGCTGGCGCTGCTGGAACAGCAGGCGGACACGCCGCCGCACGCGCTGCAGTGGATCTGGCGACGCCTGCACGGCGGCGGCGTGGAAACACTGGACGACGAAGACGTCGCCCGGGACGCCTGATCGCGAAACGGTAGCGCCGGCCGTTGGCCGGCCCTCAGCGATGCATGGGCCGGCCAACGGC
>NZ_JASCOZ010000342.1 GCF_029960115.1 Stenotrophomonas sp. PS02289
GCGCTACCAAATCCGCATTCGCACCGGTGACCCCGGTAGCGCCGGCCGTTGGCCGGCCCAGGCGGTCCCACCGCAGCCCGGAAATCATCCGTCGTACTGCGCCCGCGCGTTGGCGATGACTGCCTTCAACAATTCCCGGTCGGTATGCCGCGAAATGGCGCGTGCGCCCAATGCGATGGCGCGTTCGCGCATCGGGGCGGGCACGTCGTAATGCGCGCCGCTGCGGCGGTTCTGGAACGCCCGCCGTGGAATCCCGAGCTGCGCCGCCATCGCGTGCAGCTCGGGCAGGGTGTCGGCCATCAGATGCGCCCAGCGCTGGTCGCGCCAGGGATGAACCGCATCGTCGATATAGACCGTCACCGGCGGTGATCAGCCCTTGGGCTGCTCGGTGCTGTCGGCCGGAGCGTCGGCGTCGGCCGGGGCGGCTTCGGCATCGGCGCTGGCTTCAGCGGTTTCGCCTTCAGCCTCGTCGGCGGCGTCTTCCACGCCTTCGAACTCGGACACCAGCTGGGCCAGGTATTCCTCGGCGGTCTTGCCTTCGTCGGCGGCCAGGTCGTCAATCATCTGCTGCAGCTGCGGCGAGGTTTCCAGGGTGACCGGGCGGCCTTCCTTCTCCTGCACGTTGGCCAGGTGCTTGAGCATGGCCAGCATCGGCACCGGGTTGTCGGCGTTGCCCATGGTCTGGCCGCCGATGGCCAGCAGCCATTCGGTGCCCTGCAGGCCAATGGCGGCCACGACCTGGCCTTCGGCGTTCTGCAGCACGGCGTGGTTCTGCACCGGCTGCTGGCTGTTCAGGCGCTGGATCGCGCGCTTGGGCTGGGTCTTCTTGCGCTTGTCGCGCTTGGCCTTGGACTGCTTGGACATGGGATTGCGTCTTTCTGGATACGGAAAGGGCCATTGTAAGCCGCAATCCTGGTAGCGCCGGCCGTTGGCCGGCCCTCATGGCGTCGGAAACATCCCTTGGGCCGGCCAACGGC
>NZ_JASCOZ010000343.1 GCF_029960115.1 Stenotrophomonas sp. PS02289
GCGGCGCCGGCCCCCACCCCCCCCCCCCCCCCCCCCCCCGGCTCTACACGGGCGTTCAAAGCCCGCGCAGCTTCCTCAGCTCCAGCTCGCAATGGAACAGGAACTCGAACGCTTCCAGGTGCCGGCGCGCCTCGGCCATGTCCCGGCCCCAGGCGTACAGCCCATGGCCATCAATCAGATAGCCCCACAGGCACTGCTGGTCGAGCAGGACATCGACCTGGGCCGAGAGCACGTTCATGTCCTGGGTGTTGGCAAACACCGGCACTTCAATGGCCATTTCGTGGGTGCTGTTGCCATGGAAGGCCTTCAGCAGCTCATAGCCTTCCAGCCGGATATGCCCCTGCGCGGCATACAGCCGCGAGGCCACGGTCTGCACCGGGGAATGCGTATGCAGCACGCAGCCCACTTCCGGGAAGCGCCGGTACAGCTGGGTATGCAGCAGGGTCTCAGCCGAAGGCCGCAGCGGCCGACCCACGGCCTGGCCATCGAAGTCCACGACCATGATGTCGTCTTCGATCAGCCGGCCCTTGTCTTTGCCGGACACGGTAATCGCCGCATGCTGGTCATCCAGCCGATGCGAGAAGTTGCTGCTGGTCGCCGGCGTCCAGCCGGCCTGGGCCAGCTCACGCACGTTGTCGATCAGGACCTGGGCCAGTTCGCTGAGGCGGGTGGGGTCGTAAGGGGTATTCATGGGAGCGATTTTAACGGTGTTTCGGTTTGTTGGTCGCGAAAAGCGGGTTTCCTGGGGGAGTCCCCAGATGGCGGCAATGCCGCTTTTGCTTTCCGGCTCCGTCACCGACGCCCTGTCGAGGGTGGGTCGGGATGGGCTGGAGGGGGCGTGAGCCGCATGGATGCGGCGATCGAGGCTACAGGGACGTACTTGCGCCGTCCCCCGGAACGGGCCGCCCCCCCCCCCCCCACCCAGGTAAAAAAAAACCCCGGTGGGTT
>NZ_JASCOZ010000344.1 GCF_029960115.1 Stenotrophomonas sp. PS02289
GGCCGGCCCTCAGCATCGCCTGGGCCGGCCAACGGCCGGCGCTACCGTGCTTCAAACCTCCCCATCCAATTCCGGGTAGTACCGGAAGATTCCATTGGTGTTGAACGCCAAGCGCCGCTCGGACGCCAGGTAGGCGGCCACATTCGGCCGCCGCTGCACGCGGTCGTGCAGTGCATGCAGCAACGGCAACTCACCGCGCAGTGCCTGCATGCGGCGCGGGAACATATAGGTCAGCCCGCTGACCAGCTGGAACAGCGAAAGATCCACATATGAATGTTCGCGCAGGGGATGCAGGCCGCCGTTGGCCTCCAGCACCTGTTCGAACCAGCCCAGGAACTTCGGCATCCGTTCGCCGCGCATCGACGTTGCGCGCGCCTTGGCGGCATCCTTCTGGTCTTCGTAGTACTTCGAACTGGCAATCGGATGATGGGTGTCGTGGATCTCCGCCACGAAGTCGACAATGGTCATCTGCAGCTGAAGCGCCTGGAGGCGGCGTGAGGCCGCTTCGGGCACCAGGTTCAGTTCCGGCCCCAGGTAATGCAGGATGGCCGCGACCTGGGCGATCACCTGCCGGCCGGTGACCAGGAATGGCGGCGCGAACGGCTGCAGACCTTCATGCGCACCTTCAAGAAACGGGGTGATCGCTTCGTCACCGTGCTCGCGCGCCATGTCGGTGTAGGAGGCACCGGCGTCTTCCAGCGCCAGGCGCACGAACTCGCCACGCCCCTGAATGCCGGTCCAGTAGTACAGCTCGTAGTGCATGGGGGATCTCCTCAGGATCAGCCACCAGCATCGCCAGCGATGCAGAAAGCCGCCGTGATCGGGATGTCCCGTCCGCGTAGAGCCGGGCTTGCCCGGCTGCTCTGCCGCGGACCAAGGCAGCCGGGCAAGCCC
>NZ_JASCOZ010000345.1 GCF_029960115.1 Stenotrophomonas sp. PS02289
GAGCCACGCCCTGCGTGGCTTCACAGCATGGGGCGGATCCCGTTGGTGCAGCCACGCAGGGCGTGGCTCTACGCAGGCTTGCGGCAACTCAACCGGGTCCCGTAGAACGCCAGCGTGGCTTCGCCCTGGTGCTCCCAGAATTCCACGCCTTCGCGGGTGTAACGCGCACCGCTGGCAGCAGGAGCCAGGAACGCAATGGCCTGGTCCTGCCCCAGTCGAATCAACGCCGCGTTCGGCTCGATCTCGTTGTAGTAGGTCACCGCCAACGGCTTGTCGCTGCCCTCGCAGACGAAGTTCACCGGTGCGGGTCCAGGGCCGGGCGTGGTCGCAATCTGCAGTTCGACAATGCGTGTCTGATAGGACTCGACCAGGCAGCGCCGCGCGTCCACCGCCTGCCAGCAGGCGTCGCGCCCCTTTATCCAGCCGCGCTGCTCGGCCGCGATATCCAGTTCGTCCGGGCTGGTCTGCGCGGCCTTGTAAAGCTCAGCGAGCCGCCGATCCAAGGCTGACAGCTCCGCATCGTTGCAGACCTGGGTTTCCGCATCGGAACTGGCCTGATTGCAGTCGAACGATGGACCTTGCGCGGGGGCGGGGGCGGGGGCCGGTACCGCTGGAGCCGGCGCTTGCGCGGCCGCTGGTGGCTGCGCCGGCGATTCAGCCGGCGTGGGTTCGGACTTGGAGCAGGCAGTCAGCACAAGGGCCGCCAAGCCCAGCAAGAGGGGACGTTTCATGGGAGCCAGCGCCCTGTTGAGATTCCCCAGTCTGCCCCACCCCACGTCCAGACCACGTAGAGCCGGGCTTGCCCGGCTGGGCACGCACGGACACCCTCAGCCGGGCAAGTCCGGCTCTACGACAGCATCCCAACACAGGCA
>NZ_JASCOZ010000346.1 GCF_029960115.1 Stenotrophomonas sp. PS02289
CAAGTACGTCCCTGTAGCCTCGATCGCCGCTGGCTCGGGGGCGCAATCCTGCGCACACGGCAAGGCCGGGGTTGGGCGTCGTGCCCAACCCGTCGGGCGCATGCGCCCGACCCATGCGGCTCACGCCCCCTCCAGCCCACCCCGACCCGCCACGACAGTGCGTCGGTGGCCAAGGAAGATCAA
Source organism: Stenotrophomonas sp. PS02289 (assembly GCF_029960115.1). Classification (GTDB taxonomy): domain Bacteria; phylum Pseudomonadota; class Gammaproteobacteria; order Xanthomonadales; family Xanthomonadaceae; genus Stenotrophomonas. The sequence continues at coordinate 184 of NZ_JASCOZ010000346.1, forward strand.
AAGCACGCGCGGCCCGGTAGCGTCGGTCGACAGACGACGGCCGTGAAATGGACAACATCCGGTAACGCATGGCCCCGGATCGACACCGCCGTTGATGTGGCATTTCCCATGGCCACCGGCCCCAGACTCGTAGATCGGCAGCCGAGGGCTGTTCGCCAAAAACCAACAGCAGCCGGGCAGAGCCCGGCTCTACGTAACCTCTGCGACCGCAGCGGGGAACCTGCCCAGCCCGGCACATCAGGTAGGATGACCGCGTGCCGCAGGTACCCGCCCATGGGGATGGGTGCGGCGTTTGATTGAGGATGACGTGGAATGGAAGCGTTGATTGTCCTGGCCGTGCTGGTCCTGCTGGCCATGCCCGTGCTGCTGGTGGTGGCGTTGGTGATGATTGGTGGGTTGCGCCGGCGCGTGGCCGCGCTGGAAGAGGCCCGTTTCGCCGCCGCCGCGCCCGAACCCGCCCCCGCGCAGCCGTGGCGCGACAGCGTGCCTGTGGTGCCGGAGGCACCCGTGGTCCCCGTGGCACCGGCTCCCGCGCCCGAACCGGTCGCCGCCGCCGCGCCCGTTGCCGCCCGTGCAG
>NZ_JASCOZ010000347.1 GCF_029960115.1 Stenotrophomonas sp. PS02289
CCCGGGGGGCGGGGGGGGGGGGGGGGGCGGGGGGGGGCGGGGCGCCCCCCCCCCCCCCCCCCCCCCCCCCCCCGGCTCTACGGTATACGTCAGATCGTCATGCCGGAGAGCGACCAGCGGCACCACGCGAATGGGTATTCCTCCAAGCGTGTTGCCAGACCCGCACGGACCGGATTGGCCATGATGTAAAGCGCTTCCGTTCGGAACTGACGTTCGTCACGCTGACGCTGATCGTAATAGCCGGGTTGCCAGATAGTTCCCTGGCTACCGTTGCGTTGGTTGATCGCCCGGGCAGAATGTGACTTCATCATGCGTACCACCGTGGAAAGCGATGTGTCGCGCAGGAAGAACATCCAGTGCAGGTGATCGGGCATCACCGCCCAGGCAAGGGATTCTGTTCGACCTTCGTGATCCGAGCATTTGAGCCAGCTGACCAGTTCGCGGGCGTTTTCCGGACATTCGAAGATTCTGTTGCGCCCGGCCGTCACTGTGGTGATGACGTAGCAGCAGCCGACATTGGAGATTCTTCCATGCTGGAGTGAGGGGCTGGCCATGCGGACAGGATGGCGAGGCGGTTGCTTGGCCGCGCTCGGGATGTTGCGGACCGCTACGTAGGAATGATCCGCGCGGTGATGTAGAGCCGGGCTTGCCCGGCTGACGTTGGCGGACGGTTTGGCGCGAAGAGCAGCCGGGCAAGCCCGGCTCTACGGGGTTGGGTTCCTGCGAAGAGCAGCCGGGCAAGCCCGGCTCTACGG
>NZ_JASCOZ010000348.1 GCF_029960115.1 Stenotrophomonas sp. PS02289
GTCCGGTAGCGCCGGCCGTTGGCCGGCCCGCAGAAATGCCGGAAGCACCACAGCGTTGCAGGTATCATGGTCCTTTCGTAAACGGGTTTGAACACATGGCCGACAACGGCGCGGAAGGCGAACGACTGATCTGGATCGACCTGGAAATGACCGGTCTGGATACCGACAACGACTCGATCATCGAGATCGCCACGGTGGTGACCGACGCGCAGTTGAACGTGTTGGCTGAGGGCCCGGAATTCGCCATCCACCACCCGGTGGAGCGACTGGAGGCCATGGACGAATGGAACCGCAACCAGCACCGGCGCTCCGGGCTGTGGCAGCGCGTGGTGGAGAGCCAGGTCACCCTGGGCCAGGCCGAAGCCGCGACCGTGAACTTCCTGGCCCAGTGGATCCGCGCCGGTGCCTCGCCGATGTGCGGCAATTCGATCTGCCAGGACCGCCGCTTCCTGCACCGTGAAATGCCGCGGCTGGAGAAGTACTTCCACTACCGCAACCTGGACGTGTCCACCGTGAAGGAACTGGCCAAGCGCTGGGCTCCCACGGTGGCCGCTGGCGTGGGCAAGACCTCCAGCCATACCGCACTGAGCGACGTGCACGACTCGATCGCCGAGCTGCGTCACTACCGGCAGTTCATGGGCGCGTTGTCGGGTTTGCCGGCCTGAGAATGCCGGGGTGACTCCGGTAGCGCCGGCCGTTGGCCGGCCCTCGATACCGCCTGGGC
>NZ_JASCOZ010000349.1 GCF_029960115.1 Stenotrophomonas sp. PS02289
GCGACGACGGCATGGATGGGCTGCGGATGAGTTCGATGACCTACCGCATCGCCACCGGTCGCGACGCTGGCCGCAAGGTCGTCACGCTGCAAACATTGCCCGGTGACGCAGGCTCGCTGGAGGGCGACGCCGGCAAGGTCGGCGGCTTCTCGCTGCATGCCGGCGTGGCCGCGGAAGCACACGAGAGCCACAAGCTCGAAAAGCTGTGCCGCTACATCACGCGCCCGGCGATCAGCGAGCAGCGGCTATCGATCTCACCGCAGGGAAGGGTGCGGTATCAGCTCAAGACGCCATGGCGCAATGGCACCACCCATGTCGAATGGGATGCGGTCGATTTCATCGCGAAACTGGCCGCACTGGTCCCGCCACCTCGCGCGCATCTCACCCGCTTCCACGGCGTATTCGCCCCGAATGCAAACCTGCGTGCGCAGCTGACGCCCTCGGGGCGCGGCAAGCGGCCTGCGGGCGATGCGGCGCCGGTTGACGCAAGCGCCCACGACGAGCCGCGCAGCCCCGAGCCCGAGCAGAAGCGCCGTGCGATGAGCTGGGCGCAACGGCTCAAGCGGGTCTTTTCCATCGACGTCACCACCTGCGCCCACTGCGGCGGCGCGGTACGGATCGTCGCCAGCATCGAGGAACCCACCGCCATCCGCGCCATCCTCGCCCACTTCGAGAAGCACGGCGCGCTGGAGCAAGCGCACTACCGGCC
>NZ_JASCOZ010000034.1 GCF_029960115.1 Stenotrophomonas sp. PS02289
GACCAACGGTCGTGGCCTACCGTGGAATCACATCACCGCGGCCACCAAGCCGACGAACGGCAACCCGCACGCCAGCGGCTTCAACCACCGCTGACGCCAGGGATACAGCCCGAACGCGATCGGCAGCCCGGCAATCGTCAGCGTGCCCAGCCACAGCACCGGGCCGGCGGCCCAGCCGTGGTCCATCACGCTCAGCGCGAATGACACGCACAGCAGCGCCCAGCCCAGCACGCGCCAGCGCGTGCGTACGCCGGCGCTCGCAGCGGCCTTGCCGTGCAGGTCCAGCTGATGCTTTTCCATCGCCAGCGACAGCGCGGTGAACGCGGCGAAGCTCAAGGTCAATGCGAGCAGCATCATGCGCTGGCCTCCGCCGGCACGGCCGGCTTGGCCGCCGCCGCTGCAGCCGCCTGCCGCTTCTTCTTCTCGGCCGCGCTCAGGGCCGGCTGCCAGCGCTGCATGCGCAGGCCGCAGTAGGCCAGCATCGCGCCGAACGCCAGCATCACCAGGTCGAAGCTGGCCAACACCCAGTCACCGGACAGCAAGGTGACGCCCAGATGGGCGTGTGTGGTCAGCGCGTTGACGACTGGAATCAGTGCGAACAACGCCGCGCCCACGTACAACTGGGCCGCCCACATCAGCCGCTTCGGCCACAGGAAGGCGGCCAACAGCGCGGCACCCCAGGCATAGAAGAACACGCTGGCCTCAGCGGCCGGGCGCTCGGCCAGGCCCAGCGGCAACAGCCGGTTGCCCCAGAAATAGGCCGCAAACGCGATCGGCAGGCCGGCCACCGCGCCGATGTTGAGCGCGTCGACCAGACGCAGGCCGAAGCCGATCTTGCCGGACTTGGCATGCTTGGGCCGTTCCTTCACCGCCCACAGCACCACGCCGCTGGCCACCATCAGGCAGCCGACCAGACCGGACAGGAAGAACAGCGCACGCAGCCCCCAGTCGGCAAAGTGGGCCAGGTGCAGCCCATACATCACGCCGCGGGTCTGGGTCGCACCGCCCGGTACCGGGCCCGCCTGCAGCAGCTCGCCACTGACGGCATCGAAACGCAGCGACGGTGCGTCGCTGGACAGGCGTCGACCGTCACGCTGGTAGACATCGACCACGGCATTGGCTGCGCCAGGGCGGGACACGACGAAGCTGCCCACGTCGGCACCCTTCCATTCGCGGCGTGCGCTGTCCAGCAACTGCTGGATCGGCACCGGCGTCGCACTGCCTTCGCCCGGGCCTTCCACATCGGCCATGCGCGCGAACGCTTCGCTGTAGAAGCTGGCTTCGTCGTTCGGGTAAGCCTTGTTCATGCCCCACGGCAGGTACATGAACATCAGGGTGACGATGCCGGTGTAGGTGATCATCGCGTGGTAGGGCAGGGCCATCACCGCGCTGACGTTGTGGAAATCCAGCCACGAACGCAGGCCCTTGTCCGGGCGGAAGGTGAAGAAGTCCTTGAAGATCTTCTTGTGCGTGATCACCCCGGTGATGATCGCCACCAGCATGAACATCGCGCAGAAGCCGACCAGGTAGCGCGCCCACAGCACCGGAATGTAGTGCAGGTCGAAATGTAGGCGGTAGAAGAAGTCGCCGCCCCGCGTTTCGCGGGCGCTGACTTCCTGGCCGCTGTTCGGGTCCACGGTGGCATCGCCGAAGCGACCGCCGCCGCGGCGGCGCTTCTCACCTTCGGCCGGCGGCTTCACCATCGACTCGGGATTGCGCCAGAACATGCGCATGGCGGGGTTGCGCGGACTGGGAAGGGTGACGTTCCACGACTCCGCCTGCGGCGCTTTGTGCTGCAGGAAGGTGAGCGCGCGCTGCGCGGCCACGTCGCTGCTGACCGTGCTGCGCGGCAGCTCCGGGCGCATCCAGCGGCTGATCTCTTCGCGGTAGTAGCTAGCCGTGCCAGCCATGAAGATCAGCAGCAGCAACCAGCCGACCAGCAGGCCGGTCCAGGTGTGCAGCCAGGCCATCGACTGGCGGAAGCCGTTCTTCATGCGCGGCCCTCCAGCAGTAGCGTGCCGAGCCAGAAAAGCGCGGTAGGCAGGGCGATGCCGATCCAGGCGCGCAGTGCGGTGCGGGTGGCGAAGGCCCACAGTGCGGCACAGGCGCACAGCACGATGCCGACCAGCATGCCGGTCAGCACGGCCTGCGAGCGCGCGCCGGGCATCGCCACAGCGAAGAACATCGAACAGGTGGCCGCCAACGCGTAACCACCGAAGATCGCCGCCAGACTGCGGGAAAGCACGCCCAGCCAGGGGCGGGCGAAGAAGCGGCCCACAGGGGCCAGCCAGTGTGCGTCGGGCGTGCTGTCCACGAATTCCTGCAAAGTCGATGTTCCAACGGCAATCGCCCACTGCGAAGCGCAGCAGGCAGCAAGGGCGGCCATCCTTGGCCCAGCCACTGTTTGGCGCAGCGGTATCCCTGGAGCTCGTTCCGTCGTGTCGTATTCGACACGTCAGATCGCGGCGAATGATAGTCATTATCATTTCGTTCTTCAAGCTGCTTGTCGCATCTGTCATGTGATGCGGCGCGTAGCGTCATCTTCACGACATCCCAGCTGAACAGACTGCGCCCCGCGCGGCGGAGCGGAGGGTCCACGCGTCCCCCTTTCGTGTTGACCTGGAGTTGCGAGTGAAGCGTTGTGCGTTGGCCGTTGCCGTTGTGTCCGTTGTTTCTCTTGTTCTGGCTGCCGAAGGGCATGCCCAGGCCGCTCCGGCAGGGACTGCCGCAGCCCCCACCAATCTGGACACGATGGTCGTCACCGGTACGCGCGGCAGCAACCGCACCCAGTTCGACACCCTGGCTCCGGTCGATGTGTTCTCGCAGGAAGAGATCCAGGCGATCGAGTCCAGCGACCTCAATGACGTGCTGGCCCAGCTGGTGCCGTCGTTCGTGGTGCAGCGCATGCCAATGAACGATGGCCTGGTGTTCGTGCGTCCGGCCACGCTGCGCGGGCTGTCGCCGGACCAGACCCTGGTGCTGGTCAATGGTCGTCGTTTCCATCGCTCGGCGCTGCTCGGCGCACGCGGCGCGCAGGGTCCGGACCTGGCGCAGATTCCGGTGCACGCCATCCAGCGCATTGAAGTGCTGCGGGATGGCGCATCGGCGCAGTACGGCTCGGACGCCATTGCCGGCGTGATCAACATCATTCTGGATGACCGCGTCGGCGGTGAGGTCTCGCTGGGCCTGTCCGAATACAGCGAAGGCGACGGTCGTGGCCGCAAGGTCGGTGCACGGCATGGGTTCGCGCTGGGCGACGCCGGCAGCCTGTCGCTGTTTGCCGACTGGGACAAGTCCGATGCGACTTCGCGCAGCCGCCAGCGCGCCGACGCCATCGCCTTCCAGAACGCGCATCCGGAACTGGACGTGCCCAATCCCGTGCAGCGTTGGGGTCAGCCGGATCTGGAGAACCGCCACGCCGGCTTCAACCTCAACCTGGCGCTCAACGACAGCCTGGACCTGTACGGCTTCGGTTTGTTCGGACACAGCGAAGGCCTCAGCGACTTCAACTGGCGTAATCCGGATGGCACCGCCTCGGTGTACAACCCCAGCAGCGTCTTCCCCGGCTGGGACGCACGCTCGCTGTATCCGACCGGTTTCAGCCCGAAGTACGGCAACGAACAGGACGACCTGCAGGGCGTGCTCGGCCTGCGCGGTTACATCGGCGAGCGCTGGCGCTGGGACGTGAGCGCGTCGTACGGCCGCAACGAGATTGATTACACCCTGGACAACGCGATCAACGCCTCGCTCGGTCCGGACAGCCCGACCTCGTTCTATCTGGGGCGCTTGTCGCAGACCGAAAAGAACGTCAATGCCGACGTGGTCTACTCGCTGCCGCTGGCCGCGCTGGACGGTCCGCTCAACATTGCCTTCGGTGCCGAAGCGCGCGAGGAGACCTATGCGGTGAAGGCTGGTGATCCGGCCTCCTATGCGATCGGTCCGGGTGCGGCAACCGGCCTGGCCGGCGGTGCCAATGGTGCCCCTGGCTTCAGTGACACCAACGCCGGCAGCTGGAGCCAGCGCAGTCGTGCGGCCTACATCGACGTGGAAGCGCCGATCACCGCGCGCTGGACGGTGGGCGCGGCGACCCGCTACGAACACTTCTCCGCCTTTGGCGAAAGCATCGACGGCAAGCTGTCCACGCGCTTTGCGTTCACTCCGGATGTTGCCATCCGCGGCTCGGTATCGACCGGCTTCCGTGCGCCGACGCCGGGCCAGCTGTACACCCAGAGCACCCAGCAGGGCCTGGATACGGTGACCCTTCAGGTGTTCACCACCGGCCGTCTGTCGCCCAGCGATCCGCTGGCGGTGCAGCTGGGCGCGCAGCCGCTCAAGCCCGAACAGTCGCGTACCGCGTCGCTGGGCCTGACCTGGAAGACCGACGCAGGCTTCTCCGGCTCGGTGGATGTGTATGACATCAAGGTCACCGACCGTTTCAGCCAGTCGGCCGCGTTTGCCGTACCGGCCGGCACGCCCAATCCGCTGCGCTTCACTTCGGTGAGCTTCTACACCAACGACTTCGACACCACCACGCGCGGTGTGGACGTGGTCGGCAGCTACACCACCGGGCTGGGGGCAGGGCGGCTGAACACCACCCTGGGCTACAACTACAACCAGACCACCGTGGACAGCGGTCGCACCGGCGTGGCCACCAATGACAGCCAGCGCCGGATCTTCGAAGAGCGCCTGCCGGAACACAAGGCGACCCTGAGCAGCCAGTACGAGATCGGGCGCTGGAGTGTGCTGGGCAAGCTGCGATACTACGGGGCATGGACCGACTCTTCCGGCAATGCCACCGGCGACATCTTCCAGCGCTTCGGTGCGATGAGCTTCTTCGACCTGGCGGTGAGCTACAAGGTCACCGACCAGCAGACCCTGCGGCTGGGTGCGGACAATCTGTTCGACCGCTATCCCGACGAAGCCAGCTTCCAGGCCAGCCGTGGCCTGATCTACTCGCGGAACGCACCGTATGACACCGACGGTCGCAACGTCTACGCCGAATACCGGATCCGTTACTGATGGACCGGCAACGACGTCACCTGCTGCGCGGGGCACTCGCCCTGCCACTGGCGGCCAGCCTGACCGGCAATGCCATGTCGGCTGAGCCGGCGTTGCCCGCGCTGGATGGCCGCACCCCGGCGCAGCTGGCCGGGGACGAGGCCTGGTGGGGCCAGGTGCGCGCGCTGTACGACCTCACCGACGAGGTCGTCATGCTCGACAACGGCTACTGGGGCGCGATGGCGCGCCCGGTGCTGCAGGCCTACCAGCAGGCCACCGCGACGGTGAACGCCGGAAACGCCTGGTTTGGACGACGGGAGTTTCCGCCGTTGTTCGAGCAGGCCCGGCTGCGGCTGGCGCAGGTGCTGGCGGTGGAACCGGACGAGCTGGTGCTGACCCGCGGTGCCACCGAAGCCATGCAGGTACTGATTGGCAGCTACCGTCGCCTGCAACCCGGCGACAGGGTGATGTACGCCGACACCGACTACGACAGCATGATCGACGCCATGCAGTGGCTGCAGGCGCGGCGCGGCGTCACCCCGGTCCGCATCGCGCTGCCGGAACCGTTCGATCACGATGGCATCGTGGAGACGTATCGGCAGGCGCTGGCGCAGCATCCACGCACCCGTCTGCTGCTGCTGACCCAGGTCAATCACCGCAACGGCATGCTGCTGCCGGTAGCGCAGATCACCGCGATGGCCCGCGCCGCGGGCGTGGACGTGGTGCTGGATGCCGCGCACGGCATCGGCCAGGTCGATACGCCGCTGCGCGATCTCGGTGCGGACTTTGTCGGCATCAACCTGCACAAGTGGATCGGCGCACCGGTGGGGCTGGGCGCGGTGTACGTGAAGCGGGGCAGGGTGCGTGATCTCGACCCGTACATGGGCGAAGCCGACGGCGACGACCTGCGCACCCGCGTGCACACCGGCACGGTCAATTTCGCCGCGGTGATGGCGTTACCAGTGGCCTTGGATCTGCATCAGCGCATCGGTGTGGCCAACAAGCGGGCGCGCCTGTTGATGCTGCGCAACCGCTGGCTGGATGCGTTGCGTGATGACGAACGGATTCAATTGCTGGCCTCGCCAGACGAGCGCCTCGCCAGTGCCATTGCCGGCTTCCGCCTGCGCGGTCAGACCGGCATGGCGGCGAACGCCGCCACCGCCGAGCGCATGGTCAAGCAGTCCGGCGTGTTCGTGGTGCCGCGCGACGGACTGGCCTCCGGAGCCTGCTTGCGGGCCACGCCGGGCATCTTCAGCACGCCCGCACAGATGGACGCGCTGGTGGCCGCGATCCGTGCGGTGGCGGGGTAGCTGTTACGCGGTGTGCGGCTGACTGAGTGGTTCGACGGTCAGCCGCACGCCGAGTGCAGTGAGGACGCGCTGTACCGTATCGAAGCGCGGATGTGCGCCCGGCTTGAGTGCCTTGTACAGACTCTCGCGACCCAAGCCGCTGCTCTCAGCAATCTGGGCCATGCCGCGTGCACGGGCAACCACTTGCAGAGCATCCTGGAAGTGAGCGGCACTTTGCGAAGCAAGTGCTTCGGTCAGATACACGGCGATGCTGTCATCATCGGTGAGGTAATCAGCGGGGTCGAATGGACTTAGGGTGTGCTTGGTCACGAGAAAGAACCTCTATGCCTATGGAATGCTATCGCGGCGCACATCACAGCTCGGCTGCCATCCGCTGGGCCTTCTTGATGTCCGACGCCTGACTATCCTTGTCACCGGCGCACAACAGGATGATCAACTGCTGACCTCGGCGGGTGAAGTAGACGCGATAGCCGGGGCCGGCGTGAACTCTGAGCTCGCTGACGCCGCCGCCCACCGCTTTGACGTCGGCAGCCCCGCCATTGACCAATCGTTGTATGCGTTCAGCGATAAGTGCACGCGATCGGGTGTCTCGTAGCCGCCGCATCCAGCGATCAAACGCGTCGGTTGCCGCTATCGATGGCTTGGAACGCATTGTATCCATATGGATACAATGCGCAAGTGCTCAGTGATTGTCGATTGGCAAAAGCGTCAGCGCGACGCGCAGGCCTTGGCCATGTCGGCGTGGACGCTGTCGGGCGTCTTGCGGCCGAAGACCTCGGCGATTTCCTTGCGGGTCTTCAGGTCTTCGCACTTCTCCGGGTCGACCGAACCGTCGATGACGGTGCCTCGCACCGGTTCCTGGCCACGGCCTGCAGCGACCTGCTGCTGGCGGCGGGCATCGTAGAGGTTGCGCTGGGCGCGGGTCTTGTCGGCCCAGGTCAGGTTGGGGTCACGCGTGATCGGGCGGGTGACGCCGGTGTCCTGCTCGGGCGGGCAGGGCACGGTCTGGTAGATGGTCTGGCCCTTGTCCGAGCACTTGTACACGCGTCCGGCGTGGGCGCTGCCGGCCAGCGCGCACAGCGCCAGCATCATGATGATCCGTTTCATGGCGGCCCCCTGTGAGCCTGTACGCTACTGAATGGGCGGCAGAATACGTGAAGCCCGTCGCAAAAACACCCGGGCAAAGTGTCAACCGGCGCTCACCACTGCAGCCACACGGTCAACGCGTGCAGCGCCAGACCGATCAGGCCCCCCACCAGCGTGCCGTTGAAGCGGATGAACTGCAGGTCGCGGCCGACGCTCAGCTCCAGCTGTTCCACCAGGTGACGCTCGTCCCAGCCCTTCACGGTCTGCGCGATATGGGTGGTGACGCCTTCGCGCAGGCGGCTGGTGAGCCGTTCGGCACCGTCCATCAGATGCTGGTTCAACGCCTCCCGCAGTGATGGGTCGTTCTGCAGCGCCTCGCCAACCCCGCTGAGGCTGCGACGCAGGTGGCCGGCCAGCGCCGAGTCTTCGCTGGAAAGATCCGCGCGCAGCGCCGCATGGATGCGGGCCCAGAGGCCCTGGACGTACTCCTGCACGGCCGGGTGATCGATCACCCGCTGCTTGATCTGCTCGATCTGTGCGGCCAGTTCCGGGTCTTCGCGCAGGCGGCGGATGTAGTCGGCCAGCCAGGTCTCATAGTCGCGGCGCAGCGGGTGATCGGATTCGGCCAGGATCTGCTGCAGCTCACCCAGAATCGCATGCGCCAGACGCGCGGCAAGGCTGTCGCCGATCTCGTCGATCGGTTTGACCCAGTTCACCGTGCTGGCCAGTTTCGGCCATTCGCGCTGGATGTAACGGACGATCAGTTCGGACGCGCGTTCCTTCACCGCCGGCTTGTCCAGCCATTCGCTGATCCGGGTCAGGCCCTCGTCGAGCACCCGCTGATGGCGGTTGTCGGCGGTCAGCAGACCCAGCAGCTCTCCTGCGGTGGCAGCCGCGTTCCACTGGCGCAGCTGCTGGATCACGAAGCCCTGGATACTGCGGCGGACGGCGGCTTCATCGAGGAAGTCCAGCGCCTGCAAGGCCCAGCCACGCGCCATGTCGGCCAGCATCCGCGACCGCGCCGGGTCGGCCAGCCAACTGCCCAGCCGGCTGGCGGGGTCGAACACCTGCAACCGGGCCAGCAGCGCCTGCGGTTCCAGGAACTGATCGCGCACGAACACCGCCAGACTGTCGGCGATGCGGTCTTTGCTGTGCGGAATGATCGCCGTATGCGGAATGGGCAGTCCCAACGGCCGGCGGAACAGCGCCACCACCGCAAACCAGTCGGCCAGCGCGCCGACCGCGGCGGCCTCGCAGAAGGCCGAGACCCAGGCCCAGATGCCGCGCTCGCCGTTGAGGTGGCTGATGACGAAGCCGGCCAGCATGGCCAGCAGCATCAGCAGCGCGATGGCCTTGAGGCGGCGCAGCTGGGCGCGGCGCGGGTCGGGCGGAGAGATGGAATTCATGCGGCCAGTCTATCGGCCATCACATGATCGCGGTCTGCACGGGGTTGAGGACGGGCGTCGCCGTCCTTTACGCGTTGGCCGCGCGCAGCTCGGCCAGCTGCTTGCGCAATGCGTCGTTTTCCAGCGTCAACGCGATCACCCGCTGGCGCAGTTCGGCCGGGCCTTCGCCCAAGGCTTCCAGCGCCTGCGCGATCTCCGCTTCACGGCTGGGATCGGCTTCAAAGTCGGCTTCGTCGGTGGCCAGCACTTCCTGCACGGGCTTGCGCGGCTTGCGCTTGGACTCGCGCACGCGCTTGGCGGCCTGCTTCAGCTCGTCCTTGCCGGCGGCGGCGGCGGCGCGCTGTTCTTCTTCCGGCAGGTCGGCCACGGCGGCGGCGGCGCTGATCGAGATCACCCCGGTCTTCACCGCTTCCACCAGCTCCGGCGCGGCCTGCTTGTGGATGCGCTCGATCATTCCCACCTGGCTGCTGCTCAGACGCGCTTCGCGGGCCATGTCGGCGCGGCTGACCTTGGGGGCCGGTGCCCACGGCGGGCTGTCTTCGTCACCGGCAGGCGCTGCCTCGGCGATCTCCCCGTCGCTTTCCTGCTGCAGCAGGGCCTGCTCGGCGCGATGGCGCTCGGCCAGGATGTCGCGCTTGCGCAGGGCCAGCACGCCGCGCTGGAAGTCGGACACGCTGCGCCGGCCCAGGTGCTGCTCGATCATCCACAGATGCACGTCGTCCATCGACTTGAAACGGGTGTTCTGCACGGTCTGGAAGGGCAGGCCATGCTTCTGGCAGATGCCAAAGCGGTTGTGGCCATCCACCAGCACGTCGTTCCACAGCACCAGCGCGTCGCGGCAGCCTTCGGCCAGGATGCTGCGTTCGAGCGCCTCATGCTCATCCGCGGTCAGCGGGTCGATGTAGGCCTTGAGTTCTTCTTTGACGACGATTTCCATGCAATCCGGTACGCAGGCGGGACGTGACCGACCATTGTACCGGTCACCCCGTGGCCCGGATCATCTCGCCCAGCACGTCCACGATCCGGTCGATCTGGTCGGTGTCGATGATCAGCGGCGGCGACAACGCGATCACATCGCCGGTGCAGCGCACCAGCAGCTGGCCGTCGCGGAAGCAGCGCTCGAACACCTCATACCCGCGGCTGCCGGGGGCCTCCTTGCGCGCGGCCAGTTCCACCGCGCCGATCAGCCCGAAGTTGCGGATGTCCACCACATTGGGCAGCCCGCGCAGGCTGTGCAGACGGGTCTGCCAGTACTCGCCGAGTTCGATGGCGCGGTCAAACAGACCCTCGGCCGCATAGGTATCCAGCGCCGCCATTGCCGCCGCGCAGGCCAGCGGATGGGCCGAATAGGTATACCCATGGAACAGCTCGATGGCCCCGGGCGGCCCCTGCATGTACGCGCTGTGGAGGGCGTCGGAGACCAGCACCGCGCCCATCGGTACCGCCCCGTTGGTCAGGCCCTTGGCCATCGTCAGCAGGTCCGGGGTGACCCCGAAGCGCTGTGCGGCAAAGGCATTGCCGACGCGGCCAAAGCCGGTGATGACCTCATCGAACACCAACAGGATCCCGTGCTGGTCGCAGATCTCGCGCAGTCGCTGCAGGTAGCCCGGGGCAGGCAGGATGACCCCGGCCGAGCCGGCGATGGGCTCCACGAACACCGCCGCGATGGTGGAGGCGTCATGCAGCGCGATCAGCCGTTCCAGATCCTCGGCCAGCTCGGCACCGTGGCGGGGCAGGCCGGGGCTGAACGCGTTGCGTGAGAGGTCCAATGTGTGGCGCAGGAAGTCAGCGCCAGGCAGCAGCGGACCAAACGCCTTGCGGTTGTTGGGTAAGCCGCCGATCGACAGGCCGCCAAAGCCGACGCCGTGATACGCCTTTTCGCGGCCGATGAAGCGGGTGCGCTGCCCCTCGCCGCGCAGGCGGTGGTAGCCCAGCACGATCTTCATCGCCGTATCCACGGCCTCGGAGCCGGAATTGGTGAAGAACGCATGGTTGAGGGAGGCCGGGGCCAGTGCCGCGAGCCGCTGCGCCAGCACGAACGGCAGCGGTGTCCCCATCTGGAACGGGGGCGCGAAGTCCAGCTGCGCCGCCTGCTCCTGGATGGCCTGGACGATGCGCGGGCGGGCGTGCCCGGCATTGCAGCACCACAGCCCGGCAGCACCGTCCAGGATCGGGCGGTCGTCGACGTCGTGGTAGTACATGCCCTCGGCGCGGACCAGCAGGCGCGGCGCGGCCTTGAACTGACGATTGGCGCTGAACGGCATCCAGAACGCCTCCAGCGACTCGGGGCGTTGCCGGGACAGCGTGGACAGCGGCGGGGTCTGCGCGGACGCCATCGGTCACTCCGGAGTTGAGCGGGTGTTCACGACTCTATCGCAGGTGCATCACGGCGGACCGTGACGGCCACGGTATAACGTAAACCCTGCTTGCCCGGGCCGGAGGGCCGATGACTACCGTGCATGACAGCGCCGCGCGCACCCTTGCGCAGTGGCAGCAGCAGGCTGACCTCCTGCGTCCGCAGGGCCAGGCCTTCATCGACGGACGCTTCGTTGACGCGGCTGACGGCGCGCGCTTCGACTGCATCAGTCCCATTGACGGTCGGGTGCTGACCCAGGTGGCTGACTGTGGTGCCGCCGACGTCGACCGCGCGGTGACGGCGGCACGCCGCAGCTTCGAGGCCGGGAACTGGTCACGTGCGGCACCGGCGCAGCGCAAACGGGTACTGCTGCGGCTGGCGGACCTGGTGGAGCAGCATGCCGACGAACTGGCGCTGCTGGAGACCCTGGACATGGGCAAGCCGGTGCGCGACGCCCGCGACGACGACCTGCCCGGGGCGGTGCGCTGCCTGCGCTGGACCGCCGAAGCGGTGGACAAGCTGTATGGCGAAATCGCGCCCACCGGGGTGGACACGCTGGGGCTGATCACGCGCGAGCCGGTCGGCGTGGTGGCGGCCATCGTGCCGTGGAATTTCCCCCTGTTGATGGCGACGTGGAAGATCGCGCCGGCGCTGGCGGCCGGCAATTCGGTGATCCTCAAGCCGTCCGAGCGCTCCCCCCTGAGTGCGGTGCGCCTGGCCGCGCTGGCCGCCGAAGCCGGCATTCCCGACGGCGTGTTCAATGTGTTGCCCGGGCACGGTCAGCGCACCGGCGAGCCGCTGGCGCTGCACATGGACGTGGATGCGCTGGCGTTCACCGGCTCCACGGCGGTCGGGCACACCCTGCTGCAGTGCGCCGGACGTTCCAACCTCAAGCGGGTGTGGCTGGAGTGCGGGGGCAAAAGCCCGAATCTCGTGTTTGCCGATGCACCGGATCTGGATGCCGCCGCCAAGGCCGCTGCCACCGGCATCTTCTACAACCAGGGCGAGGTCTGTACCGCCGCATCGCGCTTGCTGGTGCACCGATCCATCCAGGCCGAGTTCGTGCACCGGGTGCTGGCGCACGCCCAGCACATGCAGCCCGGCCACCCGCTCGACCCGCAGGCCCCGATGGGCGCGCTGGTCGATGCCGCGCACGCCGGGCGGGTGCTGGACTACATCGCGCGCGGACAAGCCGAGGGCGCGCGTGTGCTGCTGGGCGGCAAGCGCGTGGAGGTGGTGGCAGGAGGAAGCTACGTGCAGCCGACCGTATTCGACGAGGTCGATGCCCGCCACGTCCTGGCCCGCGAGGAGGTGTTTGGCCCCGTGCTGGCGGTGCAGGCGTTCGAGCGCGAGGAGGAGGCGCTGCGGCTGGCCAACGACTCGGTGTATGGCTTGGCGGCAGGGGTGTGGACGCGCGACCTCGGAAGGGCGCATCGCGTCGCCCGGCAGCTGCGCGCCGGCAGCGTGTGGGTCAACCAGTGGGACGGAGGCGACATGACCGCGCCGTTTGGCGGCTACAAGCAGTCCGGGATCGGCCGTGACAAGTCGCTGCATGCGTTCGACAAGTACACCGAGCTGAAGGCGACCTGGATTCATCTGGGGAATTGATACGTCTGCAACCATCCCCCCGCTGATTGCAGGCCCCGTGGCAGAATCCGGCAGCTGCCTTCCTGCGTATCCCCGATGTCGACCACCGCCGCTGCAACACCCGTCAATTCGCCCCGCCGTGTGCTGGCCGCCAGCCTGATCGGCACCACCATCGAGTTCTTCGACTTCTACATCTACGCCACCGCGGCGGTGCTGGTGTTTCCGCACCTGTTCTTTCCACAGAGCAGCGAGGGCGCTGCGCTGCTGCAGTCGCTGGCGACCTTTGCGGTGGCGTTCATCGCGCGCCCGGTCGGTTCGGCGGTGTTCGGGCATTACGGCGACCGCATCGGCCGCAAGGCCACCCTGGTGGCCGCGCTGCTGACCATGGGCGTGTCCACCGTGGCCATTGGCCTGCTGCCCACCCACGCCAGCATCGGTCTGGCGGCCCCGGCGCTGCTGGCGTTGTGCCGGTTCGGCCAGGGTCTGGGCCTGGGCGGCGAGTGGGGTGGGGCGGTGCTGCTGGCGACCGAGAATGCACCGCCGGGCAAGCGCGCCTGGTACGGCATGTTCCCGCAGCTGGGTGCACCCCTGGGCTTTCTGCTGTCAGCCGGCATATTCCTGCTGCTCGGCCGGCTGATGAGCGACGCGGATTTCCTGCAGTGGGGCTGGCGCATTCCGTTCCTGGCCAGTTCGCTGCTGGTGGCGGTGGGGCTGTGGGTGCGCCTGAACATCCATGAGACGCCGCAGTTCCAGGCCGCGCTGGATCGCAACGAGCGCGTGCGCCTGCCGATGTGGACGGTGCTGCGCCACCACCCGCTGACCCTGCTGCTGGGCACGCTGGGGGCGTTTGCGACCTTCGTGCTGTTTTACCTGATGACCGTGTTCACCCTGGGCTACGGCACCACCGTGCTGCATTACAGCCGTGAGCAGTTCCTGCTGATGCAGATGGTCGGGATATTGTTCTTTGCCGCGGGCATTCCGTTGTCGGCGATGTACGGCGACCGCTGGGGCACGCGCCGCACCATGATCGTGGCCAGTGGGCTGATCCTCGGTTTCGGGGTCGTGTTCGCGCCCTTGTTCCAGGCCGGCAGCCCGTGGATGGTGATCGGCTTCCTGTCGCTGGGCCTGTTCCTGATGGGGCTGACCTATGGCCCCTGCGGCACCTTCCTGGCGGAAATCTACCCGGTGCAGGTGCGTTACACCGGAGCCTCGCTGTCGTTCAACATCGCCGGCATCCTCGGCGCGGCTCCGGCTCCGTATGTGGCCACCTGGCTGGCCGAACGCTTCGGCCTGCTGGCAGTGGGCTACTACCTGTGCCTGACCGCGCTGGTCACGTTGTTGGCGCTGCTCGCGATGAGCCGGCGCGCCGCACTCAGCCGAACAGCCGCTTGACCGTGCGGCTGACCCAGCCGCCCTGTTCGTGTTCGCGTGCGAACTTGTTGAGGTGCGCCTTCACCGCCGGCGCGTAGGCCTGGTCATCGCCGCGGATGTGATTGAACAGCCAGCGCGAGAGCATGTTGCGCAGCTCATCGGTGACGTCTTCGCCGGCCTGGAAGCGCATGCGGTACTCGAGCACGCGCTTGCCGAAGATCTCATGCACACGCTTGTGCGCCGCGCAGAACGGATAGCCGGCTTCCTCCATCAGCTCTTCTTCGAACGCGAAGTGCGACATGGTGTAGTCGATCAGTTCGTCGATCACTTCAGCCACCGCCAGTCGATGCATGCTGGTCTGCGCCGCGTGCAGATGGTTGAGCATCTCCACGATCCGCATATGCTGGTGATCGATGACGTCGATCCCTGTGTTGAGATCGTCCTGCCAGACCAGAACTGCCATGTCGCGCTCCCTGTGCGATTGCCTTTGGGAGCACTCTAGGCAGGGGGCTGGGCCCCCGCGTTGATCTGGATCAAGGCAGCGCTTCGGCAACCCGGGCGGGGATGGCGCTGGTGCTGCTGCTGACCCGGTTGCGGCCGCCGGCCTTGGCCAGATAGAGCTGGCGGTCGGCTTCGGAGATCAGCAGGTGCAGCGAGTCGCGCTGCGGGCTCAGGCAGCACACCCCGATGCTGACGGTCATGCGCAGGACGGTCGGCCCCAGATGCACCTGCAGCGAGGCGATCCGCTGGCGCAGTATCTCGAAATAGCCGAGCGCCTCGTCTTCTTCCAGCCCCGGCACCAGCAGGCAGAACTCCTCGCCACCAAAGCGGCCGGTCAGGTCCTGGTCGCGGGCGTGGTCAGCCACGGTGGCAGCCACCGCACGCAGTGCTTCGTCGCCGGCTTCGTGGCCGTAGGTATCGTTGATGTGCTTGAAGTGGTCGATGTCGATCATCGCCACGGCCACCTTCTCGCCGCTGTGCTGCAGCGCCGGTAGCTGGCGCTGGCTCTGCTCCAGGAACGAGCGGCGGTTCGGCAGGCCGGTCAGGAAGTCGCGCGTGGCCAGGTCCTGCAGGGTGCCGATCAGCTCCAGCTGGTCGACGTTCTGCGACACACGGCAGAAGAACTCTTCGCGCGAGAAGGGTTTACGCAGGAAGTCGTTCGCGCCGTTCTTCAGGAAGCGTGGAATCAAGGTCTGGTCGGTGTTGCCGGAAATGCCGATCACCGCAACCTTGTCGCGCGAGCGCAGGGTGCGCAGGCGGCGGGTGAATTCCACCCCCTCCATGCCGGGCATTTCCTGGTCGACCACGGCCAGGCGGATGGCCGGATGGGCTTCAATGGCCTTCAGCCCTTCGGCCCCGTCAGCGGCTTCGTAGACGTCGTGGCCGTACATGCGCAGCA
Organism: Stenotrophomonas sp. PS02289; assembly: GCF_029960115.1. Classification (GTDB taxonomy): domain Bacteria; phylum Pseudomonadota; class Gammaproteobacteria; order Xanthomonadales; family Xanthomonadaceae; genus Stenotrophomonas. The sequence goes on from NZ_JASCOZ010000034.1 coordinate 15,514, forward strand.
GCGAGGCGGCGTACATGCGCGCGGACATGGAGTCGTCCACCACCAGTGCGGCAATGCGGCGATTGCGCTCGAGGCGCTGCACCAGCCACACCAGGTAGTCGACGCTGCCGGGGGTGTTCTTCAGCACGTAGTCGATGATCTGCTGCTGCAGCACGCGCTTGCGCAGGTCTTCGTCGTAGACACCGCTGACCACCACGGTGCGCAGGCCACGCGACAGGAAGTACTCCACCACCTGGTCGCGGTCACCGTCGGCCAGGACCAGCCCGGTGAGGACCAGGAACCAGCCGTCTTCCTCATCCAGCAGGCGACCGGCTTCGGCCAGACTGGTGGCGACGGACACCGGCAGCTCCAGCCGCTGCTCGATGGCTTCCTTCAACATCGTGGTGAACGTGCGCGAGTTCTCGACCAGCAGAATGCGCTGGGGGAGTGCATCACCGGGGCTGCTGTCAAAAGCGCCCTGCAACAGTGCCGGCATGTTTGGTTCGCTCGATTCCGGGTGGTTCAGGTTTGGTAGCGGCCAGCCCCCGGGGGACTTTAGGGGCAAATTCTGAATCTGCGCAGGCTTTCACATTTCTCACTGACGCTCACGAAATGTGTCGCGTAGCGCGTAGGGACGGGCCACCTGGCGACCCGCAGCCACGCAGGGCGTGGCTCTACGGTTCGGCTAGCTCCACCGACCACACCGGGACCTTGCCGTCGTCATACAGCACCAGCGAAAAGCGTCGGTTGCGGTAGATCTCGATTGGCACCGCCTCCGGCGCGGTCTTCAGCCGCCACGACGGCAGCGAGGTACGGGCCGAGACGGCACCCGCCGGGATGGCCCAGAACAGATGTCCGACATTGGCGAAATGCACCAGCACCCGGCCACTGGGATCCTTGACCTGGTAATACGTGATCTCGTCGCTCTCGAACCCGCACACGCTTAAGTTGTCGTCCACCGTCATGCGCTTCGCCTCCGGATCTGCATCCGATTCCCCGCGGCCAGCTCAACCGTGGTCGCTGCGTGAAATAAAGGCTAAGGGCGTGTGTGGGGTGACGGCTTTGAAACGATTCTGATTTTCGGTCAACTGCCTATGGCAGTGCAGACACGCGCGCTGTCTCCTGCAACACCATGCGAATGCAACCGCCCCGGCATTCAATCCTTCCACCATAGGCCCGGATGCGTGCGCTCAACCGCTCAATCGCCAGCATCGTGGTGGCGGCGCTGATCGTCTGCGCGGGATCCAGCAGGCGCAGCGTCATCACCAGTCCCTGCATCTGCCCTTGCTGCCCGCAACGCACGCGTACCCGCATCTGCCCGGGCTCGCGCTCCAGCAGCAACGCCACCGCCTCGGTCAGGGTGCGGTACGCCGCCAGCTGAAGGTCCACGCTCAACCGGCACGGATCCCCGCCGAAGCGCGGCGGCAATACCCGGTAGCTGCGTTCCCATTCCTGGCCGACGCCCCCGGTCTGCAGCGCCAGGTACAGGCCGATCTGCTCCAGTGCGGCCGGGTACACCATGCTGGTCTGCGCGCGGAACTGCCTCGAACAGACTTCGGCGGTGTGCAGCAGGCTCTCGGCCAGCCGTGAATATCCGTGCGCCTGCAGCCACTGCACCATCTGCGCGTGTGACAGGTCGATGCCGTCGCCGACCCGGCGCATCTGCTGGGCGCGGTGGCGCAGGGCGACTTCGCTGGCATGCACTGCGGCGCGCGCCTGCGCCAGCACCAGCTGCTCGCCGTGCGCGTGGGTCCGGTACTGCCGGCGGTAGTGGCTGAGGCTCGCGCCCAGCGCGAGCAGCGCGGTGCCATACAGCGCCAGGTGCTGCTGCCAGTGGTAGGTGTCCACGTCGAAGGATCCCGGCCGGCCGGTGGTCGACATGCTGATGGCGGTGACGATGCTCCAGAACGGCACCGCGATGGCGGCACCGCGCCACCCATGCAGCACGGTCAGCGCAATGGCGGGCAGGGCCATGAGCAGCAGCAGGCCTGCGCGCAGTGACGTGGCGTGGTCTGGCAGCAGCGCGGCTCCGAGCCCCAGGCCCGCCAGCACACAGGCCGCCGCGGTGGTGCGCGGGTCAAAGTGTCGCGGCCATCGTGCGTCAGGCGTGCGACGGATCCACAGCAGCGCGAGCGGAGCCAAGGTCAGGATCGCGGTGAAATCGCCGATCAGGAACACGACGGCCTGGTGCAGCATCGGCGCATCTGGCGGTGTCGCCCACAGCAGGTGAATGGACAGCAGTTTCAGCAGACAGGTCGCAGCCGATGCCAGCGCCGCCACTGAAGGCAACCACAGCTCGTTGCGCGCGGCGATCATGCGGCGGTGCAGCTGCACCACGCCCATCACGGCGGGCATCAGCACGGCCGATCCGGCCACCGCCCAGGTCAGTCCGTAGGTATCCACCATGGGGGCACGCAGGCGCGCGAAGTAGGCGTACTCGCCCAGCAGCAGATACGGCCACAACCGCGGCGGTACCACGATCAATGCGGCGACCCGCAGACCGGCCGGCAGGAAGAACTGGTCCACCGACAGGTGCCACAACCCCCAGCAGGCCAGGGCATACACCACGGCCAGCATCAGTCCCTGTTTCGCGTTGCCTGACGTCATGTCGCGTCCTGTCATTCCGTTCCAGAGTTACCACAATGCATCGCGCAGTTTGTACCAGGACATCGCCGCCACCAGCAGCGGCGTGCGCAGCAGCCGACCGCCGGGGAAGCGGCGGTGCGGAATGCGTGCGAATGCGTCCAGGCGCTCGTTCTGCCCGGCTATGGCGGCGGCGATGACGTCGCCGGCCAGACCGGTCGCCGCCACGCCGTGGCCGGAGAAGCCCTGGGCGAAATACACGTTCGGGGTCAGCCGGCCCCAGTGCGGGGCGCGGTTGCGGGTAATGTCGACGAACCCGCCCCAGACCTGTTCCAGCCCGACATCACGCAGCTGCGGAAACACCTGGTGCATACGTCGGGTCATCACGCCGCGCAGCCCCGGTGGGGGCAGGGCGGAGTAGCTGGCGCGGCCGCCAAACAGCAGCCGGTGGTCCGCGCTCATCTTGAAGTAGTCCAGCGCCCAGCTCACATCGGCAACGGCCATGTCGTTGCTGATCAGGGCGCGTGCCCGCGCTTCACCCAGTACCGGCGTTGCGCCGATGTAGGTGCCGACCGGCATGATCCGCGACTCCAGCTCCGGGGCGATACCGCTGAGCAGCGCATTGCCAGCAATCACCACATGGTCGGCGCGCACGCTGCCTTCGGCGGTGCGCAGCTGCGGCTGCGCATCGCGCACCAGCTGCTGCACCGGGCTGGCTTCGTGGATCACCACGCCCAGTCCTTCGGCCGCCCGGGCCAGACCCTGTGCATAGGCGAGCGGGTGCAGGTGACCGCTGGCCCCGTCGAACATCGCGCCCCGATAACGCGGGCTGTCCAGCTGGCTGCGCAGCTGCTCACGGTCCCACCACCGCAGCGGGTAGTCGTAGTGCTCCACCAGCCGCTGCATGCCGCGGCGCAGTTCATGCTCCTGGCGGGCATTGATCGGCACGCTGGCATGGCCGTCGCGCCAGTCACAGGCGATCTGGTAATGCTGCAGGCGGTGGCGCAGCAGGGCCATGCCCTCGCGCGAATAGTCGAACAGGGCGCGCGCGTTGGCATTGCCGACCAGCCGTTCCAGTGTGTCCACTTCGCAGCCAAAGCCCACGATGGCCTGGCCTCCATTGCGGCCAGAAGCTCCCCAGCCGACCCGCTGCGCCTCCAGCACGGTGACGCGGTAGCCGCGCTCGGCCAGCGACAACGCGGCCGAAAGCCCGGTATAGCCCGCGCCCAGCACGCACACATCGGCCTGGGTGTCGCCACGCAGGGCAGGGCGCAAAGGCGCGTCAGGCACGCTGGTGGCGTACCAGCTGGGCGCGTGTGGCTGTCCGGCAGGGCGCGCCAGGGTCATGTGAAAGGGGCGAGGGAACGGCTCATGCCCACAGCATGCCAGCAACCGGGGCGAAGGGGAGGTCAGTACGGTGACGGTTGCGTGGCTCGCCCGGGCGGGGTTACCGTGCCGGTCATGACCACCCGACCGCGCCCGCGAAAAACCGCCACCACCGCGCGCGGGACTACCGCCGCGTCGACGGCACCGGAAGAGAGTGCCTTGCTGCGCTGGCTCAAGGAGCGCCGCATCACCGAGGTGGAGTGCCTGGTGCCGGACATTACCGGCAACGCGCGCGGCAAGATCATTCCGGCCGACAAGTTCTCGCACGATTACGGCACGCGGCTGCCCGAGGGCATCTTCGCGACCACGGTGACCGGTGACTTTCCGGACGACTACTACGAGCTGACCTCGCCGTCGGACTCGGACATGATCCTCCGGCCGGACCCGGACACCGTGCGCATGGTGCCGTGGGCCACCGACCCGACCGCACAGGTCATCCACGACTGCTACACCAAGCATGGTCAGCCGCATGAACTGGCACCGCGCAACGTGCTGCGGCGGGTGCTGGATGCCTATGCCGAACTGGGCCTGCGTCCGGTGGTGGCACCGGAGCTGGAGTTCTTCCTGGTGCAGAAGAACACCGACCCGGATTTCCCGCTGCTGCCCCCCGCTGGGCGCTCGGGCCGACCGGAAACGGCACGGCAGTCGTATTCCATCGACGCGGTCAACGAGTTCGACCCGATCCTGGACCTGATGTACGACTACTGCGACGCGATGAAACTGGACGTGGATACGCTGATCCACGAATCCGGTGCCGCGCAGCTGGAAGTCAATTTCACTCACGCCAACGCGATGGACCTGGCCGACCAGGTGTTCCTGTTCAAGCGCACCATGCGCGAGGCGGCGATGCGCCACGGTGTGTACGCGACCTTCCTGGCCAAGCCGATGGAAACCGAGCCGGGCAGCGCGATGCATATCCACCAGAGCCTGCTGCGGATCAGCGACGGGCATAACGTGTTCAGTGGCGATGCGGGCGGCGAGGAGTTCAGTCCGATCTTCGGCCACTATCTGGCCGGCCTGCAGAAGTACGTGCCGATGGCGATGGCGTTCTTCGCGCCGAACGTGAATTCCTACCGGCGGCTGGTGTTTGGTGAAGTCTCGCCCAGCAATGTGCACTGGGGTTTCGACAACCGGACCTGTGGCCTGCGCGTGCCGATGGACACCCAGGAAAACATGCGCGTGGAAAGCCGGTTTGCCGGCTCGGACGCCAATCCCTACCTGGCCATGGCGGCCACGCTGGCGGCGGGCCTGCTGGGCATCCGTGAACAAGGCGCACCGACCGCGCCGGTCAGCGGCAGCGCCAAGGAACTGGGCTACGACCTGCCGCGCTCGCTGGGCGAGGCGCTGGACGGTCTGGAAGGGTGTCCCGCCCTGCAGGAGATGCTGGGCGAGCGCTTCTGCCGCGCTTACGTGTCGGTGAAGCGCAAGGAATACGAGACCTTCTTCCGGGTGATCAGCTCCTGGGAGCGTGAGTTTCTGCTGCTGAATGTGTAGTCGCAGGGCGGCCGGGGTGGGAAAATGCCCGGCTGGCCGTTAGGCTGACCCCGTTCCTGCCGGTCCACCCGGTTCCCCCACCTTGCTTCGACCCGTGGAGACCCCGATGAAGCTGCGAATCCTGACCCTCGGCATTGCCGTTTCCCTGCTCAGCGCCTGCGGTGGCGGTGCCAAACAGGAAGACAGCAAGGTGCTCAACATCTACAACTACAGCGACTACATCGCCGAAGACACGATCCCGAACTTCGAGAAGGCCACCGGCATCAAGGTGACCTACGATGTGTTCGACAGCGATGAGATGGTGGAAACCAAGTTGCTCGCCGGCGACAGCGGCTACGACGTGGTGGTGCCGACGCTGAACTTCTTCGGTCGCCAGATCCAGGCCGGCGTGTTCCTGCCGCTGGACAAGAGCAAGATTCCGAACCTGACCAATCTTGATCCGGAGATGATGAAGCGCATCGCGCAGCAGGATCCGGACAACAAGTACGGCGTGCCGTACATGATCGGCACCACCGGCATCGGCTACAACGTGGACATGCTGAAGGAGCGTTTCGGTGGCAGCACCGAGATCGCCAACAGCTGGGACCTGGTGTTCAAGCCGGAAAACATCGCCAAGATGAAGGATTGCGGCGTCACCATCCTCGACACGCCCGCGGACATGGTGCCGATCGCGCTGCATTACCTCGGGGAAGATCCGCACAGCCATGATCCGGCGGTGATCCAGAAGGCCGCGGACCTGCTGAAGACCATCCGCCCCTACGTGCAGAACTTCCATTCCTCCAACTACGTGGGGTCGCTGGCCAATGGCGGCACCTGCCTGGTGGTGGGCTGGTCGGGTGACATCATCCAGGCCCGCGATCGCGCCGAGGAAGCTGACAACGGTGTGACCGTGGCGTATTCCATTCCGAAGGAAGGCGCACCGCAGTGGTTCGACATGCTGGCCATTCCCAAGGATGCCAAGCACCCGGAAGCGGCCTACGCCTTCATCAACTACCTGCTCGACCCGAAGGTGGCAGCGGCCAACACCAACTTCATCCACTATGCCAATCCGGTCGGTGCCGCCACGCCGCTGGTGGATGAAGCCATCCGCACCGACCCCACCATCTACCCGCCGGCGGACGTGGCCGCGAAGATGTTCACCTATTCGATCAATCCGCCGGAAGTGGACAAGCTGTACACCCGCCTGTGGAACGAGGTGAAGACCGGGCGGTAAGGTCCTGAGGGCCCGTGGAATCACTCTCCACGGGCCCGGAGGCCGTTAGAATGGGCTGCCCACGTCCCGTAGCCGCGTCTGGAGCTGCTGCCCATGTCCTTTGAAGCCAAGCCGGAAGGCGAGGTCATCCCGGTCCTGGAGCCGGGCTATCTGTCCATTCGCGCGCTGCGCAAGGAATTCGACGGCTTCCTGGCCCTCGACGACGTCAATCTGGACGTCCGCAAGGGCGAGATCTTTGCCCTGCTGGGCGGCTCGGGCAGCGGCAAGTCGACCCTGCTGCGCTGCCTGGGCGGCTTTGAAACGCCCACCGCTGGCAGCATCGACCTGGACGGCCAGCGCATCAACGCGCTGCCGCCGTACCAGCGCCCGATCAACATGATGTTCCAGTCCTATGCGCTGTTCCCGCACATGAGCGTGGAGCAGAACATCGCCTTCGGCCTCAAGCAGGACGGCCTGGCCCGTGATGTCATCCGCAAGCGGGTGGGCGAGATGCTGGACCTGGTGCAGCTGGGCAAGCTGGCCAAGCGCAAGCCGCATCAGTTGTCCGGCGGCCAGCAGCAGCGCGTGGCGCTGGCCCGTTCGCTGGCCAAGGGGCCGAAGCTGCTGCTGCTCGACGAGCCGATGGGCGCGCTGGACAAGAAGCTGCGTTCACAGATGCAGCTGGAGCTGGTCTCCATCATTGAGAACTCGGGCGTGACCTGCGTGATGGTCACCCACGACCAGGAAGAGGCCATGACCATGGCCACCCGCATCGCGGTGATGGATGCCGGCTGGATCCAGCAGGTCGGCAAGCCCGATGAAATCTACGAGCAGCCGGCCAACCGCTTCGTCGCCGGCTTCATCGGCTCGGTGAACCTGTTCGAGGGCGTGATCGACGAGGACCTGCCCGAGTACGTCACCGTGCGCACGCCGCTGTTCCCGGCTCCGATCTACGTGGCCCACGGCATCACCTGTTATGAAGGGCAGGAAGTGGCGTTCGCGCTGCGCCCGGAGAAGGTGATGATCGGCAAGGACGAACCGGAAGGCGCGACCAACAAGGCGCAGGGCGTGATCGAGGACATCGCCTACTTCGGCAGCCACTCGGTGTATCACGTGCGCCTGCCCAGCGGGGCCAAGGTGCTGTCCAATTTCGCCAACTCGCAGCGCTGGGCCAGCGACGGTCTGACCTGGGGCGACGCGGTGTGGGTGCACTGGCGCGACAACGACGGCGTGGTGCTCACCGCATGAACGCCACCGGGCTCAAGCGCTGGCTGCCGGGCACGCGCAGTGCGGTGATTGCAGCGCCTTATCTGTGGCTGCTGCTGTTCTTCGCGGTGCCGTTCGCGATCATCCTGATGATCTCTTTCGCCCGCACCCAGGTCGGCTCGCCGCCGTACACCTGGCTGCTGGAATACGTCGACGGGGCGTTCTCGCTCAAGCTCAATCTCGGCACCTATGCCGCGCTGGTGAAAGACAGCCAGTACGTGCTGGCCTACCTGAGCTCGATCAAGATCGCGGTGATTGCCACCTTGCTGACGCTGCTGATCGGCTACCCGATGGCTTATGTGATCTCGCGGATGTCACCGGCCGCGCGCAACGTGGCGATGATGCTGGTGGTGCTGCCGTCGTGGACCTCGTTCCTGATCCGCGTGTATGCCTGGATCGGCATCCTGGACCGCAATGGCCTGCTGGATCAGCTGCTGCAGAAGATCGGCATCACCGATGCACCGTTGAATCTGCTGTACACCCCGACGGCCGCCTACATCGGCATCGTCTACTGCTATCTGCCGTTCATGGTGCTGCCGCTGTACGCCAACCTGGTCAAGCTGGACCACCGCCTGCTGGAGGCCGCCTACGATCTGGGCGCGAAGCCGTGGCAGGCATTCCTGAAGATCACCCTGCCGCTGTCGCGCACCGGCATCATCGCCGGTTGCATGCTGGTGATGATTCCGGCGGTCGGTGAGTTCGTGATTCCGGAAATGCTCGGTGGGCCGGACACGCTGATGATCGGCCGGGTGCTGTGGGGCGAGTTCTTCAACAACCGCGACTGGCCGACGGCCTCGGCGGTGGCGATCGTGATGCTGTTGCTGCTGCTGGTACCGATCCTGCTGTTCAACCGGGTGCAGCAGCGCGAGCTGGAAGGGAAGCTGTCATGAGCATGGTGCGCGGCAACCGCTGGTTGGGGTGGTCGGTGCTGGCGGTTGGCTTCGGCTTCCTGTACCTGCCGATCCTGCTGTTGATGGTCTATTCCTTCAACGCCTCCAAGCTGGCCACGGTGTGGGCAGGCTTCTCCACGCGCTGGTACGGTGAGCTGTTCAACAACCGGCAGATCCTGGATGCGCTGTGGATCAGCCTGAAGGTAGCGTTCTGGACCGCGACGGCGGCGACGATACTGGGCACGATGGCCGCAATGGTGATGACCCGGTTCCGGCGTTTTCCCGGCAAGACCGTGTTTGGCGCGCTGATCACCGCACCGCTGGTGATGCCTGAAGTGATTCTGGGCTTTTCGCTGATGACGCTGCTGGTGGCGATGGGCAGCATTCCCGGCTTTCCCAGCCGCGGGGTGGGGAGCATCTGGATCGCGCACGTGACCTTCACCCTGTCGTTCGTGACCGTGGTGGTGTCCTCGCGCCTGCAGGAGCTGGATCGCTCATTGGAAGAGGCGGCGATGGACCTGGGCGCGAGCCGGCTGAAGGTGTTTTTCCAGATCACCCTGCCGATCATCGCCCCGGCGCTGGTCGCGGGCTGGTTGCTGGCCTTCACCCTGTCGCTGGATGACGTGGTCATTGCCAGCTTCGTCGCCGGGCCGAACTCGACCACCTTGCCGATGAAGGTGTTCGCCTCGGTGCGCATGGGCATCAAACCGGAAATCAATGCGTTGGCCACGCTGATGGTGCTGGCGGTGTCGATCGCGGCGGTGGTGGGCTGGTTCATCACCGCGCGCAGCGAGAAGCGCCGGCAGCGCGACATGCAGCTGGCGCAGAAGGGATAACCCTCGTCAAAGCCACCGTGCGCGCTTGAACAACCGGTACAACCCGACGCACACCGCCCCCACACCGACAATCATCGCTGGATACGCCCACGGCTTATCCAGCTCCGGCATGTGCGCGAAGTTCATCCCGTACCAGCTGGTGATCAGCGTGGGTGCCGCCAGCAGCGCCGCCCACGCACCCAGCCGCTTCACCGTTTCACCCTGTGCCAGCGTGACCAGCGACAGGTTCACGCTCAACGCGGTGCCCAGCATCTCGCGCAGGGTGTCGATCACATCGCTGATCCGCACGGCATGGTCGTGCACGTCTCGGATGTAGAGTTTGACCTCGTCGGGAATCAGGTCGCCGGGATAGCGGCGCAGCTGCGCCAGGACGTCCTGCAGCGGCGCTACCGCCATGCGCATCTTGTTGAGCTGGCGCTTGAGTTCATACAGGCGCATCACCGTGGTGCGCTTGTAGTTCTCGGCGAAGATGTCCTTCTCCAGCGCATCCAACGTGTCGCGGTAGCCGATGGTGATGGGCAGGTAGTTGTCCACCACGAAATCCATCACCGCATACAGGCAGTACGACGGCCCCATCTTCAGCAACTGCGGCTCGCGCTCGACCCGCGCACGCACGGGCGCGTACGACAGCGAGGCCCCATGGCGCACCGTGACCAGGAAGCGCGGCCCGAGGAAGGCGTGGGTTTCGCCATACTCGATGCGCTCCTGCACGCTCTGCGCGGTGGTCACCACGACGAACAGGGAGTTGCCGTAGGCCTCGACCTTGGGCCGCTGGTGCGCATTGCGGGCGTCGTCGATGGCCAGGTCGTGCAGGCCGAACTCTTCCTGCAGCTTCAGCAGCACCGCATCGGCCGGGTCGTACAGCCCGACCCAGACAAAGCCGTTGCCGCTGGCGATCACATCACTGATCGCATCCAGCGCGATGTCGTGGCGCTTGCCCTGGTCGTCGTAGTGAACGCAGTTGATGACGCACGCGGGGTTGCTCGAATCTTTGTGTTCCATGGGCGTCATGGTGCGTCAGCGGACCGTGATGGCCGGGTCACGGCGGCCCAGCACCCAGGCCAGCGCCACGTGTACGGGCAGCAGCAGCACGATCCACTGCAGGTTGATCTGCGGCTGCAGGGTCAGCCAGTGCAGCACCAGGCCGAGCCCGGACAGCAGCGCCACGGTCCACAGCAGCACCCGGAACCACATGCCGGGCACGCGACCGCGCAACAAGGTAATCGCACCGGGCAACAGCAGCAGGCACAACGGCGACAGCTGCAGCAGATTGCGATTGGCCCACGCGGCGTGATGCGCGCTGAACCCCCACAGGAAGGTCAGCAGGCCACCGGCAATGCCACACAGCAGCCACAGCGGCAGGATCAGTCCGCCGAGCAGGCGACGACGCTGGCGCAGCGCCAGCACGCCGACGGCCAGCACCAGCCCACACAGCAGCCACGGCCACCAGCGCCGGGCGAACTCGGCCGGCTCCGGAGCAATCCGGTGCGGCAGCAGTTCCTGCTCGGCCTGTACCAGCGGACGGCCGTCCGTGTTTTTGACCTGGCGCAAAGCGTCGGCCAGGCGCATCGGGACGAAGGCCTCCTGCCAGCGCGACAGCGGCTGGTCGGCGTACGGCCCCAGGCCGAGATCAAAGCCCAGCCACATCCACGGGGCCGGCGACGCCAGTCGCACCGACTCGCTGCGGTAGGTATTGCCGCGCGAGCGCCCCGACAGCTGCGCATGCAGGCCGCCGCCCAGTGCTTCGTCGATCGCGTCGCGCACCATCGTGGCGCAGTTGGCGGTGTAGTAGTCGTAGCGGTAGCGTGCGTTCTCCGGCTTGGCCCGTTCGGCCAGGGAGGCCGCCAGCGTGCGCGCCTGCTGTGGACTCAGGTCGAGCCATTGCAGGTTGGCACCGCGCCCGGTTTCCGCGTAGTACGACAGGTCCTGCTCCAGGGGCAGCGCCACCAGGTAGTACATCATGTCGCCGCGCACGAAGCGGCCGATGAAATCGGGTTCGGAGGGATCGAAGTAACCGAAGTTGTAGGAGATCGCCTGTCCGCTCACCGGGTCCTGGACCACGATGGCGTCATGACCGAAGCGTTCGAAGAAGATCTCGCCCGGCTGCATGGTGACGATGCCGATGCGCGGGGCAGGGGTATCCACCGCAGGCACCGGCGCGTCGGAAACGGGAGCGGCGTCCTGCGCCAGCACTGCCATCGGCAGGCTGGGCAGGGCGCACAGCATCAACAGGAACAACAGGCGGCACAGCGGCCACCGCGTCAGCAGGGGCCGCATGGCGTGGTTCAACCCTCGTCGGTGCTGTCAGGTGGCAGCACGGTTACATGGAATGCCTGCACGCGGCGGGCATCCGCGCGCGCGACCCGGAACACGAAACGGTCCAGCGTGAGTTCGTCGCCGGTTTCCGGCAGGTGGCCGATGGCCTCGGTGACCAGGCCACCGATGGTGTCGTAGTCGTCGTCGGCGAAGCTGGCACCGAAGCGCTCGTTGAAATCACCAATCGGGGTCAGCGCATCCACCACGTACTGGCCGTCGGCCTGGATGGCGATCTGCGCGGTGTGATCCTCGGCTTCGTCATGCTCGTCGTCGATCTCGCCGACGATCTGCTCCAGCACGTCCTCGATGGTGACCAGTCCGGCTACGCCGCCGTATTCGTCGACCACGATCGCCATGTGGTTGCGTGACAGGCGGAATTCCTTCAGCAGCACGTTGAGCTTCTTGGCCTCGGGGATCAGCACCGCCGGGCGCAGAAGCTCGCGCACGTTGGCCGGACCGTTGTCGGCGACGACGCCGCGCAGCAGGTCCTTGGCCAGCAGGATGCCGAGGATCTCGTCCTTGTTCTCGCCGTGCACCGGGAAGCGCGAATGGCCGGATTCGACCACCTGCTTCATCAGTTCGAGGAAGGGGGCCTGCACCGGCAGCGAGACCATCTGCGAGCGCGAGATCATCACGTCGCCCACGGTGAGCTCGGCGACCGAAATGGCCCCTTCCATCATGCGCAGGGTGTCGGCGGCGATGAGGCCGTCGTCGTGCGCGGTGTGCAGCACCGCCACCAGTTCGTCACGGGTGTGGGGTTCGCCGGAGAAGGCAGAGGTCAGGCGTTCCAGCCAGCTGCGCTTCTTTTCGTTCTGCTCCGTCTGGGAGCCACTACTGTCGTCTTCTGACATCTCTGGAAAAAAGGCACCCGGCGAACCGGGCGTTGGGGCCAGTCTAGCAGGATGTGGGGCGCTGTCAGCGCCCGCCGTCGGGCGTATTCACCGAGGGGGTCAGCGGCGCGTCAGCGGCCGGGGCGGCCTCCTCCTGGTCCTCTTCCTCGGCGGGCAGATCCAGGCTGTAGGTGCAGCCGGCCAGGGTCTTGCCGGGGTGGCTCTGCACCGTGGACACGCTGAGGATGATCGACTCGATCATGGCCTCGCCGGTGCGCGGGTCGGTGACGTCGCGGGCGACCACTTCGCGGCCGGCCATGAACTTGTCGGGGTTGTCGACCCCGTCTTCCAGCGCCAGGCCCTTGGCCAGCGGGCGCGGGTCGGCCACATCCAGGATGGCCATGATGCTGGCCCCGGACACGGTGATGTACTCGGCGCGCTGTCCGAACACGGTGATCGGGCTGGCCAGACGGTACTCGGCCATGAACTGGTTGCGCTGTTCCAGCGGCTGCAGGCCGTTGGCCACGGCCTTGAGCGGGTCCGCCACGACCGGGGCCAGGGCGTCGTAGTCGGCGACCCGCTGGCGGCATTCGATCAGCGCGGGCAGGTCCAGCGTGGTCGCTGCCGGGGCGGCGGCGGGGGCCGGCGCGGCCATGGCCGGTGCGTGCAGCAGGGCCAGCAGGGTCAGACAGGTCGGGCGGAGCAGGGTCATGAGGCGGGGTCCGTGCAGGGGCTCAGCGTTCGCCGGCGTAGGGGTCGGCAATGCCCAGGTCGGCCAGGATCTCGCGTTCCAGCTGCTCCATGGCGTCGGCTTCCTTGTCGTCCTCGTGGTCCCAGCCCAGCAGATGCAGCACGCCGTGTACGGTCAGGTGCGCGTAGTGGGCGTTGAGCGCCTTGGACTGCTCGTCGGCCTCGCGGGCGACCACCGGTGCGCAGATGATCAGGTCGCCGAGCAGGGGGAACTTGACCCCCTTGGGCAGGCCTTCAGGCACTTCGGCGGGGAAACTGAGCACGTTGGTGGCGTAGTCCTTGCCCCGATAGTGCCGGTTCAGTGACTGCCCTTCCTTGGCATCCACCACGCGGATGGCCAGGTCGGCCTCGCGGATGCGGCCTTTCAGTGCCGCCGCCACCCACTTGCGGAAGCTCACCGCGGCCGGCAGGCCGGTACGGGGCAGCGCATAGCTGACGGCGACATCGAGGCGGACGGGGCCCTTGGTCATGATGATTCCGGTGTATCTGCAATAAGAGCGACAGTATCGCGCGTGGGACGTGCGGCCGCCATCATGCGTCCGGCTTGACCTGCTGCAGGTCGCGGCGGTCGTAGGCGCTGACGATGCGCGCGACCAGCGGATGGCGCACCACGTCGCGGGCCTCGAAGAAGGTGAAGCTCACGCCGTCCACGTCGCGCAGTACCTCGATCGCGTCGCGCAGGCCCGACTTCACATGCTTGGGCAGGTCGGTCTGGGTCAGGTCGCCGGTGACCACGGCGGTCGAGCCGAAGCCGAGGCGGGTCAGGAACATCTTCATCTGTTCGATGGTGGTGTTCTGCGCCTCGTCGAGGATCACGTAGGCATCGTTGAGGGTGCGCCCTCGCATGTAGGCCAGCGGCGCGATCTCGATGACGTTCTTCTCCAGCAGCTTGACCACCTTTTCCACGCCCAGCATTTCATACAGCGCGTCATACAGCGGGCGCAGGTAGGGATCGACCTTCTGGGTCAGGTCGCCCGGCAGGAACCCGAGCTTCTCACCGGCTTCCACCGCCGGACGCACCAGGATCAGGCGCTGCACGCGCGATTCATTGAGTGCTTCGACGGCGCTGGCCACGGCCAGGAAGGTCTTGCCGGTACCGGCCGGGCCGATCCCGAAATTGATGTCATGCGTGGTGATCTGGTGCAGGTACCGGGCCTGGTTGGCCCCGCGCCCGCGCACCGTGCCGCGCTTGACCTTGATGCTGACTTCCTGCGCCTCGTAGGCGCGATCCGCCAGGTGTTCCACATTGGCCTGGTTCAGCCGCAGGTGGATGGCGTGGCTGTCGAACACGGTGTCGCCGGCTTCTTCATACAGGGCTTCGACCAGCTTCTGCGCCTCGGCAACGACCCCCTTGGGGCCGCTGATGCGGAACACATGGCCGCGGTTGGCGATCTCCACGCCGAGTTTGAGTTCGATCTGGCGCAGGTGCTCGTCGAACGGACCGGCCAGGTTGGCCAGGCGTTCGTTGTCTTCCGGGGCCAGGGTGAAGTCGCGGTGTGCCAGTGCGGTCATTGCATGCGGCGGCACGCAGTGACGGTGCCGCAGGATCAGGAAAGGAGCCACAGGGTAGCGCGTTTCCCGTCGGCCGCGCGTTCTCCACAGCGCTTGTGCAGTTGCGGTGCAGCAACCTGTGGATAGTCACGCGCAGCCTTACTGCCGCAACGCAGATGAAGGCGTGGTCAAAAAAGTGTCAAGGACAGGTGGGGTTTTCCACATGCGCTGTGGGCGGCTGCGGTAGAAACATGTGGATAACCGTGCGCGCCCCTGTTGCCGCAACGGCTGTGAGTAGGTGATCATTTCATGACCAGCGCGCATCGGTGCGCGTTCTGCCTGACGGAGTCGTGCCGATGTCCGCAGTGTGCAGTCCCCGGTGGATCCGCGTATCGGCGAGGCGAGCGGCCCTGCTGCTGGCGCTGGCATTGTTGTCCGGCTGTGGCCGCGACGAGGCGACGGCGCTGGGGACGCTGGAGTGGGACCGCATCACGGTGCCGGCACCGGCCGCCGAAGTCATCGCGTCGATCCAGGTCAGCGAGGGCCAGCAGGTCGCGGCGGGTGCCCCGCTGATGCAGCTGGAAACCACGCGGACGGCCGCGCAACTGGCCGCGTTGCAGGCGCAGTCGGCCCAGGCCGGGCAGGCGCTGCTGGAACTCGAGCATGGTCCCCGCCGCGAGGACATCGAGCAGGCGAGGGCGACGCTGGCAGCGGCGCGGGCGCAGGCCGCCGATGCCAGTGCCTATCTGGCGCGATTGCAGCCGCTGGGCCGCCAGCAACTGGTCGCCGCTGCGGACGTGGATCGTGCCCGCGCAGCGGCGGGCAATGCGCAGGGGGCGGTGCGCGCGGCCGAGCAGGGGCTGCTGGCGCTGGAACATGGCACCCGGGTGGAGCAGGTCGGCCAGGGCCAGGCGGCACTGCAGGCGGCCCAGGCGCAGGTGGCGGCGCAGACCGTCGCGCTGGACAAACTGGCGCTCGTGGCCCCGCGCGCCGGGCGCATCGACGCGTTGCCTTACCGGCAAGGCGACCAGGCACCGGTGGGCGCGCCGCTGGTGGTGATGCTGGTCGGTGACCATCCTTACGCGCGGATCTATCTACCCGAGCCGCTGCGCCTGCGGGTGAAGGTCGGGCAGGTGGCGCAGGTCACCCTGCAGGGCGACGACCGTGCATTACGTGGCCGGATCCGCAGCATCCGCAGTGACCCCGGCTTCAATCCGTACTACGCGCTCATTGGTGACGACGTGTCGCGGCTGAGCTGGCTCGCGGAGATCGAGCTGGAGTCACAGGGTGCGAACGATGCCTTGGCCGACCTTCCGTCCGGCATGCCGGTGCAGGTCACGTTTTGAATGACCTCGCCATCCAGGCGCGTGGGTTGACCAAGCGTTTCGGGTCGCTGATGGCGGTCGATCATGTCGACCTGCAGGTGCCGCGTGCGAACGTGTACGGATTCCTGGGGCCGAACGGCTCAGGCAAGTCCACCACCATTCGCATGCTGTGTGGCCTGCTCACGCCGAGCGAGGGCGAAATCGAGGTGCTCGGTCTGCGCATTCCCGAGCAGGCCGAAGCCTTGCGCCAGCGCATCGGCTACATGACCCAGCGGTTTTCCCTGTTTGAAGACCTGAGCGTGCGCGAGAACCTGGAATTCCTTGCCGCCGTGCAGAACCTGACGCGTGCGCAGGCCCGCGCGCGCATCGACGAGCTACTGGAGCAGTACCGCTTCCAGGACCGCCAGAAGCAGTTGGCCGGCACCATGAGCGGCGGGCAGAAACAGCGACTCGCCCTGGCCGGGGCGGTGATCCACCAACCCGAACTGCTGTTTCTGGACGAGCCCACCAGCGCGGTCGATCCGGAATCGCGCCGTGACTTCTGGGAAAAGCTCTTCGATCTGGCCGATGCCGGCACCACGCTGCTGGTGTCCACCCACTACATGGACGAAGCCGAGCGTTGCCATCGGCTGGCCATCCTGGACCAGGGCGCGCTCGTGGCCGACGGCACCCCCGCCGAACTGACCGGGGCGCTGCAAGGGCGCACCCTGCAGGTTGCCGCACGGCAACCGCGGCAGGCACAGCGCGCACTGACCGGCGTACCCGGTGTCCTGAGCGTGGCGCAGATCGGCAACAGCCTGCGGGTGCTGCTGGACGCGGGCAGCGACGGCGAACAGCGCGTGCAGCAGGCGCTGCGTGCGGCCGGACAGGAGGCCGAGGTGACGCCGAGTACGCCCAATCTGGAAGATGTGTTCGTGTCTGCCACCTGCGCACGGCCCTCCGCCGACGAGGAGGTGGCATGAATCTGCGCCGGCTGTGGGCGGTGGTGATCAAGGAGTTGCGGCAGATGCGCCGCGACCGCGTGACACTGGCGATGATCGTCGGCATTCCGGTGATGCAGCTGGTGCTGTTCGGCTACGCCATCAACCTCAACCTGCGCAATCTGGACGCCGGCATCGCCGACCAGGCCAAGACCAGTGCGTCGCGCGCGCTGGTGATGGACATGGTGGCCACCGGTGTGATCCGGCCAACACTTGTCGTGCAGACACCGGAGCAGCTGATGGCGGCGCTGCGCGAGGGAAAGATCAGTGTCGGCGTGGTAGTACCTGCCGACTTTGAACGGCGGCGATTCGAGGGCCGCGAGGCGGTGCAGGTACTGGTCGATGGCAGCGACACCGTGGTGCAGAGCGCGGCAGTGCAGCTGGCGCAGGTGCCGCTGGACAGCCAACCGCTGCGCAATGATCGCCCGCTGCGTGCCGGCAGCACCGTCGCGGCCGCGCAGATCAGCGTGGTGGCGTTCTACAACCCGCAGCGGCGCTCGGCCGTCAACATCGTGCCGGGACTGATCGGCATCATCCTGACCATGACCATGGTGATGTTCACCGCGGTGGCGATCGTGCGCGAACGCGAGCGCGGCAACATGGAACTGCTGATTGCCACCCCGCTGCGCAGCAGCGAACTGATGATCGGCAAGATCCTGCCGTACGCGGTCATTGGTCTGGTGCAGACCAGTCTGGTCCTGCTGCTGGGGCTCTGGTTGTTCGAGGTGCCGGTGCGTGGCAGTGTGCTGGATGTCTATCTGGTGGCGATGCTGTTGATCCTGGCCAACCTCGCACTGGGCCTGCTGATCTCGACCAAGGCCCGCTCGCAGTTCCAGGCCATGCAGATGACCATGTTCGTGTTTCTGCCGTCGATTCTGCTGTCCGGCTTCATGTTCCCGTTTGCGGGCATGCCCCGGGTGGTGCAGTGGCTGGCCGAGATCCTGCCGTTGACCCACTTCCTGCGCCTGGTGCGCGGCATCATGCTGCGCGGCGCGCGCTGGTGGGAGCTGTGGCCGGAGGTGCTGGCGCTGCTGGCCTTCATCGTGGTGATGATGGTCGTGGCGATCAGCCGGTTCCGCAAACGCCTGGATTGACGGCGTGGCGCCCCACGCGCGGCCCCCACCCCAGTCTGTAGCCCCCCCCCAACCCCCCCCCCAA
>NZ_JASCOZ010000350.1 GCF_029960115.1 Stenotrophomonas sp. PS02289
CCGTTGGCCGGCTCCGCATGAACCCATCCGGATGTGCATGGGCCGGCCAACGGCCGGCGCTACCGGTATCAGGCTCTATCGTCGAACAGGCTTCCCAGCATCTCGTCGGCACGTCGCAACACCATTGCGTTGGCCTTGAACGCCAATACCTCGGTGCGCGCGGCGATCAGGTCAGCCAGCGGCGCGGTGGGGTCCTCGGCGGTGGTGCCGACCGACGTCTGCACCCCACCGTCGGCCGCGGTACTGCGCTGCAGCTGCAGCCGCTGGGCATCGGGGGTCGGCAGATTGGCCACGTTGTGCGCGGCGACCTGCACACCCTGCTGGGCGGCGCGCATGCCACTGCCGGCAATGGCCATGATGCTGCTCATGCGATACCCCCCTGGACCGCCACGACGGGGTCCTCCGGGGCTGTTAACGGCACCCGGCGGCCGAACTTGAATGCACGCGGGCCCAACAGGCCCGGGTGGTAGCATATCCCTCTGAAAATCAGCGCCTTTTGCCCATGCTCAGTTTTTTCCGCCGCAAGAAGCCCCAGGACGCTCCGCAGGACGCGCCCAAGACCCAGCACTATTCGGCCGATGAACTGGCCGCGGCCTTCCCGCAGGCACCGGAGCCCGATGCGGCGACGCCGCCGGACGCCGTTGTAGAGCCGGGCTCTGCCCGGCTGGAAGATGATGCATCGACGCACAGCCCGGCAGAGCCCGGCGG
>NZ_JASCOZ010000351.1 GCF_029960115.1 Stenotrophomonas sp. PS02289
ACCTGAAGGCGTACGCAAGGGTTGGGTCCCCGGTAGCGCCGGCCGCTGGCCGGCCCTCGGAGATTCCCCTACCCCTCAGAACTTCAGCCGATGACAGCCGCGAACGGAGCTGACTGACGGCAAGAGCAAAGCGCCGCCAGCAATATCGGCGCATGAGCAGCAATCGCCTCCGCCTCGGTCGTCGCAACCTTCTCGGGCACGTCTACGTACTGACCACGCGTTGCACACGGAACACCCGGTGGTTTGAAAGACCTGAGGCAGTGGACCTCGTCGTGATGCAATTTCGCCGCTCGGATCAAAGCCGATGCACGAGAACGCTGGCATGGGTGGTCATGCCCGACCATATCCATTGGATGTTCGAACTTCAGCAGCAAACGCTGGCGCACGTAGCTCGACGCTTGAAGTCATCGAGTGCATTGGCGTTGAATCGGCTCCTGGGTCGCCAAGGCAAGGTATGGCAACCGGGTTATCACGACCATTGCCTGCGGAACGATGCGGCCTTGATC
Source organism: Stenotrophomonas sp. PS02289 (assembly GCF_029960115.1). Lineage (GTDB taxonomy): Bacteria > Pseudomonadota > Gammaproteobacteria > Xanthomonadales > Xanthomonadaceae > Stenotrophomonas. The sequence goes on from NZ_JASCOZ010000351.1 coordinate 507, forward strand.
CGGCATGCCCGATACATCATGGGTAATCCCGTTCGTGCAGGATTGGTGGAGCGTATTGGTGAGTATCCGTATGCGTGGTGCCGGTGGCCACTGGAACCCTGAGGATTCCGATTGAGCCGACCACCGCCTGGGGGGGGGGGGGGGGGCGCCCCCGCCGGCCGCCCCCCCCCCACCCCCCCCCGCGCGCG
>NZ_JASCOZ010000352.1 GCF_029960115.1 Stenotrophomonas sp. PS02289
GCCCGGCTCTACGTTCATGACGTCTATGATGTATATCGCTTGGTCGTGCGGGGTGCCCCGTAGAGCCGGGCTTGCCCGGCTGCACTTGGCGCGCACCTGCGACACCCCGTCGCAGGTGCCATCGCACCATGCTCTCTAGAATTCACGGTGTACCCGCAAGGAGATTCACCGTGAAACTGTTCGCCCCCCTGTTGCTGGCCGCACTGGCCTTCGCCCCGTCTGCCTACGCGCGCGTCTGCGCGGTCACGGTGGACAGCACCGACCAGATGACCTTCACCCAGAAGGAAATCAAACTGGCGGGCGACTGCACCCAGGTGAAGCTGACCCTGCGGCACACTGGCAAGCTCGCGGCGACTGCGATGGGCCACAACTGGGTGCTGACGAAAACGCCGGATTACCAGCCAGTGGCGATGGCAGGCATGCGGATGAAGCTGGCGGACAGCTACCTGCCGAAGAACGATGCGCGCGTGCTGGCACATACGGCGGTGATTGGCGGCGGGCAGAGTACGTCGGTGACGTTTTCCACCGCCAAGCTGGCGAAGGGCGGGGATTACACGTTCTTCTGTTCGTTCCCCGGGCACTTCGCCATGATGAAAGGGAAGCTGGTTTTCGGTTGAGTTCGCGAAGCCACGCAGGGCGTGGCTCTACAGCAACCTCGGATCCGTAGAGCCACGCCCTGCGTG
>NZ_JASCOZ010000353.1 GCF_029960115.1 Stenotrophomonas sp. PS02289
CCCCACAAAACCCCCCCCCACGGGGGGGGTTTTTTTGGGGGGCGCCGCCCGGAGAGGGGGGGATTGCAACGGCGCTGCGCACCGTTGCCCCCGCATGCTTCCTCTCCCCGCCCCTGTCGGGGCAGCCCCTCAACAGAGGGGCTTGCTACTTCGCTTATGTTCCACGCGACGTCCGTTAAACTGGATGTCTCCTTTATTGGATGCCCCCATGACTGCAGAAATCCAGGTTCCCGTTTCCTTCGGCGAGTTGCTCGACAAGATCTCCATCCTGCAGATCAAGTCCGAGCGGATCAGCGACGAGGCCAAGCTGGCCAACATCCGCACCGAGCTGAGCGCGCTGGAGAAGACCTGGCTGGCGCACCCGGCTGGGGTCAAGGACATCGCCCGCCTGCGTGCCGACCTCAAGGCAGTCAACGAGCGTCTGTGGGACATCGAGGACAACATCCGCCTGCAGGACAAGGCGCAGGACTTCGGTCCCGCCTTCATCGAACTGGCCCGCAGCGTCTATCTGCAGAACGACGAGCGCGCCCGCATCAAGAAGGACATCAACCTGGCGCTGGGCTCGGTTTACGTGGAAGAAAAGTCATACAAGCACGTGTAACCGTGGTGGCGGCCCACCGCCCGCGCGACCCGGCGCCCCGTAACGGTGATAGGCGGCATACCGCGCAAACCCG
>NZ_JASCOZ010000354.1 GCF_029960115.1 Stenotrophomonas sp. PS02289
GGCTCTGCCCGGCTGAAACACCTGTACCGCATCAGCCGGGCAGAGCCCGGCTCTACGCTTCCGACTTCTCCGTGAAGGCGGAGTCTTCACTCAGCTTCCGCCCCGGCGGGCGCAGCCGCGCATCGGCCATGAAGCGGCGGTAATCACGAATCGCCGCAGCACTGCGGACACTGAAGTAGCTGATGGCCACCGCAAGGAAGAAGGTGAAGGCCGAGCCCGTCCCCCTCCCCAGCGACAGCAACTCCATGAGCAGCGAGATGACATTGATGCAAGCCACCACAACGGCCACCCAGAAGACGCGCTTGTAAACACCATATGCAAACGCGGCATTGACGACTGCCGTCGTGCCAAACGTTGCCGCCACAATCAATGCGACCGAGGGTGCGCTGAAGATCTGTATCACGCCCCATACCAGCGCAATGCCCGTCTGGACCAAGAGCAGGATCCACAGATGCTTGATCGGACGCGTGATGGAGGTGGGAACCTCGCCGGACTCGCTGTCGGTCGATTGGGTGGGCAAAACCTTGCTGGCGCGGTACGGGCTGTCTTCTTCCATGACGCATGGTTCCACAGAGGGTGGAACCAAGCATATCCCGTAGAGCCGGGCTCTGCCCGGCTGAAACACCCGTAACACGTCAGCCGGGCAGAGCC
>NZ_JASCOZ010000355.1 GCF_029960115.1 Stenotrophomonas sp. PS02289
AAGGAAATCGAACTCGCTGCAGCCACCGAGCGCTACGCCCAAGCGTGCGCCGCCCACCCAACGCCCCGCCGCCGCTCCCCGTAGCGACGCGCCATGCGCGTCGACCCTCCGCGCACACCCCGCAACAGAACCCCTTCACTACCGAATGCTCACCCGGTAGCGCCGGCCGTTGGCCGGCCCACGCGATGCCCAACACCACGCACACCCACCAACCATCACCAGCCCCGCGCCCTTAGCGCCAAAACCGACAACCAGAACACCCACCGAAACACACGAAACAAACAAAAATTCGCGCACCAAAAACGTCATACCACCCCGCCATAAACGCGGCACCCGTCACGCTTTTCCATGCATTCGGCCCACATGCGACTCGCAGTGATTCGTGAAGGTGTGCACGATCACGCTCCGCCGAAATTTTGCGTTCTCCGCTACGCTTGGGTCTGTCGCATGGTGTGTCCTGGAGCGTAAGAACTCCAAGAGGAATTGCTTGTTGGACGGCTTGTGTCGGGAGGGCGACGAAATACAAAACCCTCACGGAAATACGTCGCGCCGGTTCCTCTGACGGTTCTTACCCTCCCGACTCCCCCGCCATTCCGGCGGGGGAGGACTACAGAGGATATACACCATGAA
>NZ_JASCOZ010000356.1 GCF_029960115.1 Stenotrophomonas sp. PS02289
GCCGGGCGGCGGGGGCCGGGGGCGCGCGGGGGCCCCCCCCCCCCCCCCCCCCCCCCCCCCCGCGACGCGGTGTATGGGATGCACGCAAGGATGACGCGATGATGAAACGCGTTGAAAAAACGCTTGACGAATTTCCAGAAGTCTTTAGTATTCGCTCCCTCGCTGCGGCGCGGTCTTCACTCCGGTGAACAACCCACCCCAACGACGGCAACAACCTTCGAAAAAAGGTGTTGACGGAAACGAAAAGCCTGACATAATAGGCGGCTCGCTTCGACGAAAAGACCTCCGGGTCGCACGACGAAGCAGCATCGGCAACAACGTCCACTTCGGTGAGACGGCCCTCGAAAAAGGGTGTTGACGAAGCAGAAAAGCCGGCTATAATGGGCGGCTCGCAACGACGGAAACGTCGAGGCACACGGAGGAAGGCGCTGAGGCCGACTCCCAGGTTCTTTGAAAGTATGCGCAGGTATCTTGTGAAGGCGCCTGCAGGAAGGATGATTGTCCATCTTGCAGACGTTTGATCAAGCAACTATTAAT
>NZ_JASCOZ010000357.1 GCF_029960115.1 Stenotrophomonas sp. PS02289
TCACGCTGCAGTTCGGTAACGCCCTTACGGCGTAACCGAAGCTGCTGCTTTAATTGCTCGCCCACGATTCGCGACGCTAATCGTGGGCCCCGAAGCATTCCACCTATCCCCGCGCCTGTCGGCGCGCCCCCTTAACAAAAGGGGGCTGTTGCTCCAGATGGATTACCGGGGCGCTTGGACACACATGGCGCGTCCCTACGGCTTTTCGCAGGGGGACTGCTCGGTGCCGCACAGCGGGGTGGCGCTGATCGTGCGGATCCAGGCCTGCTGCTGGGCGGGATGAACGCGGGTGGGAAGATGGGCGTTGCGCTCGCCTTCGCTGGCGGGTCGCCAGTGGTACTCAATGCGGTGTACGTACTGCTGGCCCTGCAGATAGCCGATCAGGGCTCCTTCGCCGAACGGCGCGGCGGGGCCGAACCGGTCGCAGAAACCACCGGCGATGGTGGACTCACCCGCAGCGGCCGCGCCGCTGCGCGGCTCGATCTCGGTGAAGGTGCCCCCACACACCTTACGGGCCTCCTGCTGGC
>NZ_JASCOZ010000358.1 GCF_029960115.1 Stenotrophomonas sp. PS02289
GGCAAGACCACGCTGACCGCCGCACTGACCAAGATCGGTGCCGAGCGCTTCGGTGGCGAGTTCAAGGATTACTCCGCGATCGACGCCGCGCCGGAAGAAAAGGCACGTGGCATCACGATCTCGACCGCACACGTCGAATACGAATCCCCGACCCGTCACTACGCCCACGTTGACTGCCCGGGCCACGCTGACTACGTCAAGAACATGATCACCGGTGCTGCCCAGATGGACGGCGCGATCCTGGTGTGCTCGGCCGCTGACGGCCCGATGCCGCAGACCCGCGAGCACATCCTGCTGTCGCGTCAGGTCGGCGTGCCGTACATCGTGGTCTTCCTGAACAAGGCTGACATGGTCGACGACGCCGAGCTGCTCGAGCTGGTCGAAATGGAAGTGCGTGAACTGCTGAGCAAGTACGACTTCCCGGGCGACGACACCCCGATCATCTCCGGTTCGGCCCGTCTGGCGCTGGAAGGCGACCAGAGCGACATCGGCGTGCCGGCCGTGATCAAGCTGGT
>NZ_JASCOZ010000359.1 GCF_029960115.1 Stenotrophomonas sp. PS02289
CGTGCCCGTACACCGGTAGCGCCGGCCGTTGGCCGGCCCAAGCGGTGCCTGCGATCAGGCCGCGCTGGACAACAGCGGCCCCACCCGCACCCCGGCGCGTTCGATCTCCAGCGCCAGCAGCAGTTCAATTTCATCCAGCTGATCACGGATGCGGCCGTTGCTGGCTTCATCGGCGTGGTCATGGCCGATATGCGCGTCCAGCATGCGGGCCAGCCCGGCCAGCAGCACATCGGCATCGCCGGCGGCGGCGTGACGCAGCAGGCGACCGAGGGCGCGGATGCGGGCGCTGCGGTCAGCGGCCAGGGCCTTTACGGACGGTACGATGGGGGAATGGGCGACGGTCATGGCAGGGGTTTCCTGATTGACGGATGGATGGTCGCCAATGTCGGTTGTGGCCCGTTTTCGGGCTATGCAACTTTTACGAAAACATGTGAAGACGGTGGGCAGCCACGCAGGGCGTGGCTCTACGGCCCGGGTAGAGCCACGCCCTGCGTG
>NZ_JASCOZ010000035.1 GCF_029960115.1 Stenotrophomonas sp. PS02289
GTAGCGCCGGCCGTTGGCCGGCCCAGGCGGTCCTTGCCATCCCATGACCCCCGGACCACCTTGTAATTGTCACCTTTGGGTGAGACAGTCCCTTGCCGCTAGAAAAGACGGCAATGATGACCAAGAAGATTCCGCTGTTGATCGACACCGATCCGGGTGTCGATGATGCCCTGGCCCTGTTGATGGCCTTTGCCGATGAACGCCACGACATCGTGGGCCTGACCATCGCCGCCGGCAATGTCGGCCTGGACCACACCGTCCGCAACGCCCTGAAGCTGTGTGAAGTCGCCGGTCGTGACGACGTGCCGGTGTTCGCCGGTACCCCCGACCCGCTGATCCACCCCTCGGTCGACGCCGCCCACGTGCACGGGGCCGATGGCTTCGGTGACGTGAACCTGCCGCCGGCCGCACGCCAGGCCGAGGCCGAGCACGCCGCGCTGGCGATCCTGCGCCTGTCGCACCAGTACGCCGGCGAGCTGTTCCTGGTGGCGCTGGGTCCGCTGACCAACCTGGCGCTGGCGCTGAAGCTGGACCCAACCCTGCCGCAGCGCGTGAAGCGCTTCCTGGTGATGGGCGGCGCGGTCACCTGCCACGGCAACATTACCCCGGCGGCCGAATTCAACATCGCCTTCGACCCGGAAGCGGCACACGTGGTGTTCACCCAGTTCCCGCAGATTGAAGTGGCCGACTGGGAAGCGACGGTCGCGCACGGCCTGCTGCACAAGGATGTCGAACAGTGGCTGGCCGCTGACACCGACAAGGCGCGCTTCTATGAGCTGATCTCGCGGCAGACCCGGCTGTGGTCGGAAGACAGCCGCGGCGAGCGCTGGTTCGCCGCCGATGCCCTGGCCATGGCCTGGGCGCTGCAGCCGGAAGGTGCCCTGCGGGTGGAATCGCGTCCGCTGAACGTGGAACTGGCCGGGGTGCACACCCGCGGTGCTACCATTGTCGACTGGAACCGCCAGACCGGGCAGCCGGACAACACCCAGCTGCTGATGGCCTACGACCAGGGGCGCTTTGAAGCCCAGGTCCGGGCCGCGCTCGGGGTTGCCTGAGGCCCCAGCGGCCATGTTCACATCGAGCGGACCTCCGGCTTGCCCCCAGGGCGGGCCGGCGGTTATAATGCCGCTCTTGCGTTTTCCCATTTCTTTTTTACGGTGTGCCTCATGAAGGACGATATCCATCCGAACTACCGTGACGTGGTCTTCCATGACGTCACCTCCGATTTCAAGATCCTGACCCGCTCGACCATGGGCACGAAGGAAACCATCAAGTGGGAAGACGGTAACGAATACCCGCTGGTCAAGGTGGAAATCTCCTCCGCCTCGCACCCGTTCTACACGGGCCAGCACAAGGTCATCGACACCAGCGGCCGCATCGACAAGTTCAACCGCCGTTTCGGCAAGAACTGATCTGCGCCGCGGGTACGCCCGCGTACCCCGGGAACAACGGTCGCTTCGGCGGCCGTTGTTTTTTTTTGCCTGTGGTTCCAGGTGGGTGGGGCAACCCTGCTGGAATATGAACGTGGATTCATAAATTGTCGGGCGGGGCGGAACGCAGTGTCCGTATCGGCCCCCTCAAGCCCCGTCGTACCTCGCTGCGAGGGCGTTTGCGCCCCCTCCATCTACGACTTCAGTCCTAGGGCGTCGGAAATGTTGCTGTGCGATAATGTCGTGATCCACAGCACAGGTTGTGGACTTCCTTCACGTGCCTGACCCATGCGCTTGGGCGGGCGCCTTCCCCTGAGGAGCGCACACAGTGTCCGATCTTGATCAGGTCACGCTCAACGCCGGCGAAAAGTCGGTTGTTCTGCCCGTCATCAAACCCACGCTCGGTAACGATTGCGTCGATATCTCGAAGCTGACCAAGGAAACCGGTCTCTTCACTTACGACTCCGGCTTCACCGCCACCGCCAGCTGCAAGTCGGCCATCACCTATATCGACGGTGACAAGGGCGTGCTGCTGTACCGCGGCTACCCGATCGAACAGCTCTCGGAAAAGTCGAGCTACGTCGAAGTGGTCTACCTGCTGATCAACGGCGAACGTCCGAGCGCCGAGCAGCTGAAGGCCTTCACCGACGAGCTGGCTGCTGAAGCCAACGTCGATGCCTCGATCAACACGCTGATCGGCAGCTTCGACAAGGATGCCCACCCGATGGCCATCCTGGCCGCTGCCATCGCGCAGCTGTCGGCCAAGTACCACGCCTCGCTGGACCTGGCCGATGCCGAACAGCGCCGCAAGGCCGCTGTGCGCCTGATCGCCAAGGTGCCGACCCTGTCGGCGCTGATCTACCGTCATGGCAAGGGCCTGCCGGCCAATAAGCCGGACACCTCGCTGGACTACGTCAGCCGCTTCCTGAAGCAGACCTTCGAATCGGCCGATGGCCAGTACGAACTGAACCAGGACGTGGTCAAGGCGCTGGACCTGCTGTTCATCCTGCATGCCGACCACGAGCAGAACGCCTCGACCTCGACCGTGCGTCTGGTCGGTTCGACCGGTGCCAACCCTTACGCGTCGGTCGCCGCTGGCGTCACCGCGCTGTGGGGTCCGGCCCACGGCGGTGCCAACGAAGCCGTGCTGAAGATGCTGGAAGAAATCGGTTCGGCCGACAACGTCGAGTCGGCCGTGCTGAAGGCCAAGGACAAGACCTCGGGCTTCCGCCTGATGGGCTTCGGTCACCGCGTGTACAAGAACTTCGACCCGCGCGCCAAGGTGATCGGTGAGATGACCAGCAAGGTGCTGACCCAGCTGGGCGTGCAGGATCCGCTGCTGGACGTTGCAGTGAAGCTGGAACAGGCCGCACTGCAGGACGACTACTTCGTCGCCCGCAAGCTGTACCCGAACGTGGACTTCTACAGCGGCATCATCTACAAGGCGCTGCAGATCCCGACCGAGATGTTCACCGTCATGTTCGCCCTGGGCCGTACCTCCGGCTGGGTCGCGCACTGGCTGGAACAGCAGGTCGATCCGGAAATGAAGATCGGCCGTCCGCGCCAGGTCTACACTGGCCACGACGTGCGCGACTACCAGGCGTAATTGCCCGGTAACACCGCTGCGAAGAACGCCCCCGACTTTCGGGGGCGTTTTTTTATGCGTTATCGCTATCGGATTGCTTGCGTTTCGCCCACACCCCCATGCGCTTTAGGAACGTTTGAATACGGCGCGCGATGCAACTTGCCGAACATGCGCGTCCACATTCTTCTGGAACGCCACGCATGAACCCGATCATCAAGCACGCCGCTGTCGCACTCGCTCTGTGCACCACTGCCATGTCCGCGCACGCCGCTGAAGCGCACATCACGGTGTGGGCCAACGTCGATCCCACTTTGTCGCTGCTCAAGGCCGATGGCAGCGCGCTGCCCGACGCCGTGCAGCTGCCGTATCGCGCAGGGCAGGGATTGAGCAGCTGGACCGAACGCGTGCGCATTTTCTCCAACGACACCACGCTCGATGTCGACGTGCGTCTGGCCGAACCGGCTGTGCTGGTGCCGCGCGTCGCCGCCGCCGGTGCGGTCGACGTGCCGCTGCGGGTCACCCTCAACGGCCGTGAACTCGGCGTGGCACCGGTCGACTTCACTGCCGACCAGCTGTTCCAGGGAGCCATTCCGGGGGCGTCGATCGAGATGCCGCTGACCGTCGCCCAGGCGGTTGCCGCACCGATCACTGCCGCCGGTCTGTATGACGGTCCGGTCAGTCTGGTGCTGGCGCAGAAGGCCGGCAGCCTGTAAGCGCCAACGGGTGCGCCGGCCCGCTGCGGTCCGGCGCGCCTGCACGTTGTCATGCGTACCTGCCTGTCCTTACTGTCGTTGCTGGGGCTCACCCTGCTGCTGCCGAACACGCCGCCTGCGCACGCGCAGCGCCTCCCTCCCGGATTCGAGGACCTCGCCGATGGCCACGCCGAGCGCGTGGAAATACGCGCCTTCGGGCGTTCGGCCGGGCTCTGGCCGGTATGGGTCACGCTGGAGCACGTACAACTGGAGCAGCCCCTGCAGCTGCTTGCCGCGCTGGGACTGTCCGACGAAGCACAGGTGGCGCTGCTTCCCGCCGTGTCCGCGCCGCTGCCGCGCGACAGCCACCTGGCCTGCCTGCACGCGCAGCCTCAACTGGGCTGCGGCTGGCGTGAGGCACCCCAGGATGCCACCACCATGACGGCCATTTTCGATGAGGCGGAGAGCGTGCTGCTGCTGTTTCCGTCGTCGCAGTGGTTGCCCTCCGCTGACGGCCGCGCGCGCTACCACCAGGTGTCCGAGCAGGCCCGAAATGCGCTGGTGCATCAGCAGGTGATGCAGCTCAGTGGTGGGGACGGCGAACTGGCGTTCAATCTGCATGGACGCGCGGCACTCGGCTTGGGGCGCGCCGGACATCTGGGGGGCAGCTGGAACCATGCGCGATGGCGCGTTCCCGGGTTACCCGCGCAGACGCGCACCGACGTCGACGAGCTCTACTACCGGCACGATCTGTGGACGCAGCACTACCTGCAGGTGGGCAGGATCGACCGGCGCAATCTGTCCAGCCCGCTGGGCGGTCAGTTCGGACTCGGTCTGCTGCCATTGGTGCGGATGCAGGGTCTGCGTGTCGGCTCCACGCTGGCGTATGTGGACACCGATGTACTCGACGACGCGCTTGCGGTGAACGTGTTGCTGGGGCGCGATGCGCGGGTGGATGTCTTCGACGGCGAACGCCTGCTGCAGACGTTCTTCCTGCCGGCAGGTGCCCATCAGCTCGACACCCGGCTGTTCCCGGCGGGGAGCTATCTGCTCACCCTGCGCATCCATGAAGACGGCCGCTTCGTGCGCAGTGAAAACGTGCCCTTCCAGCGCAGCATCGGCAACGGCGATCCGGGCCTGCAATGGTTCGTGCAGGGCGGGCGACAGGATGAATCCGGCTTCGCAGGTTCCTCCGCGTCGGTGCTGCAGGCAGGTCTGCGGCTGCCCGTTGGCGCAGCCAGTGTCGGTGTGGGCATCTCGCACAGCCAGGGCGTTGCAACCCAGGAGCTGCGGACAGGCCTGCGTCGCGCGATGGGACCGGTCGACGTGCACGCCGACCTCGGCGTGCTGGCGGCCAGCGACGGCGCGCGAGGAGGGCAGATGCAGCTCAGCGTGCGTCATTTCGCCGCCTGGAATCTCTACCGCCAGCGCATGCGCGGCGATGCGTGCGGCCACCGCACGGAGCGGCCGGCTGCAACCAGCACCTGCGCCGACGCGCTCAGCGCATCGGTGTCGCTGCCCGTGCTGGCGGGGCATCTGCATGTGGCCCACACCCGGCGGCGCAGCGCACACGCCGATGCCACCCGCAGCCTGCAGAGCAGCTACACCCGTACCCGTGTCTGGCGGGGGATGAGTGTCGGTACCCGCGTGAGCCTGTGGCAGCAGCGCAGCGACGGCGCGTCGTCCCGACCGCGTGATCGTGGTCTGCAGCTGTCGCTCACCCTGACCCGCCTGGCGCGTGCCGAAGGACGCATCCGCCTGCAGCGGGCCGGTGCAGAACTGCGCCAGCGCAGTGGCCAGGCCCCCGAACGTCAGCTCCGGCTGGGCCAGAGCTGGCGGGAAGAGCAGGACGACAGTGCACGCAGCCTCACCAGCGAACTGGCGCTGCAGCCCGGTGGCCACGCCGATGCGCTGCTGGCGGGCGAGCTGCGGCGACCGTGGGGGCAGGGCGGCGCGACGCTTGCGCTGGCGCGCACGCCGGAGGCGCAGCGGTTGTCGTGGAGTGCGCACCACAGCACCGCAATGGCGCTGTCGACGCAGGGCATCTACTGGGGTGCCGCAGACGGAGCTGATGCCGGTGTGGTCGTTGCCGTGGATCCTGAAGCAGATACGGATCCCTCGCTGCGTGGCCCTGCCGCCGAAGTGCAGGCGGCGGGCAGCCGGCGACACACCCTGCGCGTGGGTGAGCGCCGGCTCCTGCCGATCAGTGGCTACCAACGCCACCACGTACGCGTGCAGGACGTCAGTGCGGACACGCCTGCGGCGGTGTTGCGTGCGTCGGCAGCCAGCACCGAGCTCAAGCCGTTTCTGCCGCCGGGCCGGGTGATGCTGGTCCCGGTCGCCGTGGAGACGACGTACACCTATCTTGGAACCGCGGAGGACGAGGCGGGCGACGCGTTACCAGGTGCCTCCATTCTCAATGCCGCGGTGCCTGGGCTGGGCGAGGAGGGCGGATTCCTGGTCGAGTTCGATCAACGCCAGCCGTGGTTGTATCTGTTGCACGGCGAGCGCCTGCTGCGCTGTCCGCTGCAGGTGCGCGAGCGTCGGATTGGACTGTTGCGGGTGGGCACCGTGACCTGCGCGCCAGTCACCCATGCACAACTGCCGGACGCGATCGCCGCGCAGCCCCGCGTGCAGCACCTGCTGTCCGCCCGGCTTCCCGTGGTGACCGAACCTGCAGCGGGCGCGCCATGATCGTGCGTGTCGTCTTGCAGGTACTGTTACTGCTGCTGCCCGCTGCGGATGCGTGCGCACAACGTCCCCCGGTGACGGTGCCGCCCGGCGGTGTCACCCGGGTGACCGTCGCACATGCTTTTGACCGCTCCGCACCGCAGGGGCTGGAGCTATGGGCCGTACGCACCGTGCTGGGGTACGACGAAAGCGCGCAGGGCCATGGCCGGTTGCATGTGACCTGCACCGACGACCCGGCGCGCGGGCGTTGTCCCCAGGCCGATACCGGCCAGGGGCCGGTCGGGCCGGCTCCGCTGTGGATGGAGTTCACCGAGCAACGCAGCGGCCAGCGCGTCACCCTGGCACTGACCGGATCGCTGGAGCGGATCGAATGGGAACGCACCTGCAGTGATGATTACTGGGACAAGGCCGTGTTCCCGCTGTGGACGTCGGAGCATCGCGACTGCCACATCGCGCCGACCGGCACGGCGGCGACGCTGGTGCTGGACGCGTCGGAGATCGTGCAGCTGGTGGCGGGTCGCTGGAACGGCGAGCTGCACCTGGACGTGCGACGCAGCGGCGGGGCGCTGATCGGACGTCACGAGTTCGTGCTGGAGATCGCGGTCAGCGACCACACGCGCGCCACGCTCCACCTGCCCGCCTACGGATCCTCCAGCGGGCAGCTGCAGCTCCCGCTGGACTACCGTGCGTTGCCGTTGCCGGCCAGCATCGGCGGCAGCGCGTCGCTGGAGCTCTGCCTGTACGACGGGGTGGGGGCCCACAGTCCCCGGGTGCTGCTCAGCGCGCACGACACCGGGCCGGGCGCGGCAGGCCACTTCTCGATCTGGCATGAGGGCGGCGGCGAGGGCCTGCACGACCGCATCGACTACCACCTGCGACTGCAGCACGGCGAGCGTGAGTGGGCCCTGGACAACCACGTCGAGCTGTCCCTGGACGACATGGAGCGCGCACCGCTGCGCGCGGTGACCCTGCCGGGACTTCCCTACCCGGTGTACTGCGTACCGATGACGATGACCCTGCGGGTGCCGCGCGTGCCCGCGGCAGGCAAGCGCGAGGGGCGCTACCAGGGCGGACTTGTCCTGCGCATGCGCCTGCCGACCCGACGACCCTGAACCCACTGGAGACTTCACCATGCTGCTGCGATGCCTGACAGCGCTGTTCCTGCTGATTCCCCTGAGCGCGCACGCCAATCTGGACGTGCACCCGATGCGTGTACACGTCGAGGCAGGCAAAGGTGCCGGCGTACGCGTCCATTCGCAGTCGACGCGCCCGCAGTACATCCGCGCGACGGTCAAGCGCGTGCTGCATCCCGGTACACCGCATGAGCAGGAAGTGGACGAAGCGGCCGGTGAGGCCGCTGCCATCGCGGTGACGCCAACCCGGTTCGCGCTCGCCGCAGGTGGCAGTCGACTGGTGCGGGTGATCGCACTCGATCCGGTCGCGCAGGAAACCGCGCTGCGCGTCTACTTCGAGGCCGTGCCCGCACCGGACGAGCTCGATGCCACCGCGCCTCCAGGCACGGCCAGCGCGACGATCGGTGTCAGCCTGGTCTGGGGCGTGCTGGTCAACGTCCTGCCGCCGCAGGGGCGCGCCGCACTGCAGGTGCAGGGCAACACGCTGCGCAACCGCGGCAGCCTGCGTCTTGGCGTGTTGCGGGTGGACCACTGCCTGGCATCGGGCTGCCAGACGCATCCGGTCGAACGCAGCGTCTATCCCGGCGATGAGGTGGCGCTGCCGTTCCAGCCCGGCGCTGATGCGCGTGTGAACGTTTACTACCGCCTGAGTCGCGACGGCTATCGGGAACACCAGCAGTCGCTGCGTGCAGAGCCTGACAGCGTGGTGGCACCGGTGGCCGATTTCCCCGACCCGAATGAGGAGGCTGCATGAAACTGATCGATCCTGTCCGCGTTGCGCTGCTGCTGGTGCTGTGCCCGCTGCCCAGCGGCGCAGCAGAGACCGAAGATCCTGGAACTGCCGAGCGGACGATCGAGGCGGGGGAGGGCGGGATGGACGCGAAGGCGGCCAGTGTCCCGGACCCCGCCGGCGTTCTGGCCGGTGGACTGGTGGTAGGCCTGGGGGCCTCCAGCGCGCTGCGTCGCGACCGCGTGCAGCGCGAGCATCATGTGCATCACGTGCCGGCCAGCCCCGAGTTGCCAGACGTCTCGCCGCAAGTGAATGCCAATGGGGCGCAGATCGCGCGCAACCGCGATGACATCGCGACGCTGCGCGAGGCACTCAACGGCCTCGTGCCTGGCTACGACGCGGACGACGTGCTGCGCTTCGCGCCGGACCACACGGTCCGCCTGCGCGGTGCCCGGCTGGTGGGACTGGGCGAGGGCGAGATCGGGCCGGACAGCCGGGAGGGCATCAACGGCGCGCAGCTGTTCGCCACGCACAAGCGGATCGGCTCGCTGGAGCACGCGGCCCAGTACGCGAAGGTGGGTGCAGACGACCTGAGTCGTCCTGCGCTGGCGGCGCATCTGGGCAGCGCCTACGGCAGCGACGCGCGCGCCGAGGGCAACGGCTCCACGGCGCTGGGGGCGTACACCTGGGCGCATGGCACCAACTCGGTGGCGATCGGCCGTGGTGCCTACGTGCGGCAGCATGCGGCCGATGGCTTCGCGCTGGGCGCACGGGCCATGGTCTCGGCGGAGAATGGCCTGGCGATCGGTGCGTCCACCCAGGTCCGGGAGGACGGCTACAACAGCGTGGCCATCGGTTACGGCTCGGTCGCCACGCAACGCATGGAAGTGTCCGTCGGAGGCCAGGGCATGCGTCGTCGCATCGTCCATGTGGAACCCGGTGCGGCTCCGGACGATGTGGTCACCGTGCGCCAGCTCAACCGGCTGGCCGGTCTGCTCGGGGCTGGCGAGATCACTGCCGACGGGCAGGTGCCGGGCCGTCACTACACGGTGCTGGGCGTCCGCCACGACACCGTTGCAGGCGCGCTGGGCGAGCTTGATCAGGGCCTGCGCGGCACCCAGCAGGCGTTGGAAACCGCGACCTCGGCGCTGCATCAGCGGGTCGATGATCTGGGCGGGGCGACGGTAAGCCATGAGCAGGCGGCCGTGGCCGAGGTTGAGGGAACGGCCACGGTCGCGCGCGCGGCCGGGGCGATTCCCGCCACCCTGCCGCGCCGGGAGCCTTCACCCGCGGTCGCCGACCTTCCCATCGATCATCGTGCGGTGGACACCGCCGTCAATCGCGCCAACGCCTACACCGACCAGGCCGTCTCCGGTGTCGAGCGCCGCCTGGGTGAGCGTGTGGAACGCCTGGATCGCCGCCTCAACCGCATGGCCGCCATGGGCGGTGCGCAGGCGGCGATGGCCATGAACACCGCCGGATTGCCCACCTGGAACCGGCTGGGAGCCGGTATTGGCCACGCAGACGGTGAATCGGCGTTGGCGGTGGGCTACCAGCGGGTACTGGACCGTCGCGCAGCCACCACGGTCAGCCTCAACGGGGCCTTCAGTTCCGGCGGTGAGCGCACTGTGGCGATGGGGTTCGGCGTGGGCTGGTGACTCAGCCGTCGCCCAGCCAGCCGTCCATCTCCTGCTCGGCCAGCAGGGTGCGCAGTTGCGTGCTGGACGCGCGCCGCATGGGCTTCTCGTCAACCGCCGACAACGGCGGTTGGCGCAGGGCATCGAAGGGCAGGACGGCGATGTCGAAGGTCAGGCCTTCGGCACTGAACACCCAGACCGGCACATCCAGCGCGCGTTCCCGGTCCAGCCGCAGCCGACGCGTGCGCGACTCGGCCGGAATGCCGTGTTCGTCGAGGAAGTAGTGCACCGCATCGGCTTCGTCGGTATGCAACTGCAACTGCACCGGGCTGTGATTGTCGGCGGTGCCATCCAGGACCGGTCCGCACAGGCGAGGCGAGAAACCGTGCAGGAACTCCATCGCACGCAGCGCCGCTTCGCGCTTTTCGCGCAGCTGTTCGCCATGCCCGGCCCCGGCGAACAGGCGCTGATGCTCGCGCAGTGCGTCCTCGATCTCGGTGTTGCGCGGCAACGAGGCATCGTCATGGATGCCCAGTCGAGCGGCTGCTTTGAGCTTGGCTTGGTGGTAATCGCGGATACCGCCCTCGGCCATCAGCCGGGCGGCTTCGTGGGCGAGCCGATGCCGGCGCTCGCGGGTCTGGCTGGCTGCATGCTGACGTGCACGGTGCATGAGCGGTGCTCCCCCTGTTACGACCTGGTCCCCACTCTACAACCCGGACGCGTAACGCGCACGGGGTACAGGCTGGACCCACGCATTCCCCCCATGAGGGGAAGGGAATGCGTGGAATGTCGCCCAACGTCGACGAATGTCGACGATCAGAAGATGTCGAAGGCGGCGTCGTCGGCCTGCGGGATCTGGGTGTTGAAGTCGTACTCCTCGAGCTTCTCCATGTCCTCGACCTTGACCCATTCGGTGGCCCCGTTGAGCGTGGCCTGGACCATGCCCTGCGGCGGCTCGTTCTGCATGATCGGAGTGTCCTTCAACGCCACGCGCATGTAGTCGATCCAGATCGGCAGGGCGGCACGGCCGCCATACTCGCGGTAGCCAAGCGAACGGAAGTCGTCGCGGCCCACCCACACGGTGGTCACGTAGCGACCGCCGAAGCCTGAGAACCAGGCATCACGATGGTCGTTGGTGGAGCCGGTCTTGCCGCCCACATCCTCGCGGCCCAGGACCTTGGCCGCCGTACCGGTGCCGCGCTGGACCACGTCGCGCATCATCGACACCAGCTGGTAGGCCGTGCGTGCATCGATCGCACGCGGTGCCACGCGCGCGTCCGGATTGACCGGGGCTGCCGGTTCAGCCGGCTTGGCGGTTGCCGCCGGCACCGGCGCGGAGGCGGACTGCGCCGCACCGAAGTTGAACCCGTCCACCACCTGGCTCACCGGGGCGCCACTGCTGGTGCCGGCGCAATCGCGGCAGGCCAGGGCCGGGTTTTCCTTGAACACCAGGTTGCCGTCACGGTCATTGACCTGGTCGATCAGCCAGGTGTCCACGCGCGAGCCGCCATTGGCGAACACCGCATAGCCCCGTGCGATCGACAGCGGGGTCAGCGAGGCCGTACCCAGCGACATCGACAGGTTCGGCGGCAGCTCGGCCTCGGCAAAGCCGAACTCGCTGATGTACTTGCGCGCATAGTCCACGCCCATGCCGTCCAGCAGGCGCACCGACACCAGGTTGCGCGACTGCACCAGTGCCTCGCGCAGGCGCATCGGCCCGCGGAAACCGCCGCCGTCGTTCTGCGGCTGCCAGGTCTTGCCGCCGCGCTCGCGGAACACCACCGGGGCATCCAGCACGATCGAGGCCGGGTTGAAGCCCTTGTCGAAGGCGGCCGCGTACACAAACGGCTTGAAGCTCGAGCCGGGCTGGCGGCGCGCCTGGGTGGCACGGTTGAACTTGTTGCCGGAGAAGCTGAAACCGCCGACCAGCGCCTTCAGCGCACCGCTTTCGGCGTCCAGCGAGACCAGCGCCGACTGCCCGCGCGGAATCTGATCCAGCAGCCATTCGCCGTCCTTGGCCCCGGCACGCACGCGCACGATGTCGCCACGCTGCACCAGCTTGGCCGGGGTCTTGTTGGTCCACTTGGCGGCCGAGGCCGGCAGCGTGATCTCGGTGCGGTTGGCCAGCACCACCGTGGCGCTGCCATCGGCCGCCGTGCCGGACACGATGGCCGGCACCAGCCCGGCCTGCGAGGGCATCCAGCGCAGGTGGGTTGCCAGTGCGGCAGCGTCATCGGATGCGGTGACCGGAATCTGCTGCTCCACCCCGTGCCAGCCATGACGGTGGTCGTAGGTCAGCAGGCCATCGCGGACCGCCAGATTGGCCGCGGTCTGCATCTCGGCGTTGATCGTGGTGGTCACGTGGTAGCCCTTGTTGACCACGTCGCCACCGAAGCGCGCGATCATCTCCTGGCGGACCAGTTCGGCCACGTAGGGGGCCTCGACCTGCACCGGCGGCTCATGCGCGCTGGCGTGCATCGGGATCGCCTTGGCCGCGTCGGCCTCGGCCTGGGTGATGAAGCCCAAGTTGGCCATACGCTGCAGTACGTAGTAGTCCCGGCGCTCGCGGGCACGTTCGGGATTGCTGATCGGGTTGCCGCTGGACGGGAACTTGGGGATGCCGGCCAGCGAGGCCATCTCGTCCAGCTGCAGGTCCTTGAGTTCCTTGCCGTAGTAGAACTGCGCCGCCGCGGCCACGCCATAGGCGCGGTTGCCGAAGAAGCTCTTGTTCAGGTACAGCTCGAAGATCTCGTCCTTGGTCAGTTCCTGCTCGATCTTGCGCGCCAGCAGGATCTCCGCCAGCTTGCGGGTGTAGCTGTACTCCGAGCTCAGGAAGAACTGCCGGGCCACCTGCTGGGTGATGGTCGACCCGCCCGGTACCCGTTTGTCGTTGGTGGTGGCCAGCAGCCAGACCGCGCGGGCGATGCCCTTGTAGTCCACCCCGCCGTGCTCGTAGAAACGGGCGTCCTCGGTGGCCAGGAAGGCCTGCTTCAGGCGCTCCGGAACCTCCTTCATGGTGATCGGGATGCGCCGGGACTCACCGAAGACGGCCATCAGCTGGCCGTCACTGGCGTAGACGTACATGGGCTCCTGCATCTCGATGTCGCGCAGGGCCTGCACGTCCGGGAGCTTGGAGGAAATGGCGTAGTAGAGGCCACCTGCGACGGCAGCGCCGATCAGTGCCAGGACCAGGAAGGCGACCAGCAACCAGCGCAGCCAGCGGCGAAAGCGTGTCATCAGTGACAGATTCCGATTGCGAATTTCGTGGCCGCAGAGTATAGATTACGCAAGGGAACGGCTGGGGCTGTTCCTGGGGAGCCAAGTCGAGAACCGTCTGGGGAGCCGTAAAACGTGTCGTAGTGCGCGTTTTGCAGCTTGGCGGTTGCGATTTGAAAAAAAACCGTTATTAATGCGCGGGCGCAGGTGTTGCGCTCAAGTGCCCGTCGGCAGGGGAGAAACCGTGGGGCTTATCCCAAAAAGCCAGACGCCGCTAATCGGCGTCGACATCAGTTCGACTGCGGTTAAGCTATTGCAGCTTTCCCGCAGCGGTAACCGTTTCCGCGTGGAACATTACGCCGTGGAACCTCTTCCGCCGAATGCGGTGGTGGAGAAAAACATCGTGGAAGTGGAGGCCGTGGGTGAGGCCATCCGTCGCGCGGTGAACCGTTCAGGAACCAAAGCCAAGCACGCTGCGGCGGCGGTGGCCGGTTCGGCGGTCATCACCAAGCTCATCCCGATGCCCGCGGACCTGGACGAGAACGACATGGAAGCCCAGGTCGAGCTCGAAGCGGTCAACTACATCCCATACCCGATCGAGGAAGTGAACCTCGACTTCGAGGTGCTGGGCGCGATCCCCAACAACCCGGAAATGGTCCAGGTGCTGTTGGCGGCCTCGCGTTCGGAGAACGTGGAACTGCGCCAGTCGGCGCTGGAGCTGGGCGGCCTGAGCGCCAAGGTGATGGACGTGGAGGCCTTCGCGGTCGAAAACGCCTTCGCCCTGGTGGCCAGCGAGCTGCCCATCGCCAGCGACGGTGTCGTCGCCCTGGTGGACATCGGTGCCACCATGACCACGCTCAATGTCCTGCGCGGTGGGCGCAGCCTGTACAGCCGCGAACAGGTGTTCGGCGGCAAGCAGCTGACCGACGAGGTCATGCGCCGCTACGGGCTCACCTACGAGGAAGCCGGCCTGGCCAAGCGCCAGGGTGGACTGCCGGAAAGCTACGAAGTGGAAGTGCTGGAGCCGTTCAAGGAAGCCACGGTCCAGCAGATCAGCCGCCTGCTGCAGTTCTTCTACGCAGGCAGTGAGTTCAACCGCGTCGACCACATCGTGCTGGCCGGCGGTTGTGCCGCACTGGCCGGTCTGCCGGAAATGGTGGAGGAACAGCTGGGCGTGGCCACGGTTGTGGCCAATCCGCTGGCACAGATGACGCTGGGTCCGAAGGTGCAGGCACATGCCCTGGCCCAGGACGCGCCGGCGCTGATGATCGCCACCGGTCTGGCGCTGAGGAGCTTCGACTGATGGCAAGAATCAATCTATTGCCCTGGCGCGCCGAACGGCGCAAGCAACGCCAGCGCGAGTTCATGACCATGCTGGGCTTCGCCGCCATTGGCGGCGTGCTGCTCTCGGCGCTGATCTGGTTCTATTACGACCGTCAGATCAGCGGGCAGGGCGATCGCAACACCTATCTGCAGACCGAGATCGACCTGGTCAAGGCGCAGAACAAGGAAATCGAGCGTCTGGACCGTCAGAAGGACCGCCTGCTGGCGCGCAAGCGCGTAATCGAGGAACTGCAGGCCAAGCGTTCACAGATGGTGCACCTGTTCGATTCGCTGGTGCGCACCATTCCCGAAGGCGTGGTGCTGACCTCGGTCAAGCAGGAAGGCGACATCCTCACCTTGGGCGGCCGTACCCAGTCCAACGCCCGGGTCAGCGCCTACATGCGCAACCTGGAAGGTTCGGGCTGGATGACCAAGCCGGAACTGACGGTGATCGAAGCCAAGAAGCCGGATGAGGACAAGGACAAGCAGCCGACCACCATCGCTGACATCGCCTCGCTGCCGTACATGTTCGAGGTCAAGGTGACCCTGCCGGCCACCAGTGAAGCGGTGGACGGCCTGGCTCCGGATGGCAGCGTGGCTCCGGCGGCAGATGCCGCCGTGCCGGCCGCCGCCGCACCTGCTCCGGGCGGTCCGCAGGCACCGGCAGTACCGTCGGCGGCACAGCCGCTCAACGGTCCACCGCCGCCGGTGCCGGTCCCGTCGGTACCGGCGGGCAGCCGCATCGTTCCCGCCGCCCCGGCCGCTGAACCCGCGCCGTCGAGCACGCCGCAGAAGGGGGCCGCATGAGCCAGAAGAAAGTCAATCTGAAAGAACTGGACTTCAACAACATCGGCAGCTGGCCGCAGCAGGCGAAGATCGTCTTCTGTGCCCTGCTGGCGCTGCTGATCGTGGGCCTGACCTGGTTTGCGCTGATCACCGGCAAGCGTGAAGAGCTGGCCGGACTGGAAAGCACCGAAGTCACCCTGCGCGAAGAGTTCGAGAAGGAACAGGGGCGTGCGGTCAATCTGGAGCCGCTCAAGCAGCAGCTGGCCCAGATGGAGCAGGTGCTGCAGCAGATGCTGCGCCAGCTGCCCAGCAAGACCGAAATGCCTGACCTGATCATCGACATCTCGCAGACCGCGCTGTCCAGCGGCCTGACCAACGAGCTGTTCCAGCCCGGCGAAGAGATGACCAAGGAGTTCTACGCTGAAAAGCCGATCGCCCTGCGCATGGTGGGCAGCTACCACCAGTTCGGCGCGTTCGTCAGCGGCGTGGCCTCGTTGCCGCGCGTGGTCATCCTGACCATGCACGACATCAACCTGAAGCCGAAGGACCCCAAGACCGGTATCACCGCACGCAGCGGGGCGCTGGAACTCTCGGGCACGGTCAAGACCTACCGCTATCTGGATGACGTTGAAATGGAAGCGCAGGAGAAGGCTGCCGCCGCTGCAGCGCCGGGTGCCACCCCGACCGGAGGTACGCCATGACCTTGGCTTCCACTGCACGGGTCGGTGGCCTGATGCTGCTGGTGCTGCTGGCCGGGTGTGCCCGCAGCATCACCAGCACGCCGGGTGACGCGCCCAATCTGGAAAAGTGGGTGGCCGACGTGCGTGCACGTCCGGCTCCGCCGCTTGAACCGCTGCCGGTCATGCAGCAGTTCGAAACCTTCGAGTACTCCGCGCAGGGTCTGCGCGATCCGTTCACCGACGCCTGGGCCCGTTCCAATGACGGTTCCAGCGGCCTCCGGCCCGATCCGGACCGCCGCAAGGAGCCGATGGAAGCCTTCCCGCTGGACGCCCTGGACATGATCGGTTCGATCGGGGGCGGCCCGGGGCTGGTCGCACTGGTAATGGCACCGGACAAGGTCACCTATCGGGTGCGTCCGGGCGTTTACATGGGGCAGAGCGACGGCCGGGTGACCGGGGTCTACGAAGACCGGATCGAGCTGATTGAACTGGTGCCGGATGGCGCGGGCGGCTGGCTGGAACGGCCTGCTTCGCTCTCGCTTGAAGATCAATGAATGATTATGGGGATTGCACGATGACCTTTTCCAACGCCATGCTGCAGCGTCCCACCCGGCGCCCGAAGCTGATCCACATGTGCGCGCTGGGAGTCGCGCTCATGCTGGCCAATGGCACGCTGATGGCGGCAACGCCGGCAGCGACCACGCACGCTGCTGCCGATGCCGCGCCGGTGACGGCACCGGCCTCGCTGGCGGTGTCCAAGATCGACTTCAAGCGCGGTGAAGACGGCTCCGGCCGCCTGATCCTGCAGTTCGACGGTACCGGGGCCAACCCGGACCTGCGCAACCAGGGCAATGCCGTCGTCATCGACGTCGGCAATGCCACGCTGCCGGCGAACCTGCAGAAGTCGATCAACGTGACCGACTTCGCCACGCCGGTGCAGCGCATCGATCCCAAGCCCTATGGCGGCGGCACCCAGCTGGTGCTCAACACCAACAGTGCGTTCGAGTCGCTGGCCTACCAGACCGGTAACGAGTACGTGGTCGAGATCAGCCCGCGCAAGGCGGTTGCGGCCACCGGTGCGATCAACGCCACCACCGTGACCCAGGCGGCGACCGCCCTCGGCGCACGCGGCTACACCGGCAAGCCGGTGACATTCAACTTCCAGGACGTGCCGGTGCGCACCGTGCTGCAGTTGATCGCCGAAGAGTCCAACCTGAACATCGTCGCCGCCGACACCGTCGAAGGCAACGTCACCCTGCGCCTGGTCAACGTGCCGTGGGACCAGGCACTGGACATCGTCCTGCGCGCCAAGGGCCTGGACAAGCGCCAGGACAACAAGGTGATCTGGGTGGCTCCGCAGCCGGAGCTGGCCAAGTTCGAGCAGGACAAGGAAGACGCGCGGATCGCGATCGAGAACCGCCAGGACCTGGTCACCGAGTATATCCAGATCAACTACCACAACGCCGCGCAGATCTTCAAAGCGTTGACCGAGGCCAAGGGTATTGGCGGCGGTAGCTCTGGTGGCAGCAATGGTGGTAGCGGCAGCTCGTCAGAACAGGACAGCGGCTTCCTCTCCTCACGTGGTCGTCTGGTCGCCGATGAGCGCACCAACACCCTGATGATCAGCGACATCCCGAAGAAGATCGCGCGCATGCGCGAGCTGATCAACGTGATCGATCGTCCGGTCGACCAGGTGCTGATTGAAAGCCGCATCGTGATCGCCACCGACACCTTCGCCCGCGAGCTGGGTGCGAAGTTCGGCATCACCGGCAGCCGCGACAATGTGTACTTCAGCGGCAATACCACCAACAACCACAGCAACATCTCCAGCGACGCCGACCGGGTCAATGACTACAACAATGCCGTGCGTGACTGGTTGAACGAAGGTGGCGAAGGTGAAGCCCCGGTGCTGCCGCCGCGCACGATCTCGCCCGGGCTGAACTGGAACTCGGCCGTTGCCCAGACCCTGAACCCGGGCTCGCTGGCACTGTCGATCCTCAACGCCGGTTACCTGCTGGACGTCGAACTGTCGGCCATGCAGCAGGAATCGCGCGGCGAAGTGATCTCCAATCCGCGCGTGGTCACCACCAACCAGCGTGAAGCGGTGATCAAGCAAGGTAAGGAAATCGGCTATGTGACCATCACCGGTGGCGGTGCCGGCCAAGCGGCCACCGCGAACGTGCAGTTCAAGGAAGTGGTGCTGGAGCTGAAGGTCACCCCCACCATCACCAACGACAACCGCGTGTTCCTGAACATGTCGGTCAAGAAGGATGAAGTGGAAAGCTACATCGTGCTGGAAGGCTACGGCCAGGTGCCGACCATCAACCGCCGCGAAGTGAACACGGCAGTGCTGGTGGACGACGGCCAGACCGTGGTGATCGGTGGCGTGTACGAGTTCACCGACCGTAACAGCGTCAACAAGGTGCCGTTCCTGGGCGACGTGCCGTTCCTCGGCAACCTGTTCAAGAAGCGCAGCCGCAACAAGGACAAGGCCGAACTGCTGGTCTTCGTCACCCCGAAGGTGCTGCGCGTGGCCAAGACCAACTAAGGTCTGCCTCATTCGCACCACCTGATGCAGGAAGGGCCGCCGAGTGCGGCCCTTCTTGCGTTCAGCCATTCTTGATCCCGTTGCGGGCCCGGCCCTGCCATGATGTGTCGGGAACCTGGTGCCCGTTGCGCCGGTCTGACGGATGCCATGAACCTGCCCCCTCCGATGCCTGAAACTGCTGCCCACCCTTCCGCAATCGAAAGCGGCACGACCGCCGACCGCGTCCACGACGGCTTCCGTGCCCTGCGTGACGCGCTGGGCCGGGAGATTGTCGGTCAGCGTGAGCTGGTCGATCGTCTGCTGACCGCCTTGCTGGCCGACGGACACCTGTTGGTGGAGGGCGCACCCGGGCTGGCCAAGACCACCGCGATCCGCGCGCTGGCCGCCCGCCTGGAGGCCGATTTCTCGCGTGTGCAGTTCACGCCGGACCTGCTGCCGGCCGACCTGACCGGCACCGAGATCTGGCGTCCGCAGGAAGGACGATTTGAGTTCGTCCCTGGTCCGATCTTCCATCCGATCCTGCTGGCGGATGAAATCAACCGTGCCCCGGCCAAGGTGCAGTCCGCGCTGTTGGAGGCGATGGGCGAGCGCCAGGTCACGGTCGGTCGGCATACCTACGCGCTGCCGCCGCTGTTCCTGGTGATGGCCACGCAGAACCCGATCGAGCAGGAAGGCACCTTCCCGCTGCCCGAAGCGCAGCTGGACCGCTTCCTGATGCACGTGCGTATCGGATACCCCGATGCAGAGGCGGAAACCGAGATCCTGCGGCTGGCACGCGAACGCGCGCGCGACGTGCTGGGGCAGGTGCCGCCGCCGCCGGCGCGCATGTCGCTGGAGGATGTATTCGCCGCGCGCCGCGCCGTGTTGAACCTGCACATGGCACCGGCGCTGGAGCGCTATGTGGTGGAACTGGTACTGGCCACCCGTGAACCGGCCCGCTATGACGCGGCGCTGGCGCGGCGCATTGCCTGGGGCGCGAGCCCTCGTGGCTCGATCGCCCTGGAGCGCTGCGCACGCGCACGCGCATGGCTGCAGGGGCGCGACTATGTCACCCCCGATGACGTGCGCAATGTCGCCCCGGACGTGCTCCGCCATCGTGTGCTGCCCAGCTACGAGGCCACGGCCGAAGGTTGGGACGGTCAACGTCTGGTCACTGAACTGCTGGCCCGCGTGCCGGTGCCCTGAGTGGCCATGGCTGCCGTGGACGACGCGACCCGCGCGCCGGCCGGCAACGGCCTGCAGCCCACCCTCGCTGAACTGGTGGCGCTGCGCGCCAGTGCGCACCGGTCGGTGCCACCGCGCCGCGGCCGTCACGGTCTGGCCGGGCAGGCCCCGTCGCCGATGCGCGGGCGGGGCATGGAGTACGCCGAGTCGCGGGAATACGTGGCCGGCGATGATGCCCGCCATATCGACTGGCGCGTGACCGCACGCAGCGGACGCGCGCATACCAAGTTGTTCCAGGCCGAGCGCGAGCGACTGACCCTGCTGGTGGCTGATACCGACCCGGTGCTGTATTTCGGCACCCGGGTACGCTTCAAGTCGGTACAGGCCGCGCGGGTCGGGGCGGTCGCAGCGTGGCTGGCACAGCGCCAGGGCGACCGCCTGGCGGCGCTGCGTGGCAGCCGCACAGCGCCGCCGATCGCACCGGCTGGCGGCACCCGGGGCGTGCTGCGGGTGCTGGATGCACTGACCCGCTGGTACGCGCAGCCCCCGGCAGATGACGCCGGTCTTGAGGTGGCGCTGGAGCAGGCCACGCGGCTGCTGCGCCCCGGCGCACGGGTGGTGGTGCTGGCTGATCCCGGGCGCGCGGCCGCCGTGCCATTGGCGCGCTGGACCGGACTGGCAATGCACCACGACGTGCAGCTGATGCTGCTGGTCGACCCGCTGGAACTGGCCCCGCCGGACAGCCTGCTGCCTTTCCAGGCGCAGGGCCGCACGGTCACGCTGGACCTGGCGGACGGCGGCGTCCACGCGCAGTGGCACCAGCGCTTCGTGGCTCCGCTGGAGACCCTGCAGCAGACCCTGGGCGCACGTCGCCTGCAGGTGCAGGTGATCGCCAGCGATGACCCCAGCGATGCCTGGCTGGGAACGAATCCCACGCCGGTGGTGGCATGAGCGCCGGCACCTCACTGCCGCTTCGCGATGTGCACCTGCCCGCCGCACCGGGCTGGTGGCCGTTGCCGCCGGGCTGGTGGGTGCTGCTGAGCGTGTGCGCGGTCGTGTTGATCGGCCTCGGCCTATGGCGTGCACACCGTCGCCGCGTGCGCCGCCGCTGGGTGTCGCGCTTCAACGCGGCCGTGGACGCCGCGGATGCGCCTGCAGCGCAACTGGCCGCGATCAGCGAGTTGCTGCGCCGCGCGGCACGGGTGCGTCAGCCGGGAGCCGAACTGCTGCAGGGAGAGGCGTGGCTGCAGTTTCTTGAGGCACCGCAGACCGCGTTCGCCGAAGGCGACGCCGCGTTGCTGCTGGATGGTGCCTACCGCCGCGACCCGGATCCGGCCCGCGTGGCGCGGCTGCGACCGATCGCGTGCGCGCGGTTCGTGCAGTTGATGAGCGGTCAGCGGCCATGATCGCGGTCGCGCCGCCGTCGTGGTTGTCCTGGCTGGACACCCTGGCCTGGCCGTGGCTGCTGCTGGCATTACCGCTGCCGCTGCTGATGCGCCTGTGGCCGCAGCGCGGACCGGAGGGCCCGGCACTGCGTGTGCCCTATGCGGTGACCGAACTGACAGCGCTGGGCCACGCAGGTCTGCGCCTGCCGCTGCTGCGACCGGGCCGCCTGCTGTTGTGGCTGGCCTGGATCAGCCTGTGCGTGGCCGCGGCGCGCCCGCAGCAGCTGGGCGAGCCGATCGTACCGCCGCAGCAGGGACGTCAGTTGATGCTGGCGGTGGACTTCTCCGGCAGCATGAGCGAGCCGGACATGCAGCTGGGCCCCCAGATCGTGCAGCGCGTCCAGGCCGCCAAGGCGGTGCTGGCCGACTTCCTCGACCGTCGCGCGGGTGATCGGGTCGGCCTGTTGATCTTCGGCGACCGCGCTTACACGCTGACCCCGATCACCGTGGACCTGGCCACCGTGCGCAGCCAGCTTACCGACAGCGAGCTCGGGCTGGCCGGCAACAACACCGCCATCGGCGACGCCATTGCACTGGCGGTCAAACGCCTGCGCGAACAACCTGAAGGCCAGCGCGTGCTGATCCTGCTCACCGATGGCGTCAACAATGCCGGCGTGCTGACCCCGCTGCGTGCGGCTGAACTGGCGCGAGCCGAGGGCGTCCGGGTGTACACGATCGGCTTTGGCGGCGAAGGCGGCCTGAGCCTGTTCGGGGTGAAGATCGCCGCCGGTGAGGATCCGGTGGATGAAGCCACCCTGCAGAAGATCGCCAGCCTCACCGGCGGACGCGCGTTCCGCGCGCGCGACACCGACCAGCTGGCCAGCATCTACGCCGAGCTGGATCGGTTGGAGCCGATTGCGGTACCTGGCGAGGCGGTACGACCGCACATCGAGCGCTATCCCTGGCCGTTGGCGCTTTCGCTGTTGCTGGGTGCGTTGGCGTGGTTGATGCCGCGGCGGTGGCGCTGATGACAGTGTTCAGCCAACTCCACTTCCTGCGTCCGGATCTGCTGTGGGCGCTGCTGGCGCTGCCGTTGATCGCGCTGCTGTGGCGCTGGCGTCGCCGTCGCGCCAGCGTCTGGCTGCATGCCGTGGACGCGCATCTGCTGCCGCACCTGCTGGCTCCGGCGGGCCGTCGCGCTGGCCTGGGCCTCGGTGTGATGCTGTGTGGCTGGACGCTGGCGGTACTGGCCCTGGCCGGTCCCAGCTGGCGTCAGCTGGCGCAACCACTGTGGCAGACGCCGGCACCGCTGGTGGTCGCGTTGGACCTGTCCAGCCGGGTGCGCGCCAGCGACCTGCCGCCCTCGCGGCTGCTGCAGGCACGCGCAAAACTGGCGAGCCTGCTGCGCGAACGCCAGGACGGCGAGGTGGCGCTGCTGGTCTATGCCGATGATGCTTTCACCGTTGCGCCACTCACCACCGACCGGGCCAACGTCGCGCTGTATCTGGACGCGCTGGACCCCAACGTGATGCCCCGCGATGGCCAGCAGGCCGCGCGTGCACTGGACGCAGCAGTGTTGCTGCTGCAGCAGTCGGGAGCCCGCGAGGGCGACATCCTGCTGATCACGGATCGGGCTGACCCGGCCGATCATGCCGCGGCAGCACGCGCCCTGGCGCAGCAGATGCGCGTGTCCGTACTGGGGCTGGGCACGCCGGACGGCGCGGCTTACCGTGCGGATGATGGGCAGATCGCACGTGCCCAGCTGGAGGAACCCAGTCTGCGTGCACTCGCGGCCGCCGGGGGAGGGCAGTACGCGCGACTGACCGATGACGACACCGACCTGCGCGCGCTGGGCGTTCTGCAGGCGCGGGGAGAGGGCGGCGACCGCCAGCAGGGGAAGGCCTTGTCCTGGCAGGACGAGGGTTTCTGGTTGGTGCCGCCGTTGATGCTGCTGGCGCTGTTGGCCTTCCGCCGCCGGGCGCTGGCGATGCTGGTCGGGCTCGGCCTGCTGCTGCCGTTGAGCCTGCCGGTGCAAGTGCAGGCCGCCGAAAGCAGCTGGTGGCAGCGCGCCGACCAGCAGGACCAGCAACGCATTGCCGCTGGCGTGGACGCCTACCGTCAGGGCGATTTCGCCGCCGCGCAGCAGCAGTTTGCGCCGTTGCAGAGCGCGGAAGGCCGCTACAACCTCGGCAATGCGCTGGCACGGCAGGGGCAGTACGATGCCGCCATTGCGGCCTATGACCAGGCGTTGACCCTGCGCCCGGGCATGCCCGATGCCGTGGCCAACCGCTCTGCGGTGGAGGCGGCACGCAAGCGCACGCCGCCGGCCTCCGGTTCGCAGGGGCAGTCACAGTCACAGCAGGGACAATCGCAACCCGGGCAGGCGCAGGCACGCCCTCGGCAGAGCAACGGCCAGGCACAACCCGGGCAGGGCACACCGGCGCAGACACCGGAGACGGGGCAGCCGGATCCGGCCGAGCAGGCGCGGGCCGACGCGGCGCAGCGCGCACGCATGCAGGAGGCCCTGCAGCGGCAGGCCGGCAACGCCCAGGCACCCACGGAGCGGCCTGCAACAGAGTCTGAATCGGCACAGCAGCGGGAGCAGCGGCAGGCGGTGGAGGCCTGGATGCGGCGGGTCCCGGATGATCCGGGCAGCCTGCTGCGCACCAAGTTCCAGCGCGAGAACGAACGCAGGAGACAGGAAGGACGATGAGCGCCGCCCGCTTTACCCGCCACCTTGGGGCCTCGCTGGTCGGGCTGTGGCTGTTGCTGTGCGGTGTCGCGCAGGCCCAGCAGCCTGCGCCGCCGCCGGCCAACGCGACCGCCTTCCTGGAGATGGAGGTGGACGATGACTCGCCCTACGTACAGCAGAGCGTGGGCATCGTGGTGCGCCTGTACTACGCCTCGCAGCTGCTCTCCGGCGAACTGGGGCTGGATGCGCCCGATGGCGCGTCCCTGCAGCGCATCGGGCAGGACCGCAGCCTGGTGCGCGAGGTCAATGGACGCCGCTTCAACCTGGTGGAGCGCCGCTACCTGCTCATTCCCGAGCGCAGTGGCCCCCTGCTGCTGCCAGGCGCGCGCTTCGAGGGACGTGCAGCGGGTGGTTTCTTCGATGAGATGTTCGGGGGCGGCAATGGTCGTCTGCGCGCCACCGCACCGGATCGTCCGCTGCAGGTCCAGCCGCAGCCGCCGGGCGCACCACAACCGTGGTTGCCGCTGCATGACCTGCGTCTGCGCTACACGGCCGCGCCCGACCGCGGTCGCGCCGGCGAAGCGGTGACGGTGGTGGTGGAGGCCGTCGCCGACGGAGCCACCCGCGCGCAGTTCCCGGAACTGCCGGAGCTGGACGCCGGCGCGGGCGCGCAGGTGTTTGCCGAGCCGGCGCAGTTCGATGAAACCTTCAGCGGCAGCACGCCGCAGCTGAAGCTGACCCGCCGTTACGCGATTGTGCCGCGTGAACCCGGGACGCTGGTCGTGCCCGGCCTGCGCCTGCCATGGTGGGACGTACGCAACGGGCAGGCGCAGACCGCGCGCCTGCCCGACCTGACCCTGGCCGTGGGCCAGGGCAGCGCCGCCGGCAACAGCCCCGTGCCATCGCCCACCCCGCTGGATACCCGCGAGGCGCTGCCCGGTCTCGACAACGCGCTGGCGGTGGGGAGCGATCCGGCGGCGGTAACCCGGCCGTGGGGCTGGATCGCCGCCGCCGTCGGATTCGCCCTGCTGTGGCTGGTGACCCTGCTGTGGGCCTGGCGGCAGCGCCGGCGGCTAGCTGCGCGAGGTGCTCCTGCTGCTGCGCGTCCCGTAGCCGCCGCCCGGCCCGGACTGGCGCAGCTGCGCCAGCAGATGGACATGGCAGGGCTGGACGAGGTCATCGACACTCTGGCCGCCATGGGCCAGGTGCAGGGCCTGCAGGGCGTGCTGGAACACCTGTCCGACCCGGCCCAGCGGCAGGCGCTCACCGACATGCAGGCGGCGCGCTGGAGCCCCCAGGGCGGGAGCGTCGCCCAGGCCCGGCAGGCGCTGCGCCGTGCCTTCCATGACGGACCGCACTGGCAGCAGAGCGCCTCGCCCGACCACACTGGCCTGGCTCCGCTCTATCCCCCGGGCCGTTGAAGGCTGTCCGGCAGTCCCTGCCGGCTTTGCTAAGCTGTCCGATCACCACAGGAACACCGTTCGATGACCGACGCCGTAAACCCCGGGCAGACGCCGCCCCGCAAGAAGCTGCCGCTGCATTGGAAGATGGGGATCGGCTTCGGCCTGGGCCTGGTGCTGGGCCTGATCGTGCACGCCCTGGGTGGCAGCATCGACGGCCTGACCGAGGCCGCCCGCGCGGCGATGACCTATGTCACCACGCCGCTGTCCGGGCTGTTCCTCAATCTGATCTTCATGCTGATCGTGCCGCTGATCTTCTCGGCCCTGGTCATGGGTGTATCGGAGATGGGCGACATCCGCGCGCTCGGCCGGATCGGCTGGAAGACCCTGGCCTATACCGTGGTGCTGTCCAGTGTCGCCGTGGGCATCGGCCTGGTGCTGGTCAACGTGCTCAAGCCGGGCGTGGGCGTGGACCCGGCCATGGCCTCGCAGCTGCTGCATGAAAACGTCGAGCGCAGCCGCGAGATCGTCGCCAACATCGGCGAACAGCCCAAGGGCATGGACATGCTGCTGTCGATCGTGCCCAGCAATGTGCTGGCGGCCGCGTCGAGCAATGGTGCGATCCTGTCGCTGATGTTCTTCGCCCTGATGTTCGGTATCGGCATGGTGCTGTCGCCGGAGGACAAGGTGGCGACGCTGCGCAAGGGCATCGAGGGCGTGTTTGAAATCTCGATGACCCTGATCAACCTGGTCATCCGCCTGGCCCCGTACGCGGTGGCCTGCTTCATGTTCAACCTGGCCGCGATCTTCGGTTTCGACCTGCTGATCCGCCTCGGTGCGTATGTGGGCGTGGTGGTGCTGGCCCTGGGCCTGCACATGGTGGTCAGTTATGGCGTGGCGGTGTGGCTGTCCGGGCGTTCGCCGGTGTCGTTCTTCCGCGACACCCAGGAAGCCACGGTGATGGCGTTCTCGACGGCTTCCAGCAACGCCACCCTGCCGACCGCGCTGCGCGTCGCCGACCAGATGGGCCTGCCGCAGCGCGTGTCGCGCTTCGTGCTGACCGTGGGTGCCACCGCCAACCAGAACGGCACCGCGCTGTTCGAGGGCGTCACGGTGATCTTCCTGGCGCAGTTCTTCGGCGTGGACCTGAGCATCACCCAGCAGCTGATGGTGATGGCGGTCTGCATCCTGGGTGGCATCGGTACGGCCGGCGTGCCGTCGGGTTCGCTGCCGGTGGTGGCGATGATCTGCGCCATGGTTGGGGTCGATCCGATGGGCATCGGTCTGATCCTGGGCGTGAACCACTTCCTGGACATGTGCCGCACCGCGCTCAACGTCACCGGTGACCTCGCCCTGACCACGCTGGTGGCCAAGGGTGAGCGTGACGAGCATCACACTATTGATTCTGTCGCCTCTGGCAATTGATCGCATCCCCGATGAAAGGGATACTTCCCCGGCGCATGGAAGGTGCCGGGGTTGGTACCGTGCGGGGAAAGGAGCAATACACATGAGGAAGATGTATCTGGTGGTGGCCGCACTCGGAATGCTGGCCTTTGACGTCAGCGCCAAGTCGGAATGCCCGAACTACGAAGTGGAAGGCAGCTATCTGGCGGGCCGTCGCTTCAGCAACTGGGACATCGTCCCGGTGAGCGCGGATGTGGCGTTCAAGCGGATCAAGGTCGAAGGCGTGTCCTCCGGTCTGACCGTCAAGTCGGAAGACAAGGAATCGGGCCTGCTGATGTTCGAGCAGAGCGTGTCCAACGGCAGCCGCGGCCAGATCACCCTGCCGTGGAACGTGGTGATCACGCCGGAAGGCAAGAGCTCGTCGAAGGTCAAGATCATCAAGATGACCCCGGCCGGCTACATGACCGGCGAGAAGTTCCAGAAAGATTCGATGTGCGCCGTGATCAACGCGGCCACCGGCGAAGCCTGATCGGCCTCACCGTGATCCCAGACGCCCCGCCCAGCGGGGCGTTTCTGTTTCCGGGGCCAGCCTTCACAAGCCTGACGATCCTGTCCTGACCCGGTCGGTCGACTATGGGACAATATCGCGCCCGCAGCTCCGCGGCCGCCTCCTACCCCGACAGAACCATGACGCAGCCCACCCGCCGCCAGTTGGCCAACGCCATCCGCTTCCTAGCCGCTGATGCGGTCGAAACCGCCAAGTCCGGACATCCCGGCATGCCGATGGGCATGGCCGATATCGCCGAAGTGCTCTGGAACGACTATCTCCGTCACAACCCCAACAACCCGAAGTGGTTCAACCGCGACCGCTTCGTGCTGTCCAACGGCCACGGCTCGATGCTGCAGTACGCGCTGCTGCACCTGAGCGGCTACGACCTGCCGATCGAGCAGCTCAAGCAGTTCCGCCAGCTGGGCAGCAAGACCGCCGGCCACCCGGAACGCCATGAAACCCCGGGCGTGGAAACCACCACCGGTCCGCTCGGCCAGGGCCTGGCCAACGCGGTTGGCTTCGCGCTTGCGGAAAAGCTGCTGGCACAGCGCTACAACCGCCCTGAGCACGAAATCGTCGACCACCGCACCTGGGTGTTCCTGGGCGACGGCTGCCTGATGGAAGGCGTGTCGCATGAAGCCGCCTCGCTGGCCGGCACCTGGGGCCTGGGCAAGCTGGTCTGCTTCTGGGATGACAACCACATCTCCATCGACGGCAACACCGAAGGCTGGTTCACCGACAACACCCCCGAACGTTTCGAAGCCTACGGCTGGAACGTGGTGCGCGGCGTCGACGGCCACGATCCGGAAAGCATCAAGGCCGCCATTGACAGCGCGCTGGCGCAGTTCGACAAGCCGACCCTGATCTGCTGCCGTACCACCATCGGCTTCGGTTCGCCGGGCAAGGCGGGCAAGGAATCCAGCCACGGCGCACCGCTGGGCAAGGACGAACTGGAAGCCACCCGCAAGGCGCTGGGCTGGAACTACGGTCCGTTCGAGATTCCGGAAGAGATCTACGCCGGCTGGCGTGCGGGCGGCACCGGCACCCTGCGCCAGGCCGAATGGGAACAGCAGTTCGACAAGTACGCGGCGCAGTTCCCGGCGGAAGCTGAAGAACTGACCCGTCGTTCGCGTGGCGAGCTGCCGGAAGACTTCCTGGCCAGGGCAGACGCTTACATCGCGCAGGTCCAGGCGGAAGGTCCGACCATCGCGTCGCGCAAGGCCTCGCAGCTTGCGATCGAGGCGTTCGCGCCGCTGCTGCCGGAACTGGTCGGCGGTTCGGCCGATCTGGCGCATTCGAACCTGACCCTGTGGAAGGCGAGCAAGTCGGTCGCGACCGACGACCCGAACGCCAACTACGTGTATTACGGCGTGCGCGAGTTCGGCATGACCGCCATTGCCAACGGCCTGGCGCTGCATGGCGGCTTCATTCCGTTCGACGCGACCTTCCTGGTGTTCAGCGACTACGCGCGCAACGGCGTGCGCATGAGCGCGCTGATTCCGGCGCATGCGATCCACGTGTACACGCACGATTCGATCGGCCTGGGTGAAGACGGCCCGACCCACCAGCCGGTGGAGCACCTGGCCTCGCTGCGTTACATCCCGAACAACGACGTGTGGCGTCCGTGCGACGCGGTGGAATCGGCGGTGAGCTGGAAGTCGGCGATCACCCGTCAGGACGGCCCGAGCTGCCTGGTGTTCAGCCGCCAGAACCTGCCGCACCAGCCGCGCAACGCGGAGCAGGTGGCGCAGATCGCCCGCGGTGGTTATGTGCTGGCCGACGCCGAAGGCGGCGTGCCGGACGTGATCCTGATCGGCACGGGTTCGGAAGTGAGCCTGGCGGTTGCGGCCAAGGCGGAGCTCGACGCCGCCGGCATCAAGACCCGCGTGGTGTCGATGCCGTCGACGGACGTGTTCGAACGCCAGGACGCGGGCTATCGCGAAGCGGTGCTGCCGAACGCGGTGCGCAATCGCGTGGCGGTGGAAGCGGGCGTGACCGGCTTCTGGCGCCAGTACGTGGGCCTGGACGGTGCGGTGGTCGGTATCGACACCTTCGGTGCCTCGGCTCCGGCGGACGCGTTGTACAAGCACTTCGGCATCACCACCGAGCACGTGGTCGCCGCCGCCAAGGCGCAGCTGGCCAACTGATCGTTGTCTGCTTGAAACCCAACGGCGCTCACTGGCAACGGTGAGCGCCGTTTTGTTTGGTCTGCCGTACTCGATTGACTACGTGTCGCCGGGCACTGCCCGGCTGCTGTTGGTTTTTGGCGAACAGCCGGTGGTCATCGGTTCCGTGTGTTGGCGGCTCGGGATGGGCGTTCCGGGGGACGGCGTGAATCCGTCCATGGAGCCTCGGTCGCGGCATCCATGCCGCTCACGCCCCCTCCAGCCCACCCCGAACCGCCATCGACAGTGCGTCGGTGGCCATCGAAAATCCAAACCCACGCGCGGTTGCGGCCCGGTAGCGTCGGTCGACAGACGACGGCACTGAAATCCCCAACATCCGGTAACGCATGACCCCGGATCAACATCGCCGTTGATTTGGCATCCACCCACCATGGCGTCAACCCGTCCGCGCCAACCCCAACCGCACCAGCCGCGCTTCGATCTTCTCGCCAAACGTCGTCGGTGCCTCCAATCCCATGCGCTGCAGATACACCACATCGCCATCACCAGCCGGCTGGCGCAACGCCGCCAGCACCGTGCGCAGTTTTCCACTGCGCGTGACGGTGTTCTGCTTCAACCACCCCAGCGCTTTCACCAGATGCTGCTCCACCTCGGTGAAGTCGCTGCCTAGCGGATAGTCCGGCAGCTCGCCCGATTGACGGAACGGGGCCAGCGCCGCACTGACCGCTGCGGCGCGGTTGCGCTCGCCCCATCGTCCCGGCGCGGCAAAGGATGCCTCCAGCTTCTTTGACGACTTCGCTGTCTGCAGCAGCTCCTCCTGGAATGCGGCATCGGTGATTGCCGCCATGTTCACCACGCAGTCCTCGTCGGTGAGATTGCGCAGGTCGGCAATGCCGTACTCGTTGATGTAGATGTCGCGCAGGTGCCTTGGAATGGTGGTGTGCCCATAGTTCCAACGCACGTTCGACTGCAGTCCGCGCGCATCCTCGCGTGTGGCCCGGAACATCAGTGCGCTGCGCGCTTCCGGCAGGGCATGGGCCATCGCCACGAAGTTGTATTGCCCACCCACACCCGACACCACGCGCCCGTCTTCCAGTGCGTCGGAGGTCGCTGCGCCCAGGGCGGTCGCCATCATGCACGAGTTGAAGAAACGCGCATGCCGTCGCTGCAATCGCTCCAGCGTCTCGTTGCCGCCGTACAACTGGTTGATCTCGCTGATCCGGCGCATGCCAATGGCCCGGCATTCGTCTTCCGGCAGGTCGCGCAGCCACTGGTAGAAGTCCGGCGAGCCCAGATAGAAAGCGCCGTGCAGATATTCGCCTTCCGCTTCCAGCGTGGCGTGGTCGATGCTCAGCGTGCTGCCATTCTCGATCCGCTGCATCAGCGCCAGATCGTCGTGCACCTTGCGCCGGATCACGCCGGTCTGCACCAGCCGGCGGAAGCCTTCGTTGAGCATCTCGCTGCAGCCGTACAGGCCGACCTCGAATGGGTCGAGACCGCCGCATTCCAGAACGGTCGGGTGCTGCTCCAGTTCCGGATCCAGCGCCCGCAGGATCTGCCGGTAGCGCGTATTGTCGGTGTGGCGCAGCACGAGCGCGTGGCTGATCGCGTCGGCCAGCGTGCCGATGCCGATCTGCAGCGTGCCGCCGTCGCGGACCAGTGTGCTGGCGTAGAGGCCAATCGCATAATCGGCGTCGCTGACCGGCTGGCGCGGCAGGCCGAACAAGGCCGGGTAGGGCGGTGGTGGGGTGATCACCAGGTCGAAGAAGCTCACGTCCACCGTGGCCGATCCGCCCAGGTACGGCAGTTGCGGGTCGATCTCGGCAATCATCAGGGGGCGGGGCAGGCCGCGCGCGGTCATCGCGTCCAAGGTGTCCTGGGTGATGTCGTTGTTGCACGACAGCGACAACCGGCGGTCGTCCGGGCGCATCGCGACCTTCTGCACGATGGCGTGCGGGGCGCGCTGCGCCACGGCATCGGCCGCATGCGTGTAGTTCAGGCTGGTGTAGCCGCGCTGCGCCTGTGATGAGCCCAGCAGCGCGCCGGACTGCATGTAGAACTCCTCCACCTGCACGTGCGCTGGCAAGCGGTCACGCGCCACCGCGTCAGCATAGGCCAGACGCGGGAAGTCCGCGCCGAAGTGGCGCTCGGCGAACGGGGCCATGAAGCGGCCTTCCAGTCCCCCCGAGGGTGGCTTCGGTGGGTTGAGCGACAACGCGGTGTACAACTGCAACGGTCGCGAACTGTCGTTTTCAACGCGCGCGTACAGCGCGTTGAGCAGGCGGTGCGGCTTGCCCAGCGCCAGCGGCGCGCCGATGCGCAGCGGGCCATCTACCCGTTGCAGCAGCCAATCGACGACGGCGTCCAGGTCGGTGAGGTGATCGGTCATCCAGTGCGGTCCTGCCCAGCGTGTAATCTCCGAGGATCGTGGCAGCGCGCCCATGAATCCGGTGTTGACACGGACTTGACATCGACTTCGATTACGTGCGTAATCAATCCGTCGATTACGGGTGTAAATGATGAGCCAGATCAGCGAAGCCGAGGCGGTTGTCATGGAAGTGCTGTGGGCGCGGCATCCGCTCGGGGCCGATGAGGTAGTGGCCGCGCTGGCCGACCGCGACTGGGCCGAACCGACGATCAAGACCCTGCTCAACCGCCTGCTCACCAAGGGGGCGATCAGCGCCAGCCGGGATGGTCGCCGGTATCTGTACTCGCCCGTGCTGCAGCGCCAGAGCTGGGTGGCCGAGCAGAGCAGTGGCTTGCTGGACAAGCTGTTTGCGGGCCGCGTCGCGCCGCTGGTCGCGCATTTCAGCCAGCGCGGGGAGTTGAGCGCGCAGGACATCGCCGAGTTGAAGAAGCTAATTCAGGAGCTGGACCATGACTAGTCTGCTGCAGGTCTTGTTGCTTGCCAGTGTCTGGGGCGCGATTGCCGTGCTGCTGATCGCGCTGGCGCGCCCGTTGCTGAAGCGGCTGGGCGGTGCCGGAATGGTGTACCGCAGCTGGTGGCTGCTGCCGCTGGCGCTGCTGGCTCCGTTGCTGCCGGTGCCCGTGCCGGCGGTGATCGAGGCCGCCCCGGTGCGCGCGTTCGGGGAGGCGCTGAATGCGCCGCTGCTACCGGCCGAAGCACCGCTGTGGCCCGCACTGCTGGTCGCCGTGTGGCTGGCGGGCGCGCTGGGGATGGCGGTGCTGCAGATGCGCGCGCAACGCCGCTTCGAGCGGGCGATGGGGTCGCTGTCGCCACGTCCCGACGGCAGCTGGCAGGCCAGTGCGGACCCCGGATTGCCGGCACTGATAGGCGTGCTGGCTCCGCGCATCGTGGTGGGGCCGGATTTCGACCATCGCTTCAGTGCGGCCGAACGTGACCTCGTCCTGCAGCACGAACGCAGCCATCGCGCCCATGGCGATCACTGGGCCAACCTCGCCGTTGCCGGGCTGCGCTGCGTGTTCTGGTTCCACCCGCTGGTGCCGTGGGCGACGCGCCGCTTTCTGTGTGACCAGGAACTGGCCTGCGATGCGCGCACCGTGGATCCGCATCCGGCCCTGCGCCGGCTCTATGCCAGCACGCTGCTCAAAG
This sequence comes from Stenotrophomonas sp. PS02289, assembly GCF_029960115.1. GTDB lineage: Bacteria > Pseudomonadota > Gammaproteobacteria > Xanthomonadales > Xanthomonadaceae > Stenotrophomonas. The sequence goes on from NZ_JASCOZ010000035.1 coordinate 32,747, forward strand.
CGCAGCTGGTCCACCCGGTTGCACCGATGGCCTGCCATTGGCGCAGCCAGCCGATGTTGAAGGAGCGAATTGCCATGTTGAAGCAGAACAAGCGGAAGGCGTTGCCGTGGGTAGCTGGCCAGGTGCTGGTGGTGGGGCTGTGCGTTGGACTTTGCACCATGGCGTGGGCCAGTCAGGCGGGCGACGCCGGCACGGTGGATGCCCAGGTGATCGATACTACCGCGCCGAAATATCCGGTGGCCGCCTTCGAGCAAGGCGTGTCAGGCAAGGTCGACCTGCGTGTCGAGGTGGGCGCAGACGGGCGGGTAACCGATGTGCGCGTGCTGAGCGCAACACCGGCGGGTGTCTTCGACGATGCGGCGGTGACGTCGGCGCGCGCCTGGACATTCAAACCGGCGCTGCGTGATGGCAAGCCGGTGGCGTCCGCACTGAAGATTCCCGTCACGTTCGAAATGAACGACGAGGCTCCCGCACCATGAGGGGCCGGGCGCTGCTGGCGGTGCTGCTGCTCACCGGCTGCGCCAGCCAGCCCACCCTCACCGCGGTGGACACGCGCAGCGAGAACGTGGACCACCGGCGGCTGGCTGCGGCCGCCGCTGGTGGTAGCGGCGCGCCGGCGACGTATGCGTTGGCAGCGACCGAGGGCTATCGCATGCCGCAGTTGTACGCGGGTCCACCACCGGTGGTGGGCGAGCGCGATTCACGCCGGGAGCTTGCTCCGACTCAGGTCTGCCTGCAGGTGGTGGTGGATGCTGAAGGCGCGGTTGAGCGCAGCGTGCTGCTCAATGATCGACCCGAATGCCGGGCCGGTGCTGCGGCGGAGAACGCGGTGCTGGTGCAGGCCGCACAGGATGCCGTGGCGCAGTGGCGTTACTCACCCGCGGCGGTGTGCACATTCGCCGAGGGCAAGGTGCCCAAGGACCGCGGCGACTGCCGTGATGCCGCGCGCGTCGAGCCGGTGGCCGTCAGCCTGCTGTATGCCTTCACCTTCGAAATCGTGAAAGGCCAGCACATCGTGCGCCAACACTGACGTAGAGCCGGGCTCTGCCCGGCTGCTCTGCAAGGTAAGCACAGCCGGGC
>NZ_JASCOZ010000360.1 GCF_029960115.1 Stenotrophomonas sp. PS02289
CTTCCTGCAGGCGCCTTCACAAGATACCTGCGCATACTTTCAAAGAACCTGGGAGTCGGCCTCAGCGCCTTCCTCCGTGTGCCCCGACGTTTCCGTCGTTGCGAGCCGCCCATTATAGCCGGCTTTTTCACTTCGTCAACACCTTTTTTCGAGGTGGATCCCGGTGAGGGGATCTGGAAGACCCGAGGGCTTTCCGTCGAAGCGAGCCGCCTATTATGTCAGGCTTTTCGTATCTGTCAACAACTTGTTTGATGAACTTGAAGTTCTTCTTGAAGTTGTTGCTGCAAGTGCATCAAAAAGCATGTGCTTGCAAAAAAAGGAAAACCCCGTTGCGCAAGCAACGGGGTTCTTGGGTGTAAACCCTGGCGATGACCTACTCTCGCATGGCTTGAGCCACACTACCATCGGCGCAGCTGCGTTTCACTTCCGAGTTCGGGATGGGATCGGGTGGTTCCACAGCGCTAATTTCACCAGGG
>NZ_JASCOZ010000361.1 GCF_029960115.1 Stenotrophomonas sp. PS02289
CCCATCCCGAACTCGGAAGTGAAACGCAGCTGCGCCGATGGTAGTGTGGCTCAAGCCATGCGAGAGTAGGTCATCGCCAGGGTTTACACCCAAAACCCCGCTGCTCACGCAGCGGGGTTTTTCTTTGCGCGCGATATGGCCCGCGATCTGCCCCGCGACGCAACTGCCATGCAACCGTGATGCTGGACCGGTAGGGTCGCACGCGAGTCGACCGCCGATAACTTCCGCGATCGCATTGGCGCATGGACCCATGCCATCCAACGCCTGACACCGCGCACACATGCCGCCGTAGGTCATGCCCTAATGAACGCGGACACCCAATCGGCGGTCGACTATCGTGCGACCCTACCGGCGCACCGCATCCCTCTGCCGACCTGTCTGGTTATGCGCCCGCACATCCGACAATTGATGCAACCGCGATGCTGTACACCGGTAGGGT
>NZ_JASCOZ010000362.1 GCF_029960115.1 Stenotrophomonas sp. PS02289
GTGATGTCGGTGGTACGGAAGTAGAACTGCGGGCGGTAGCCCTTGAAGAACGGGGTGTGACGGCCGCCTTCGTCCTTCGACAGCACGTACACTTCGGCGTCGAACTTGGTGTGCGGCTTGATCGAACCCGGCTTGGACAGCACCTGGCCACGCTCGACGTCGTCACGCTTGGTGCCGCGCAGCAGCAGACCGGCGTTGTCACCTGCCTGACCCTGGTCCAGCAGCTTGCGGAACATTTCCACGCCGGTGACGGTGGTCTTCTGGACCGGACGGATACCGACGATTTCGATTTCGTCGCCGACCTTGATGATGCCGCGCTCGATACGACCGGTCACCACGGTGCCGCGGCCCGAGATCGAGAACACGTCTTCCACCGGCATCAGGAACGGCTTGTCGATGTCGCGTTCCGGTTCCGGAATCCAGGAATCCAG
>NZ_JASCOZ010000363.1 GCF_029960115.1 Stenotrophomonas sp. PS02289
GCCGTATCCGCGACACCGACTACGCCAAGGAAACCGCTGAACTGACCCGCACGCAGATCCTGCAGCAGGCCGGTACCGCGATGCTGGCCCAGGCCAACCAGTCGCCGTCCAGCGTGATGAGCCTGCTTCAGGGCTGATCCCCTGCTTCAGGTGTAAAGCGAAAAACCCGGCTCCGGCCGGGTTTTTTTGTTGGCTCTGTTTTTGTCGGCAATCGACGGGTTACGGGTCGCCGGGCGTTGCCCGGCTGCTGTTGGTTCTAGGCGAACAGCCGGCGGTCATCGGCTCTCTGGGTTGGCGGCTCGGGATGGGCGTTCCGGGGGACGCTGCAAGTACGTCCATGTAAGCTCGGTCGCCGCATCCATGCGGCTCACGCCCCCTCCAGCCCACCCCGACCCGCCACGACAGTGTGTCGG
>NZ_JASCOZ010000364.1 GCF_029960115.1 Stenotrophomonas sp. PS02289
CGCGCAAGCCGCGTCCGGAAGGCGACAAGCCCGCCGTGGCCGCGGACGGTGCTGCGCCGGTCGACGCCGCGCAGGCTCCGCGTCCGCCGCGTCCGCCGCGCGCCGAAGGGGCTCCTGAAGGTGCCTTCGATGGCGAGCGCAAGCCGCGCAAGCGCCGCCGTCGTCGCCACGGTCGCCCGGTCGAAGGTGCCGAGGGTGCTGCGCAGACGGTCACGCCGGTGCAGGTGGCCGCCAAGCCGATGCGTGCGGCCAAGACCGACGACGCCGGTGCCGGCTTCCTCACCCGCATCGGCCGCAAGATCCGCCGGATGCTCTCAGGTAGTTGATCGGCGCAGTTCCGGTAGCGCCGGCCGTTGGCCGGCCACCGCGATGTCAGGCACCTCATGGGCCGGCCAACGGC
>NZ_JASCOZ010000365.1 GCF_029960115.1 Stenotrophomonas sp. PS02289
TGGGTGTTCTTTGGCAGCCAGGGGATCATTGCTGAGAACGTCCAACACGAGCAGCGCAAGATCATCAAGTACAGCCAGCTGGTGGCCAACATGATCATCCTCCACAACGTGGAAGGCATGAGCCGGACCTTGGCCGAGATGAGGAAGGAGGGGATTGAACTGACGCCCGAGATCCTGGCCGGCCTGTCGCCTTATCGGACCAGCCACATCAATCGCTTCGGCGACTACCACCTGGATCTTGAAAGGGAAGTGGCGCCGCTGAGCTACACAGCCAAGGTGCTTGAACAGACCCCATAGATGGGGAGAACCTGATCGAGAGACGAGCAATCAACCTTGAAATTCAGTCGCTTAGGCAGCTTTTGGCCCTGTACGTAATGATTCCCTGCCGACCCTCTA
>NZ_JASCOZ010000366.1 GCF_029960115.1 Stenotrophomonas sp. PS02289
CGGTCGAACGGAATCACTGATTCCCTGGCTTCGCGGGTCGGGATGGTTTTGCGGGGGACGCCGTGAACCCATCCATGGGGGCTTGGTCGCCGCATCCATGCGGCTCACACCCCCGCAAACCCACCCCGACCCGCCATCGACAGTGCGTCGGTGGCCATGGCAAAAGCCAGATCAACGGCGCGGGGTTCCGGGGTCATGCGTTACGGGATGGTGGGGATGTCACGGCCGTCGTCTGTCGACCGACGCTACCGGGCCGAATCCGCGCGTGCTTTTGATCTTCGATGGCCACCGACTCACTGTCGTGGCGTCTCGGGGTGGGCTGGAGGGGGCATGAGCCGCATGGATGCGGCGACTGAGCTTACATGGACGTACTTGCAGCGTCCCCCGGAACGC
>NZ_JASCOZ010000367.1 GCF_029960115.1 Stenotrophomonas sp. PS02289
TCACCACCTGCGCCCACTGCGGCGGCGCGGTACGGATCGTCGCCAGCATCGAGGAACCCACCGCCATCCGCGCCATCCTCGCCCACTTCGAGAAGCACGGCGCGCTGGAGCAAGCGCACTACCGGCCCGCAGCGCGCGCGCCGCCGCCGGCCGCGTGACGAGGTGCCGGCCACGCAGCCGGCAGCCAAGCCAGAGTCCGATCCGATGCGGCCACGACCCCGCAGGGCTGCGCTCGGCCCTGTGCCGGGATTCGGTGAGAAATGGCTACGCACTGAGCCGCTGCGTGGCCCCGCGATGTCGAAAACCCACGCATGAACCCCCGATCTGTGCCCGATCTGTGCCCAAAGCGGCGCTTGCGCGGCCGCTTCCTACC
>NZ_JASCOZ010000368.1 GCF_029960115.1 Stenotrophomonas sp. PS02289
GATGGGGGGTACGGGACACGCCTTAAATCTCCAGTTAGGCTCGGGCGGCACATCCATGTGCCTTCACGGTCCCGTACCCCCCATCCGATGGCCCCTCGATACGTGGTCGGTAGCCATGGGAAATGCCAAATCAACGGCGGTGTCGATCTGGGGTCATGCGTTACCGGGTGCTGAACGTTTCACGGCGATCGTCTGTCGACCGATCCCACCGGGGGTCGAGGCCACGTGCTTTTGATCTTCGATGGCCACCGACTCACTGTCGTGGCGGGTCGGGGTGGGCTGGAGGGGGCATGAGCCGCATGGATGCGGCGACTGAGGCTACAGGGACGTACTTGCGCCG
>NZ_JASCOZ010000369.1 GCF_029960115.1 Stenotrophomonas sp. PS02289
GTTTAGTTGCTTCTTTTTCCTTCCCGCTTTCCTGCACTAACATTTTGCCGCAGTACACTATACGATCGTAGTACATCTTACAACTCCGCATACCGCGTCGCCAAAAATTTACTTCGCCAACCATTCCATATCTGTTAAGTATACATGTATATATATTGCACTGGCTATTCATCTTGCACTTTTCCTCTTTCTTCTTCCCAGTAGCCTCATCCTTTCACGCTGCCTCTCTGGAACTTGCCATCATCATTCCCTAGAAACTGCCATTTACTTAAAAAAAAAAAAAATGTCCCCACCAACACTGTAAACTTGTATCTTAC
>NZ_JASCOZ010000036.1 GCF_029960115.1 Stenotrophomonas sp. PS02289
GGGGGCGGGGCAGCGGAGCCGCGGGGTGGACGGGGGCCTGCGAATGGACGGGGCGGGCGGGCGGGCCGACGCCGCCCAGCGCGAGGCGGTCATCCGCGTGCTGCACGACCCAATGACCCAGTCCGTACTGACGTCCACCGACCAGGCCCAGGCGCTGTTCACCGCGCCGGCCCGGGGTGAGCTGGAACGCGTGGCGCTGGACGACCTGGAAGGCGCGAACCGCCGCCTCGGCCTGGCCATGGCCCAGGACGAGATCGACTACCTGCGCCAGCGCTTCGGCGAACTCGGCCGCAAGCCGTCGGATGTGGAACTGATGATGTTCGCCCAGGCGAACTCCGAGCACTGCCGGCACAAGATCTTCAACGCCAGCTGGACCATCGATGGGGCCGAACAGCCGCATTCGCTGTTCCGCATGATCAAGAACACCCACCAGCAGACCCCGCAGCACACGCTCAGCGCGTACAGCGACAATGCCGCCGTGGTCGCCGGTCACCCGGCGGCGCGTTACCGCCCGGACCCGGCTACCGGCGAGTACCGTGCCGAAGCCGTGGTCGACTCGGCGTTCTGCATCAAGGTGGAAACGCATAACCACCCGACCGCGATTGCCCCGTTCCCGGGTGCGTCCACCGGTGCCGGTGGCGAAATCCGCGACGAAGGTGCCACCGGTCGCGGCGGCAAGCCCAAGGCCGGCCTGACCGGCTTCTCGGTCTCGCACCTGCGCATTCCGACCCTGCCGCAGCCGTGGGAAGCGCCGCGCGCGCTCAATCCGCGCATGGCCCCGGCGCTGGACATCATGCTCGACGGCCCGCTGGGCGGTGCCGCGTTCAACAACGAATTCGGCCGCCCGAACCTGCTCGGTTACTTCCGCAGCTTCGAACTGCCCGAAGGCGACGGCCTGACCCGCGCCTACGACAAGCCGATCATGCTGGCTGGTGGCCTGGGCGCGATCGACCGCGTGCAGGTCGAGAAGCTGCGCCTGCAGCCCGGCGATGCAGTGATCGTGCTGGGTGGCCCGGCGATGCTGATCGGCCTGGGCGGCGGTGCCGCCAGTTCGGTGGCCTCGGGTGAAAGCGCCGAGGACCTCGACTTTGCCAGCGTGCAGCGCGACAACCCGGAAATGGAGCGCCGCTGCCAGGAAGTGATTGACCGCTGCGTCGCACTGGGCCTGGACAACCCGATCCGCTGGTTCCACGACGTGGGTGCCGGTGGCCTGTCCAACGCGATTCCGGAACTGCTGCACGACTCCGGCGTGGGCGGTGTGATCGACCTGGGCAAGGTGCCTACCGACGATCCGTCGCTGTCGCCGATGCAGCTGTGGTGCAACGAATCGCAGGAACGCTACGTGCTCGGCGTGCCGCAGGACCGTCTGGCCGAGTTCGCCGCGCTGTGCGCGCGCGAGCGCTGCCCGTTCGCGGCGGTCGGCGTGGCCACGGCTGAAGAGCGCCTGGTGGTCGCCTATGGCGCGACGGTAGGCAATATTCCGGCCGACGCCCCGATCGACCTGCCGATGGACGTGCTGTTCGGCAAGCCGCCGAAGATGCACCGCGACACCGCGCATCCGGCGGCACCGAAGTGGCCGGCGCTGAAGACCGGCGGTCTTGACCTGCACGAAGCCGGCCTGCGCGTACTGGCGCACCCGTCGGTGGCGTCGAAGAACTTCCTGGTCACCATTGGTGACCGCAGCGTGGGCGGCCTGACCGCACGCGAACAGATGATCGGTCCGTGGCAGCTGCCGATGGCCGACGTGGCGATCACCCTGGCCGGGTTTGACACCGTGGCCGGTGAAGCCATGGCCATTGGCGAGCGCACCCCGCTGGCCCTGCTGGATGCTGCCGCCTCGGCACGCATGGCCGTGGGTGAGGCGATTACCAACCTGTGCGCCGCGCCGGTGGACGAACTGGAAACGGTGAAGCTCTCCGCCAACTGGATGGCCGCCGCCGGCCACGCCGGTGAAGATGCGCTGCTGTATGACGCAGTGCGTGCGGTGGGCATGGAACTGTGCCCGCAGTTGGACCTGAGCATTCCGGTCGGCAAGGATTCCCTGTCGATGCAAGCGCAGTGGCACGACGCGGGCCAGGCACACAAGTCGGTGTCGCCGGTGTCGCTGGTCATTTCCGCGTTCGCGCCGGTCGCCGATGCCAGCACCCAGCTGACCCCGCTGCTGGACCGGGACACCGACAGCGAGCTGTGGCTGATCGGCCTGGGTGCCGGCAAGCAGCGCCTGGGTGGCTCCATCCTGGCCCAGGTGCATGCTGATCACAGCGCGCTGCCGGCCTTTGCCGGTGCGGTGCCGGACCTGGATGACCCGCAGCGCCTGCGCGCCTTCTTCGAGCTGATCCGCGACGCGCGCCAGGCCGGCGTGCTGCTGGCGTACCACGACCGCAGCGACGGCGGCGCGTTTGCCGCCCTGTGTGAAATGGCCTTCGCCTCGCGCCAGGGCCTGGATATCACCCTGGATGCCTGGGGCGATGATCCGTTCCGCAGCCTGTTCAATGAAGAGCTGGGTGCGGTGGTGCAGATCGCGCGCGAAGACCGTGCCGCGTTCGCCGACCTGGTCGAGCGCCACGCACTCACCGAATGCGCGCAGCGCATCGCCAAACCCACCACCGCTCCGGTGGTGCGCGTCTCGCTGCAGGGCGAAAACCTTGCCGAATGGCGCTGGGACGCGCTGTTCGATGCCTGGTGGTCGGTCACCCACGCCATGCAGAAGCTGCGTGACAACCCGGACGCGGCCGATGAAGAGCGTGCCGTGGCGCGTAACTTCAATGCGCCGGGCCTGAAGCCGAAGTTGAGCTTCGACCTCAACGAAGATGTGGCAGCCCCCTTCATCAACACCGGCGCACGTCCGCGCGTGGCGGTGCTGCGCGAGCAGGGCGTCAACGGCCAGATCGAAATGGCCAACATCTTCGAGCGCGCGGGCTTCACCGCCTTTGATGTGCACATGAGCGACCTGATCGAAGGCCGCGTGAATCTGGCGGACTTCACCGGTCTGGCCGCCTGCGGTGGCTTCAGCTACGGCGACGTGCTGGGTGCGGGTCGCGGCTGGGCCACCTCGGTGCTGGAGCGCAGCGCGCTGCGTGATGCCTTCGCGGCGTTCTTCGCCCGCGAAGACAGTTTCTCGCTGGGCGTCTGCAATGGCTGCCAGATGCTGAGCCAGCTCAAGGACATCATCCCCGGTGCCGAGCACTGGCCGCAGTTCCGCCGCAACGCCAGCGAGCAGTTCGAAGCCCGTACCGCGCTGCTGGAAGTGGTGGAGTCGCCCTCGATCCTGCTGCGCGGCATGGCCGGTTCGCGCATCCCGGTGGCGGTGGCTCACGGCGAAGGCCGTGCGGTGTTCGCCAACCCGGTCGACCAGGCGGCGGCCCGCGTGTCGCTGCGTTATATCGATGGTGACGGCAACGTGGCCAGCCACTACCCGCTGAACCCGAACGGTTCACCGGACGGCATCACCGGCCTGACCAGCACCGACGGTCGCGTCACCATCATGATGCCGCACCCGGAACGCACCCCGCGTGCGCTCAACCTGAGCTGGCGTCCGGCCGACTGGCAGGGCGACTCGCCGTGGCTGCGCATGTTCCGCAACGCGCGGGTGTGGGTGGGCTGAGACGCCCGCTACTGAAACGAAAAACCGCCGGGAAACCGGCGGTTTTTTGTTGACCTCGTTGGGAGAGTCAACTGTAAAAGATGGTGGGAAGGTCGACTGTAAACGGTGGTTCGACTCGGGATCGGTAGCGTCGGTCGACAGACGACGGCAGTGAAGCCTCGAGCGGTCTTTAACGCATGGACCGCAATCGAAGAAGAAGGCCGCGCACAAGGCGGCCCTGAGGACTCACAGCCCCACGCGTCAGCCGTTCATCCCCCTGGAGTAATTATCCGTCCGCTCAATCAGCGTCAAATAACACTTGCTGGTCTTATGCACCTGTTTCCCTGCGTTACCGGACGTTGAGGCAGTACGGGCCGTCGTCTGTCGACCGACGCTACCAAGCCGGGCTTCTGCGCAATCCGGTGGCGGTGGCCCACGGCGAACGCTCTGCGGTGTTCGCCAGCCTCGCTTGGGTCTGCCTTTATTCCACCGGGGGCGAGACTCCGCCAAACGCCTCTGCCATCTGACGCAGGGCTATAAGCAGTTCACCCTGCTCGCCGTCTTCCAGAATGTTGTTAAGCAGTTCGATCGCATAGCCGGGATCATCGCGATAGACCTCTGCCATCGCTGCATCGTGTGAACGGTCTCTCATCTCTTACTCCGCGCTGTAACGTCGGGCAACTCGCTGCAAACAATGCGGGACGGTGCACGATCCTGCACTTCGCCATTGGACAGCGATTCCAGATTTCCATCTACCGCCCCAGCGTGCTTGGAGCCGGAGCCGCATTTCTGCGCAGTTCGCCTGCGCTCACATGCCGCACTGCGCAAACGCCTCCGCGCGCGGTGTTCGCGACGCATGCGTATGGAACCGGCGCAAAAAAGCGCCAACGAAGTGAAGGTGGTGTGAACTTTGATCGCACGCGCGCGATGCGTTTCAAGACGCGGCAATGAGTTACATCGCGTTTCACACGCGCTATCGCGTGATGACAACTGCTCACATGCAGCTAACAAATCCGCTGCATGAATAGTCAAATGTGTGACGCTTCTCGCGTTAGAACAATTTCTCCTGTCAAAGTCTTGACGTTCTGAAAACCCTGCGTTAACACTGAGTTCTCATTTTGCAAGTGTTCAGTTCGGAAGTAACCGCAAGGATGGCGAGTTCTCTGTGCATCACCCGCGCTGATCGCGCGCCGTCCGACACAACGCAGTAAATCAAGCGGAAAACGCCCTCAGGGGACGTTGGGCCACGCGGCCTGGCGTTGGCGTCGCTTTGCCTAAAACCAGCCAACCAGGAGTCGCATCGATGAATCGGATTTATCGCAAGGTCTGGAACAAAGCACTGGGGCAGATGGTCGTTGCCTCCGAGTTGGCCAGCAGCCAGTCGCCTGGCGTGGTCATCGACCAGCGACGATCCGACGGCACACGCAGCAGCGCGCTGCTCAGTGCCGCCATTGCGCTGACGCTTGGGGTGGGGTTGTCCGGCACGCCGGAGGCGCGCGCGCAGTCCGTGGAGATCGGCGGCAACGCCAACTGCGTGGTGCTTAACAGCAACGTGATCGACAGCTGCCTGGTCGACGGCAACGCGACCGCATCGGGCGCGAATGCGGTGTCCATCGGCAGCAACAGCACCGCCTCAGCGGCCAACAGCGTGGCACTGGGCGCAGGCTCCAAGGCCACCCGCGCCAACACCGTGTCGGTGGGTGATGCCGGCAAGGAGCGCCAGGTGACCAACGTCGCCGCCGGCACTGCCGCGACCGATGCAGTGAACAAGTCGCAGTTGGACAAGGTCGCCGCAACCGCCGAGACCGCCACGCGCTACTTCAAGGCGGATGGCGAGAACAACAACAGCGATGCAGCCAGCATCGACGGCGAAGGCGCACTGGCCGCCGGTGCCAGCGCGACCGCTGACGGCAACGGGGCCGTCGCGCTGGGCAACCGCAGCCAGGCGCTGCAGAACGCCACCACCGCCGTGGGCACCGACGCCATCGCCGCAGGCCTGGGCGGCAGCGCGTTCGGTCAGAACAGCCTGGCACTGGGCGATGCCAGCACCGCAGTGGGCCAGAGCGCCGCCGCCATCGGCCTGGGCGACGTCGCACTCGGTGCATCGTCGTTCGCGGCCAGCGAAAACGGTGCGGCCACTGCCATTGGCGGACTGGCCGAAGCCAGCGCCGATGGTGCGACCGCTGTAGGCGGCGGCTCGCTGGCGATCGGTGCTGGCAGCACCTCGCTCGGCCGCGGTGCCGGCAGCGGCGGTGAAGCCTCGATCGCGGTCGGCGCGTTCAGCACGGCCGTTGCCGACTTCAGCGCCGCGCTCGGCTCCAACTCGGCCGCGGTTGCGGTCGGCAGCGTGGCACTCGGTGCCGGCTCCTACGCCGACCGTGTGGACACCGTGTCGGTCGGCAACAACAATGGCCTGCAGCGGCAGATCACCCACGTCGCGGACGGCACCGAAGCGAACGATGCGGTGAACAAGTCGCAGCTGGATGCGGTCGGCGCAGTCGCCGAAAACACCGCGAAGTACTTCCAGGCCACCGGCAGCGCGGACAGCGACGCCGGTGCCTATGCCGACGGCGACAATGCCACCGCGATTGGCGAAGCCAGCAACGCGCTCGGCAACGGCACCACCGCACTGGGCAGCGGTGCCACCGCAGTCGCGCAGAACGCCACCGCCGTGGGTAACAACGCGCTGGCCAGCGGCCAGAACAGCGCCGCTTTCGGCCACAATGCGCAGGCGGCCGGCCCGGGCAGCGTGGCCGTGGGCGGTGCCGCCGTGGACGAGAACGGCGACCCGCTGATCACCAACGGCGGCGTGCCGGTCGATACCGGTGCCACCAGTGCGGGCGTGGGCGGCACCGCCGTCGGTGCCAGCGCCGAAGCCTCCGGCTTTGCGGCCTCGTCATATGGCGTCGGCGCGTATGCAGCCGGTGCGCAGGCGTCTGCCTTTGGTGCCGTCGCCAACGCCACCGGTGACTATTCCACCGCCGTCGGCACGCAGACCGCGGCCACCGGCACCAGCAGCACCGCTGTCGGCGGTCCGGTCGATCTGATTCCGGGGCTGGGCTTCTTCGTGCAGACCCAGGCCACCGGCGAAGCCGCCACCGCGGTGGGTGCAGGCGCGATTGCCAGCGGCGACTACGCCGTGGCCAACGGCACGCTCAGCGAAGCCTCCGGCGTTGAAGCCACTGCACTGGGCTACTTCGCCTACGCCCCCGGCGACGGTGCGTCCGCACTGGGTGCGGAAAGCTGGGCCAGCGGTGACCTGAGCACGGCGGTGGGCTTCTACAGCACCGCCCGCGGTGCCAACAGCGTGGCACTGGGTGCGAACTCGACCGCCGTGCGTGACAACACGGTGTCGGTGGGCGACGTCGGCAACGAGCGCCAGATCACGAACGTGGCCGCCGGTACCGAAGCCACCGATGCGGTGAACAAGGCGCAGCTGGATGCGGTGGCCGACACCGCCGATACCACCGCGCTGCGCTTCAAGGCCAATGCCTCGGCTGACAGTGATGTGGGTGCCTTCGCCGACGGCGATGGTGCGCTGGCAGCGGGTGAGGCCAGCAATGCGCTCGGCGCGGGTGCCACGGCCGTGGGCCTGGGAGCCACGGCGGCCGGCGACAACACCGTGGCCGTGGGCAGCAACGTGGCGGCGGCTGGCAGCGGCAGTGTCGCCATCGGCGGCCAGGGCCAGGCGTTTGACGAATACAACCAGCCGATCGTCGACGGCGACGGTAACGCGGTGCTGATCGGCACCACCGCCGCGGCCGACGCGGTGGCCGTCGGTGCAGGTGCACAGGCGACCGGTGCCCTCAGCAATGCCTTCGGCAGCGGCGCGCAGGCCACCGGCGACAACAGTCTGGCGCAGGGCTACAAGGCACGCGCGACCGGCGAGTACAGCATTGCGCAGGGCGACAACGCCTGGGCCAGCGGCATCGAAAGCACCGCGACCGGTGCCTACGCCTGGGCCACCGCCGAAAGCGCCACCGCATTCGGTGCCAGCGCATGGGCCACCGAGAACAACGCCACCGCCGTCGGTTATGCGGCGTGGGCGGATGGCGCAGGTGCCACTTCCATCGGCTACAACAGCTGGGCGCGGGGCACGAGTTCCACCGCGCTGGGTCGGGGTGCCTTCGCTTACGGCAACAACAGCGTGGCGCTGGGTTACCAGGCGCTGGGCAACAGCATCAACAGCATCGCCATCGGTACCAATGTGGTCGCCGGCGGTGAAAGCGCCATCGGCATCGGTGCCGGCAGCAGTGCCAGTGCGTCCAATGCCGTCGCGCTGGGTGCGGGTGCCACTGCGGATCGCGCCTACACGGTGTCGGTCGGCAACGACGACCAGCAGCGCCAGATCACCCAGGTCGCCGCCGGTACCGAAGGCACCGATGCGGTCAACGTGGATCAGCTGACCGCCGCCACCGACAAGTTCCAGGCCAGCGGCGAAGGTGTGGCTGTTGCCGGGGGCGAAGACAGCGTGGCGGCCGGTTCCAATGCGGCCACTGACGGTGACTACGCCACCGCAGTGGGTTCGAGCAGCTTCGCCAGCGGCACCGGCGCATCGGCGGTCGGCAGCGGTGCGTTTGCACTTGATGCCGGTGCCACTGCGGTCGGCCTGAATGCCCTGGCCAGCGCCGCGAATGCATCGGCCGTGGGTGCCAATGCACAGGCGACCGGTGAGTACGCCACCGCCAATGGCGCGGAAAGCGAGGCGTCGGGTGAGCAGAGCACCGCCGTCGGCGCGGCCAGCGTCGCCTCCGGCGCAGGCAGCCTGGCGGGTGGCGCGCTGTCACTCGCCTCCGGCGAAGAGGCTGTCGCACTCGGTTACTACACCGAAGCCAGTGGCCGCGGTGCCACCGCCGTCGGCAGCGAAAGCGTGGCCTCCGGCACGCTCTCGGCCAGCTACGGCTTCAACGCACAGGCCGCCGGCAACTACAGCACCGCCATCGGCGGCTACGCGATTGCTTCCGCGTTCAATGCCACGGCACTGGGCAACTTCGCTGAAGCCAGCGGCTCCAACAGCGTCGCGCTCGGTGGCGACGCGGTGGCCTCGGGTGCCTACAGCACCGCCACCGGTCAGAACGCGCTGGCCAGCGGCACCAACAGCGTGGCCGTTGGTGGTGCACTGTTCGGCCTGCTGCCCACCGAAGCCTCGGGCAACTACTCCACCGCCGTCGGCGGTGGTGCGTGGTCGCCGGGTCTGAACAGCACCGCGCTGGGCAACGCCGCCACGTCTGAAGGCGTGAACAGCGTGGCCCTGGGTGCCGATTCAATTGCGGACCGCGACGACAGTGTGTCCGTCGGCAGTGTCGGCAGCGAGCGCCAGATCACCAATGTCGCCGCCGGTACCGAAGGCACCGACGCGGTGAACCTCGACCAGCTCAATGAAGTGGCCGATGCCGCGGCCGCCACCAGCAAGTACTTCCAGGCCAGCGGCAGCGATGCCAGCGACGCCGGGGCCTACGTGGATGGCGACAACGCGCTGGCCGCCGGTGAGGCCGCCAATGCGATTGGCGATGGCACCACCGCGCTGGGCAGCGGGGCCAATGCTTTGGCGAGCAATGCCACTGCGGTCGGCACTGATGCACTGGCCACAGGCACCAACGCCGCCGCACTGGGCACCAACGCGCAGGCCACCGGCGAAGACAGCGTCGCCGTCGGAAGCGGTGCGGTTGCATCGGAGGTCGGAGCCAGTGCCACGGGTGCCGCTGCAGCCGCTAGCGGGGCCTACAGCACCGCCAACGGCAGCGAGTCGGTTGCCTCGGGTCAGCAGGCCATTGCCAGCGGCTTCCGCAGCACTGCCTCGGAAGCCGGCAGCTCGGCGTTCGGCAGCTACAGCGAAGCCACCGGTGAGCTGTCCACGGCACTGGGTTACGGCTCGGTTGCGTCCAACGTGTACAGCACTGCGGTCGGCGCAGCGGCCACTGCGACCGGTGCCAGCGCAGTGGCGGTGGGTGAGTTCAGCGAAGCCACCGGCGATGAAAGCGTCGCCATCGGCGGCAGCACCTTCTTCGGCTTCATTCCGGCGCGCGCATCGGGTACCGGGGCTTCGGCCTTCGGTGCCGGTGCCTGGGCCACCGACGACTACACCACCGCACTTGGCTGGAACTCGTGGGCGGATGCGGTCGGTGCGACCGCGGTCGGCGAAAGCGCCACGGCCAACGGCCTCAACAGTGTCGCACTGGGTGCCGGTTCGCGTGCGGACCGTGACAACAGCGTCTCGGTAGGCACTGCCACCTCGCAGCGCCAGATCACCAACGTCGCCGCCGGTACCGAAGGCACCGACGCGGTGAACGTGGATCAGCTCAACGCCGTGGCCGAGGTGGCTGAAAACACAAGCAAGTACTTCCAGGCCAGCGGTAGCGATGCCAGCGACGCCGGGGCCTATGTGGACGGCGACAACGCACTGGCTGCCGGTGAAGCCGCCAATGCGATTGGCGATGGCAGCACCGCGCTGGGCAGCGGGGCCAACGCGCTGGCGAACAACGCCACTGCCGTCGGCACCGATGCACTGGCCACGGGCGTGAATGCCGCCGCACTGGGCACCAACGCGCAGGCCACCGGCGAAGACAGCGTCGCCGTCGGCAGCGGTGCAGTTGCTTCGGAGATCGGGGCCACTGCCACCGGTGCCGGTGCCGCCGCAAGCGGGGCGTACAGCACCGCCAACGGCAGCGAGTCGGTTGCCTCGGGTCAGCAGGCCATCGCCAGCGGCTTCCGCAGCACCGCCTCGGAAGCCGGCGCGTCCGCGTTCGGCAGCTACAGCGAAGCCACCGGCGAGCTGTCCACGGCACTCGGTTACGGCGCGGTTGCGTCCAACGTGTACAGCACTGCAGTTGGTGCAGCTGCAACCGCCACGGGTGCCAGCGCGGTCGCCGTGGGTGAGTTCAGCGAAGCCACCGGCGATGAAAGTGTCGCCATCGGCGGCAGCACCTTCTTCGGCTTCATCCCCGCGCGTGCATCGGGTACTGGTGCATCCGCCTTCGGTGCCGGTGCCTGGGCCACCGACGACTACACCACCGCACTGGGCTGGAACTCGTGGGCGGATGCGGTCGGTGCGACCGCGGTCGGCGAGAGCGCCACGGCCAACGGCCTCAACAGCGTTGCGCTGGGTGCGGGTTCGCGTGCGGACCGCGACAACAGCGTGTCGGTCGGCACCGCTACCTCGCAGCGCCAGATCACCAACGTCGCCGCCGGTACCGAAGGCACCGACGCGGTGAACCTGGATCAGCTCAACGAGGTCGCGGACGTCGCCGAGAACACCAGTCGCTTCTTCCAGGCCAGCGGCAGCGGTGATGGCAATGACGTGGGCAGCTATGTCGACGGGGCGTACGCCACCGCCGCGGGCGAGGCGTCCAATGCCTTCGGCACCGGTGCATCGGCCTATGGCAGCGGTTCGCTGGCCAGTGGTCGTAATGCGTCCGCATCCGGCTACAACGCGTCGGCCACCGCCGATTCGGCGACCGCCGTAGGCGGCGCGCTGTACTACGAAGATGCCAACGGCAATGTGCTGTTGGATCGCGCCACCAGCGCCAGCGGCACCGGTGCCACGGCGCTGGGTGCGGGTGCGCAGGCGGACGGTGTGTTCAGCACCGCCAGCGGTGCCAATGCGACCTCGGCCGGCCTGCAGTCGTCCGCCGTCGGCTACAGCGCCGAAGCGGGCAGCGACTACAGCACCGCCGTGGGTGCCTTCAGTGCCGCCACCGGCGTGCGCACCACCGCACTGGGCTATGGTGCGGAAGCCAGCGGCGATTACGCGTCGGCGTTGGGCTGGGGCAGCACCGCGTCGGGAGCCTACGGTGTGGCGGTCGGCCACAGCGCGCAGGCCAGCGGAGCCAACAGCTTCGCCGGCGGTGCCAGTGCGTGGGCCACGGCCGCACAGACCACCGCGGTCGGCCAGCTGGCGTGGGCCACCTCCGCCGGCTCCACCGCCATCGGCCAGGACAGCTATGCCTACAGCGGCATCAATGCCACCGCCCTGGGCAAGAGCGCCTGGGCGAATGGCACCGGCAGTGTGGCGCTGGGTGCCGGCTCGCGTGCCACCGAAGCCAACGTGGTCTCGGTAGGCGGCGGCAACGGCACCACCGGTCCGGCCACGCGCCGCATCACCAACGTCGGCACTGCGGTCAACGCCACCGATGCGGTGAACAAGGCACAGCTGGACAGCGTGGCAGCGACTGCCGACGCAGCCACCCGGTACTTCAAGGCCAGTGGCAGTGGCGTGGCCACGGCCAGCGGCACCGACGCGCTCGCTTCCGGCTCGGCGTCCACCGCCAGCGGCAACCGCAGTACCGCACTGGGTACGACCAGCACCGCTTCGGCAACCGGTGCCACTGCGGTCGGCGCGGATGCGTCCGCACGCGGTGACAACAGCACCGTGGTCGGCCGTCTGGCCTCCACCAATGCCACCAACGCGGTCGCGGTCGGCAACGGGGCGTTCGTCAGCAACGGAGCCAACAGCGTGGCGATCGGCTCGGCCTCCGGTGTGTCCGGTGCCAACTCGGTGGCATTGGGCTCCGGCTCGCGTGCCACCGAAGCCAACGTGGTCTCGGTGGGTGGCGGCAACGGCACCGATGGTCCGGCCACGCGCCGCATCGTCAACGTGGCGGCAGGCCGCATCGCCGCCGGCAGCACCGACGCGGTGACCGGTGGCCAGCTCAACACCACCAACCAGCGTGTGACGTCGGTGGAAACCCGCGTGGGCGACATCGACGATCGCATTGGCTCGGTGGAAACCAGCACCGCCAATGCGCTGAGCTACGACGACAGCAGCCGCGACACGGTCACCCTGGCGGGCCTGCAGGGCAGCACCATCGACAACGTCGCGGCAGGTTCGGTCGCCAGTGGCAGCCGCCAGGCCATCAACGGTGGTCAGTTGTTCCAGGCACTGTCCGACACCGCCAGCTTCCTCGGCGGCGGGGCCAGCGTGGGCATGCAGGGCGTGTTCGTGGCTCCCAACTACGTGATCCAGGGCAGCAGCTACAGCAATGTGGGTGATGCGCTTGGGGCACTGGACGCCAAGGTCACCGAGATTGACCAGCGCACCGCAGGCAGTGGCAGCAATGCACGTGCCCGTACTGCATCGGTGTCCTCCGCCAGCGTCGCCGCTGCACCGGAAGCCGCCGCTGCCGCCGCACCGGCCGCCGTTGAGGTCGCGGCCGACGTTGCCGCACCTGCAGTGGTGCAGGGCACGCCGACGGCGGCCAGCGTCGGCACCGCGCAGCCGGCAGCGGTCGCAGCGGTACCGACCGCGGTGAATGCGGTGGCAATGGGCGAAGGTGCCGTAGCCAGCGGAGCATCGGCCACCGCGATCGGCCAGGGTGCCTCGGCGACCGCGGCCAACTCGGTCGCGCTGGGCCAGGGCTCGGTCGCCGACCGTGCCAACGCGGTGTCGGTGGGCAGTGCCGGCAACGAACGCCAGGTGACCAACGTCGCCGCCGGTTATGCCGCTACCGACGCCGTCAACAAGGGCCAGCTGGACAGTGGCCTGGCGACCGCCAACAGCTACACCGACCAGCGCTTCAGTGCCATGGCCGACAACTTCGACATATACAAGGGTGAAATCGATCAGCGCCTGCGCAACCAGGATCGCCGTATCGACCGCCAGGGTGCGATGAACGCGGCCATGTTGAACATGGCAACCAGCGCGGCTGGCGTGCGCACCCAGAACCGCGTCGGTGTCGGCGTCGGCTTCCAGAGTGGCGAATCGGCACTGTCGCTGGGGTATCAGCGCGCCATCAGCGAGCGCGCCACCGTCACCTTCGGCGGTGCGTTCAGCAGTGATGACAGTTCGGTGGGCGTGGGTGCCGGCTTCGGCTGGTAAGCCCACGGCAAGACCGCGCCGGGGCGGTAATGCCCCGGCGCACGCAATGCAGGGCCTGAGGGGGCGGGTCACCGGAACCCTGGCCAGGGCCGGCCGGGGTTTTCGCAGGGAGTGTTTGGCCTGAACCGTCGTTTGATCCATGACCTTGAAGAGGATTTCAACGTGACCAAGAAGCAGAACCTTCGCATCAACGTGCTGGCCGCGGCCGTACTGTCGCTCTCGGTGGGTGCCACCAGCGCCTACGCCGCCGGTTTGCCGGTCAAGGAGCCCGCGCGCCAGGCCACCGCCGCCCAACAGGGTTCCGAACGCATCATCGTGAAGTACCGCACCGGTGCGGCCACCACCACCTCGGCCAAACTGGCCACGGTCACCTCGGCGGTGTCACGTGCCAGCCTGGGCAACGCCAACGCGCGTTCTGCCGCTGCTGCCCCGCAGCACCTGCGTCGCCTCGGCACCGGTGCGGACGTGATCCGCCTGCAGGGCAAGCTCAGCCAGGCCGACCTGCAGAAGGTGCTGAAGGAAATCCAGGCCGATCCGCAGGTCCAGTACGCCGTCGCCGACGTCAAGCTGCAGCGCGCCGATGTACGCGCCAAGGAAACCCCGCAGCTGGTGCCGAACGACCCGTACTACGCGCAGTATCAGTGGCACCTGCACAGCGCCACCGGTGGCGTGAACGCACCGGCCGCGTGGGACGTGGCACAGGGCGAAGGCGTGGTGGTGGCGGTGCTGGACACCGGCATCCTGCCGCAGCACCCGGATTTCGCCGCCGGCACCCTGCTGGAAGGCTATGACTTCATCAGCGACGCGGAAACCTCGCGTCGTGCCACCGACGACCGCGTCCCGGGTGCACTCGACTACGGTGACTGGGTCGAGAACGACAACGAGTGTTACGACGGCTCGCTGGCCGAAGACAGCTCCTGGCACGGTACCCACGTGTCCGGCACGGTCGCCGAAGCCACCAACAATGCGCTCGGCATGGCCGGCGTCGCCTACAAGGCCAAGGTCCTGCCGGTGCGCGTGCTCGGCAAGTGCGGTGGCTACCTGGCCGACATCGCCGATGCGATCACCTGGGCTTCCGGTGGCACGGTCGCCGGCATTCCGGCCAACCCGAACCCGGCTGAAGTCATCAACATGAGCCTGGGCGGTGGCGGTGCGTGTGACCCGGCCTACCAGGATGCGATCAACGGCGCGGTCTCGCGCGGCACCACCGTGGTGGTGGCGGCCGGCAACGCCGGCTCGAACGCGTCCAACTACCGTCCGGCCAGCTGCGCCAACGTGATTGCCGTGGGTGCGACCCGCATCACCGGTGGCATCACCTACTACTCCAACTACGGCACCGCGGTGGACCTCTCCGGTCCGGGCGGCGGCGGCAGCGTCGACGGCAATCCGGGTGGCTACGTCTGGCAGGCCGGCTACAACGGCCTGACCACGCCGACCTCCGGTGCCTACAGCTACATGGGCATGGGCGGCACCTCGATGGCCTCGCCGCACGTGGCCGGCGTGGCCGCCCTGGTGCAGGGTGCGCTGGCCTCGGCCGGCAAGGATCCGCTGACCCCGGCGCAACTGGAAACCCTGCTCAAGCAGACCGCGCGCAGCTTCCCGGTCGCCCCGCCGGCCAGCACCCCGATCGGCACCGGTATCGTCGACGCCAAGGCGGCGCTGGACAAGGCGCTGGAAGAACCGTGCGAAGTGGATTGCGCACCGGACGCCACGCCGCTGACCAACCGCACCGCCGTCAGCGGGCTGAGTGGCGCAGGTGGCAGCGAAACGCTGTACAGCTTTGAAGCCACCGCAGGCAAGACGCTCAGCTTCCTCACCTACGGCGGCAGCGGCAATGTCTCGCTGTATGTCAGCGCGGGTGAAGAGCCGAGCAGCACCGACTTCGATGCCAAGTCCGCGCGTCCCGGCAACAGCGAAACCGTGCGTTTCACCGCACCGGTGGCCGGTACGTACTACATCAAGCTGGTGGGTGAGTCCGCGTTCAGCGGCGTGAGCATCCAGGCCGTCCAGTAACACACCCTGGGGTGTGCAGCGGGAGTCCGTCCTGTGACGGGCTCCCGCTTTCTGTCTGCGTCACCGTCATCCGTACCGCGGCGAACTGCTAAAGTCTCCGGGTCGCCAGGAGAGCTTTCGTGAACGCGGTAGCCCACGATCTTGAAGCTGCACCCCACGAGGACGCCGAGTCCCGCATCGTCGCGTTGCTGCTGCGCAACGGGCGCCTGAAGGACGCGGACCTGGCGCGCGCGCGTCCGCTGCAGCGTGAATCGGGCAGCGAACTGCTGCCGTTGCTGGTGCGGCTGGGACTGGTGTCCGAGCGTGACCACGCCCAGGCCTGCGCCGAGGTGTTGTCGCTGCCGCTGCTCGAGGCCAAAAGCGTCGCCGAGTCCGCACCCGAATCCCTGCTTGACGCGCTGCCGTTGTCGCTGCGCTTTCTCAAGCAGTTCCACATCTGTCCGCTCACCCTGCACGACGGCGTGCTCGATCTGTGGCTGAGCGACCCGCAGGAACCCTATGCCGCCGAGGCCGTGCGCCTGGCCATGGGCGTGCCGGTGCGCCTGCATGTCGGGCTGCGCTCGGAGATCGACGACGTCATTGAACGCTGGTTCGGCCAGGGTCGCAGCGCGATGGGCGCGATCATCGAAACCGCCGATGGCGAAGGCAGCGCGGTGGACGACATCGAACACCTGCGCGATCTGGCCTCGGAAGCGCCGGTGATCCGACTGGTCAATCTGGTCATCCAGCGTGCGGTGGAGCTGCGCGCGTCCGACATCCACATCGAACCGTTCGAAAACCGCTTGAAAGTGCGGTATCGCGTCGACGGCGTGCTGATCGAGGGTGAAAGCCCGCCGGTCAACCTGACTGCTGCGGTGATCAGCCGCATCAAGATCATGGCCCGGCTGAACATCGCCGAGCGGCGCCTGCCGCAGGACGGACGCATCATGCTGCGCGTGCAGGGCAAGGAGCTCGACCTGCGTGTGAGCACGGTGCCGACCGCGCACGGTGAAAGCGTGGTCATGCGTCTGCTTGACCGCGACACGGTGGTTTTCGACTTCCACCGCCTCGGCTTCACCGATGCGTTCCTGCCGCAGTTCCGCAAGGTGCTGGACCAGCCGCACGGCATCCTGCTGGTCACCGGTCCCACCGGCTCGGGCAAGACCACCACGCTGTATACCGCGTTGAGCCAGCTCAATACCCCCGACGTGAAGATCATCACCGTCGAGGACCCGGTCGAATACCAGATCGAAGGCATCAACCAGATCCAGGCCAAGCCGCAGATCGGGCTGGATTTCGCCAATGCCCTGCGCAGCATCGTGCGCCAGGATCCGGACATCATCATGATCGGCGAAATGCGCGACCTGGAAACCGCGCGCATCGCGATCCAGTCGGCGCTGACCGGCCACCTGGTGCTGTCCACGCTGCACACCAACAACGCAGCGGGCGGCATCACCCGCCTGCTCGACATGGGGGTGGAAGACTATCTGCTCACCTCCACCATCAACGGCATCCTGGCCCAGCGTCTGGTGCGCCGGCTGGAGCCGCAGCACGCACAGCGGTATCCCGCCTCGCCGGAGGAAATCGAAAAGTTCGGCCTGCGCCGCCTGCAGCCGCAGGGCGACATCTTCCTGTATCGCGCGCAGCCGTCCGCGCTGGCCCCGACCGGTTACCTGGGCCGCACCACCATCATGGAATTCCTGGTGATGAACGACGAGCTGCGGCGTGCGGTGATGCGCCGCGCGGGTATGGGCGAGATCGAACAACTCGCCCGTGAGGCCGGCATGCGCACCATGTACGAGGATGGGCTGGCCAAGGCCTTGGCCGGCCAGACCACCATCGAGGAAGTGCTGCGCGTGACCGAGGAAAGCTGAGCATGCCGCAGTACCGCTACAAGGCGCTGAACGCTCACGGCGAAGTCTTCGATGGCCAGATGGAAGCGGCCAGCGAAGCCGAGGTGGCCGCGCGCCTGCAGGACCAGGGCCACCTGCCGATGGAAACGCGGGTGGCGGCCGATGGCAGCACCGGCGCGGTGTCCTGGGCCACGCTGCTGCGTCGCAAGCCGTTTGATGGTGCCGCGCTCGTGCAGTTCACCCAGCAGCTGGCCACGTTGCTCGGGGCCGGCCAGCCGCTGGACCGCGCGCTGGGCATCCTGCTGGAACTGCCGGAAGACGAGCGCAGCCGCCGTGTGATCACCGACATCCGCGACATCGTGCGCGGCGGTGCCGCACTTTCCACCGCGCTGGAGCGCCAGCACGGTTTGTTCTCGCGCCTGTACATCAACATGGTCCGCGCGGGTGAAGCGGGTGGCAGTCTGCACGAAACATTGCAGCGGCTGGCGGACTATCTCGAGCGCAGCCGTGAACTGAAGGGGCGGGTGATCAACGCGCTGATCTACCCGGCGATCCTGCTGGCGGTGGTCGGCGGCGCGCTGATGTTCCTGCTGGGCTATGTGGTGCCGCAGTTTGCGGTGATGTACGAAAGCCTGGATGTGGCGCTGCCGTGGTTCACCCAGTGGGTGCTCAACGTGGGGTTGCTGGTACGCGACTACTGGCTGGTGCTGGTGGTGGTGCCCTGCGTCGTGCTGCTGCTGATGGAGCGCAAGCTGCGCCAGCCGGCCTTCCGCCTGGCCGCGGACGGCTGGCTGCTCGAGCGCAAGGGCGTGGGTGGGCTGGTCGCCAAGCTGGAAACCGCACGGTTGGCGCGCACGCTGGGCACGCTGCTCCGCAACGGCGTGCCGTTGCTGGCCGGGCTGGGCATCGCCCGCAACGTGCTGGGCAACCGTGCGCTGGCGGCGGATGTCGACACCGCCAGCGACGAAGTGAAAAACGGCAACGGTCTGTCGGCCGCGCTGTCGCGTGGCAAGCGCTTTCCCCGTCTGGCCCTGCAGATGATCCAGGTCGGCGAGGAATCGGGCGCGCTGGATACCCTGCTGCTCAAGACTGCCGATACCTTCGAACAGGAAAGCGCGCGCGAGATTGACCGCCTGTTGTCGGCCCTGGTGCCGGTGATCACCCTGGTGCTGGCCTCGGTGGTCGGCCTGGTGATCGTCGCCGTGCTGGTGCCGTTGTACGACCTCACCAATGCCATCGGCTGACGCCGCTGGCACCTTTTTTACGACCCGCTGCAAGGAGCTTCCATGATCCAACGTCGCAAACCGGTCCGCTTTGTGTCTCGACGCCATCAGGCCGGTATGAGCCTGCTGGAGATCATCATCGTCATCGTGCTGATCGGTGCGGTGCTGACCCTGGTCGGCAGCCGGGTGCTGGGTGGCGCTGACCGTGGCAAGGCCAACATCGCCAAGTCGCAGGTGCAGACCATTGCCGGAAAAATCGAAAACTATCAGCTCGACACCGGCAAGCTGCCGACCAAGCTGGAAGATCTGGTGACCCAGCCCGGTGGCAGCAGCAACTGGCTGGGGCCGTATGCCAAGGAAGCCGAACTGAGCGATCCCTGGGGTCATGCCCTGGAATATCGCGCGCCCGGCGAAGGCCAGCCGTTTGACCTGATCAGCCTGGGCAAAGACGGCAAAGTAGGCGGCAGCAGCTACGACGCGGACATCCGCTACGAGTAAGCGCGCTTGGTCGTGACCGCCCAGCCGCCGTGCACCGGCCGCCGCCCGTTGAGGCCGGTGCGGCCGCGCATGCATGGCGTTTCCCTGCTGGAAATGCTGCTGGTGGTGGCACTGATCGCCATCATCGGGCTGATCACGGCCACCGCCATGAATGGCGGCATCGACGGCATGCGGTTGCGCAACGCGGGCAAGGAAGTGGCGAGCCAACTGCGCTACACCCGTACCCAGGCGATTGCAAAAGGTGAGATGCAGCGCTTTCTGATCGACCCGCAGACCCGGCGCTGGGAAGCGGCCAATGGACGTCATGGGCAACTGCCCGAGGCGCTGGAGGTGCATTTCCGCGGGGCCGCGCAGGTGGGCGCGGGTACTGGCCAGGGCGGCATCGCCTTCCATCCGGACGGTGGCTCCAGCGGCGGCACGATTGAGCTGAGCGTGCGCGGCGCGCTCTGGCGCGTCGACGTCGCCTGGATCACCGGCGAGGTCCGCTCCGGTCCGGTGCGGGACAACGCACCATGAAGAACCAACGCGGCTACTCCCTGCTCGAGGTCATCGTCGCCTTCGCCTTGCTGGCGCTGGCGCTGACGCTGCTGCTGGGCAGCCTCTCCGGCGGTTCCCGCCAGGTCCACAACGCCGACCTGCGGAGCCGTGCGGTGCTGCACGCGCAATCGCTGCTGGCCGTGGCCGGTGTCGAGACACCGCTGCAGGAAGGTCGGCAGCAGGGTCAGTGGGAGGACGGGCGCTATCGCTGGGAACTGCAGGTCAGTCCATTCGTGGAGCCGCGCGGCGGCGCTCTCCAGGCATCGACCACGGTCGCCGCCACCGGCCCCCAACTGGCCGAACTCAGCCTGCAGGTGCGCTGGGGCGACGGCGATGCCGAGCAACTGCAGTGGCGCACCTTGCGCCTGCTGCCGCCGTCCACCGGAGCGGCGCGATGAGGCGCTCCGCTGCGCAACGCGGCTTCACCCTGATCGAGGTCCTGCTTGCGACCGTGCTGCTGGTGGGCGGTCTGGCCATGGCGTTTGCCACGGTGCGCTCGGCCATGAATATCGCCCAGCGCGGCGAACGCATTGCGGCTCAGAATGAGCGCATGCGCGCGGTGGAGGGCTTTCTGCGCCGGCGCTTGAGCATGGCGCTGCCGACCGCCGCCGAACCCCCGGATCCGACCCGCGAACCGCTGTACTTCCAGGGTGAAGCGCAACACATGCTGTTTGTCTCCGAGCTGCCCGGCTACCTCGGTCGCGGTGGTCCCTATGTACATGAGCTGCAGGCGCGAGGCCGCGGCGATGCACAGACGCTGGAACTGGGGCTGACCCTGGTGCAGAACGGAGAACGCATTGCCGAAACTCCACCGCGCCCGCCCGAAGTGCTTGCCGACGCCCTTCGCGAGGTGCGATTCCGCTATCGCGGGGTCGACATGCGCACCGGCCAGCTGGGCGAATGGCAGGACCGCTGGGAAGACACCCGTCGGCTGCCGAATCTGGTCGAGATCCGCATCGCGCCGCAGCAGGGGCCGGCGTGGCCGCCGCTGGTGGTGGCGCTGTCGCAGTCGCGCGGTGCACGCAGCGCAGGAGCCGGCACATGACCCGCTCGCATCCCCGGTCCGCGCGCGGTGCCGCGCTGGTGCTGGTGCTGTGGCTGATCGCGCTGCTGACGGCGGTGGTGGGTGCGTTCGCGCTGAGCGCCCGCATCGAGCACATGCAGCAGCAGGTGACCGGTGACGATGCGGTGGGTCAGGAGCATGCGCGCGCGGGCGTGGAGTACGCGCTGTACCGCCTGCAGCCGAATGCGCTGCAGCCGCCGTGGACTCCCGATGGTCGACGTTACCGCTGGTCGTTCGACGATCGCACCATCGACCTGCGCATCATCGACGAGAACGGCAAGGTCAATCTCAATCTGGCCGATGCCACCTTGCTGACGGGCCTGCTGGAAGCGGTCGAGGTCGAGCCCGGGCGCGCCAAACAGCTGGCCGGTGCGATCATCGACTGGCGTGACCCCGACAGTCTGAAGCAGCCGGGCGGCGGTGCAGAAACGGCCGATTACGTCGCCGCCGGACTGCCCTATGGTGCACGCAATGCGCGCTTTGAAACACTGGGCGAGCTGCAGCGGGTGCTGGGCATGGACGCGGCGCTGTATGAACGACTGGAACCGCTGCTGACCCTGTACAGTCGACAGTCGCGACCGGATCCGCGCTTTGCGGCGGGTCCGGTGCTGCGCGCGCTGGGGCTGGATGCCGAGCGGCTGCTGGCCGACCGTGAACGCCTGCAGGACAGCGATGGCGACGGAAACGTGACCGCCGCGGCACCCGCAGGTGGCAGTGGCACTTATAGTATCGAGAGCCGCGCGATGGACCCGCGCGGACGGGTTTCAGTCCTGCGCGCCGTCGTGCGCAGGGGCGCAGCAGGCACGCCGGGCACGGCATACACGGTACTTCGCTGGGAACAGGGAATGGCAGCACGATGACTTCATGGCGGGACAGTCTGGTGCAGGCACGGGGGCGACTCGCGCCGGGCGTGGGCAATGGCCTGCGCTGGTGGCGGCGTTCTCTGCTGGCCTGGTTGCCGGTGCGCTGGCAGTGGGCGCTGGGCTGGTCGCGTTCGCGCCTGCTGCTCAGCCGCGAGGGCGAGCAGCTGCGCGTGCAGCGCGACACCGCCGGCCAGCTGCAGGCCGTGCTGGAGCTGCCCTGGCCGCAGTCACCCGCCGAGCTGGAACCGGTGCTCGACACGCGCGTGCGCGGCCTGCCACGGCATTGGGTGCTGCCGGCCACCGCGGTGCTGCGCCGCCCGTTGCGACTGCCCGCCGCCGCTGCGTCCCGGCTGCGCGACGTGGTGGGTTTCGAGATCGACCGGCAAACCCCGTTCGAACCCGCACAGGTGCATTACGACGTCCGCGAAGGCGAACCGCTGGCGGACGGGCAGCTGCAGGTGGAACTGGTGGTCATTCCGCGCCAGGCGCTGGAACAGTGGCTGCAGCAGTCCGGCAGCTGGGCCGGTCAGCTGGCCGGCGTGGATGCGGACGACGGCAGCGGCCAGCCGCTGGGCGTGAACCTGCTGCCGGCCTCGCAGCGCTACCAGGCGCGTGATCCCATGCGGCGCTGGAATCTGCTGCTCGGCAGCGCGACCGTGGTGTTGCTGGCGCTGGCCGCCACGCAGCTGCTGGCCAACCGCGAGGCCGCAGCCGACCAGCTGCGCGACCAGGTCAATGCGGCGGCGCGTGATGCGCGCGCCGTTGCCGCCGAACGCCAGCAGCTTCAACAATTGGTGGACGGCGCGGCGTTCCTGGAAGAAAAACGCAGCGCCCAGGCCAGCACGCTGGAAGTGTGGAATGAATTGACCCGCCTGCTGCCCGACGGTACCTATCTGGAAAAACTCTCGGTCGAAGGTCGCACCCTGCAGCTGATCGGTCTCAGCCGTGAAGCCTCGCAACTGGTGCCTCTGCTGCAGGCCTCGCCGCTGTGGACCAAGGTCAACCTCACCGGCGTGTTGCAGGCGGACGGCGGTGCCGGCGGCCGCGACCGCTTCACCCTGACCGCCGAACTGCAGCCGTTGCCCGGTGCGACACCGGCCAAGACCGCTGCGGCTCCTGTCACGGAGGTTGCCGATGGCAATGCTGCCGACGCGCCGTGACCGCTGGCTGGCGCTGGCCCTGCTGCTGGGCGCGCTGGTGCTGGCTTACCTGCTGCTGGTGCACCCGTGGTTCACCCGGCCGCTGCTCGACATCAATCGGGGCATCACCCAGCTGCAGGAGCGCCAGCTGCGCGTGGATGCACAGCTGCAGCAGCGTGACGCCGTGGAAAAACAGCTGCAGCAGGTGCGGACCACCCTGGCGGCCCGCCCCGGCTTCCTGCGCGAGGCGACTGCGGAGTCGGCCGCGGCCGCGCTGTCGTCCCGACTGCAGGACGCAGTGGCCTCTGCCAGCCCGGGCAACCGCAGCTGCACCATCAGCAACCGCTCGCCGTTGACCGACGCCGCACGTGACGCGGCGTTCCCACGGGTCGCACTGCAGGTCCGGCTGCGCTGCGGCGTGCCGGAAATGGCCGCCGTACTGCACACGCTGGAAACCGGAAGCCCGCGTCTGTTCGTCGGCAACCTCAATCTTCTCGCCCAGCGCTTCCAGCAATCGCCCAATGAAAGCGGCCTGGGCCTGGATGTGTCGTTTGAACTGGTCGGCTACCTGCAGCCGGGCATCAGCGCCGATGGCAGTACTGCGACGCCGGCCCCTGTGAGTCCCGCCGTGGCCGCGCCGGAACCGACCGGCCTGGAACCCACGGGCCTGCAGCCGACCGCCGACGGTCCGGGGGCGGCGATGGGTGCACCCACCGATCCGGCCGCCGCCGATCCGGCGTCCAGTCAACCGGTGGAGGACGCGCCGCATGAAGATTGAATGGGCGTCGCTGCGTAGCTGGTGGCTGGGTGGTGTTGCGCTGTGGGCGGGAGCGATCTGGATCGCCACGCTGCTCGGACTGGGCACGCGCATTGCGCCGCCTGACGCCGATGCGCAGCAGGCCCCACGCCTGCCCGTGCTGGCACCGGCCGCACCGGACCGAATCACCTCGCCGCAGGCCTATGCCGACATCGCGGCACGACCGCTGTTCGCCGAAGACCGCAAGCCGCGTCCGTATCTGCTGGGCGGCGCCGAGGCCGGTGCCAGCAGCAGCGCGGTCACCCTGACCGGCGTGCTGCTGACCTCGGAGTTCGGCA
Source organism: Stenotrophomonas sp. PS02289 (assembly GCF_029960115.1). GTDB lineage: Bacteria > Pseudomonadota > Gammaproteobacteria > Xanthomonadales > Xanthomonadaceae > Stenotrophomonas. Next base: position 23,661 of record NZ_JASCOZ010000036.1, read on the forward strand.
TGGCCATCCTCACCACCGACCAGAAACAGTCGCTGCGGCTGCGCCTGAACGGCGAAGCGGTGAATGGTTGGCAACTGCTGGCCCTGGAACCGCGCAGCGCCACCGTGACCGGCCCCAGCGGCACCCAGACACTGGAACTGGTGACCTTCAGCGGGCAGGGCGGCGAGCCGCCCACCGTGTTGGGCACCCAAGCCGGTCGCCAGGGCCAGCCCACCACCGCGCCGGTGGCCGGACCACGGCCTCCGCCGGCTCCCGCCGCACAGGGCGGCACCAACTTCACCGGCAACAGTCCCGCACCGGCTCCGGCCCCCGCGCCGGCTCCCGCACAGAATGCCGGCAACCCCGCTGCGCAGGGACCCAGCGAAGCGCAGATGCAGGCGATCCGTGCCCGCATCCAGGCGCGCCGCCAGCAACTGCAGCAGCAACAGCAACAGTCACAGCGACCGCCTGCGGGCGGCTCCGGTCAAAACCCTTAGAGTGAACGCATGACCTTGCGCCTATTTTCCCTTTCTTTCGCGGCCGCCCTGCTGGTGGGCTGCGCCACCGTGCCGGCACCGGAAGTGCGTCGCGACGCCGTACTCGATGGCACCCATCAGGTGGTGGCCGGCGATGGCTCCCACGACGGCGTCGATACCCAGGCGCTGGGCAGCGATGGCAGTCCGCAGCCGGTCATCCGCCGCGGCAGCGGCACCATGATCAACCGCAGCGCGGCATCGGCTCCCTCGCCGGCGCTGTCGCAGGCCAGCACCGGTACCGCCACCTTCAACTTTGAAGGCGAGTCGGTGCATGCGGTGGTCAAGGCGATCCTGGGTGACATGCTGGGCCAGAACTACGTCATCGCGCCGGGCGTGCAGGGCACCGTGACCCTGGCCACGCCCAAGCCGGTGTCCTCGGCGCAGGCCCTGAACCTGCTGGAAATGGTGCTGGGCTGGAACAACGCGCGCATGGTCTACAGCGGCGGTCGCTACAACATCGTCGCCGCCGATCAGGCGCTGGCCGGCACCGTCGCACCCAGCACGGCACCCGCGGCGAATGCGCGCGGTTTCGAGGTGCGGGTGGTGCCGCTGCAGTACATCTCCGCCACCGAAATGAAGAAGGTGCTCGAGCCCTACGCGCGGCCGAACGCCATCGTCAATGTCGACAGCGGCCGCAACGTGATCACCCTGGGCGGCACCCGTGCGGAGCTGGAAAACTACCTGCGCACGGTCGAAATCTTCGACGTCGACTGGTTGTCGGGCATGTCGGTGGGCGTATTCCCGATCCAGACCGGCAAGGCCGAGCAGGTCGCCACCGACCTGGAAAAAGTGTTTGGCGAAGAAAGCAAAACCCCGAGCGCCGGCATGTTCCGCTTCCTGCCGCTGGAAAACGCCAATGCCGTGCTGGTGATCACCCCGCAGGCGCGCTACCTGGACCAGATCCAGCAGTGGCTGGAGCGCATCGACACCGCCGGTGGCAGTGCGCGGCTGTTCTCCTACGAACTGCGCTACATCAAGGCCAAGGATCTGGCCGAGCGGCTGGCCGAAGCCTTCGCCAGCGAAGGCGGGCGCGGCGGACGCAGTGGCGGCGGCTCCCTGGCACCGGGCGCGATCGCACAGGAGCTGAGCAGCCGTGACGGCACCAGCGGCAACAGTTTGAACAATACCCAGCTGGGCAGCAGCGGCACCGGCCGCAGCGGCGGCCTGGGCGATGGCACCATGAACCTGCCGCAGCGCCAGTCCGGCAACGCCAGCTTCAATCTGGAAGTGCAGGGCGACAGCGTCGGCGTGTCGGCGGTGGAAGAGACCAACACCCTGCTGGTGCGCTCGACGCCGCAGGCCTGGCGCTCGATCCGCGAAGTGATCGAAAAGCTCGACGTGATGCCGATGCAGGTCCACATCGAGGCGCAGGTGGCCGAAGTCGCCTTGACCGGCGACCTCAGCTACGGCGTGAACTGGTTCTTCGAGCAGGCGGTGACCACCGGCAAGACCGAGAGTGGTATCGACCTGCCCAGCGCACTGGGTCGCTCGATCTGGGGCAGCATTTCCGGCCAGGTGGGCGAAGGCGGTCTGGGCTGGACCTTCCTCGGCAAGAACGCCGCCGCGGTCGTCACCGCGCTCGACAAGGTGACCAACCTGCGCCTGCTGCAGACGCCCTCGATCTTCGTGCGCAACAACGCCGAGGCCACCTTGAACGTCGGCACCCAGATTCCGATCAATTCGGTGTCGGTGAACACCGGCACCGGCAGCGACAACACCTACAGCCAGGTCCAGTACCTGGACACCGGCGTGATCCTGAAAGTGCGCCCGCGCATCACCCGTGACGGCGTGGTGTTCCTGGACATCGTGCAGGAAGTCAGTTCCGCCGGTGCGGTGCCGGCCGGCTGTGATCCCGCACGCAGCACCTGCAATCCGCCGATCAACACCCGCAAGATCTCCACCGAGGCGGCGGTGCAGAGCGGCGACACCATCATGCTGGCCGGGCTGATCACCAACTCCGACGAGGACGGCTCCAACGGCGTGCCGGGCCTGAGCAAGATTCCGGTGCTGGGCGCGCTGTTCGGCAAGAAGACCCAGAACAGCGGTCGCTCGGAAGTGATCGTGCTGCTGACTCCGACCATCGTCCGCAACGCGCAGGAGTCGCGCAACCTGACCGACGAGTACAGCAACCGCTTCCGCGCGATGGAGCCGTTCCCGACCCGCAAGGCCACCAACTAAGCCGCCCAACCGGCTGCCGTCTTCGCAGCCGGACTGTTACCCTGCGGGCAGATGCCGCGCGTTGGGGGACGGATGGGGACAGTCGTGTTGCTGCCGATCGGCGTGGATGACACCGCGCTGGACCGGTGTCTGGGCGCGCTGGATGCGGGGACTCCGGCCGGCACCGCGATCTGGTTGGCGGATGACGGTCAGGCCGGTCCCCGTGCGCAGGCCGTGATCGAACACTGGCTGGCCCACACGCCGCTGCAGGCCGAATACACCCGCCGCGCCCGTGCCATTGGCGAGGTGGCGCACCTGGACGAGATGCTGCGCGCCTGCGAGGGCACCGACGTGGTGGTGCTGGCCCCGGATGCCGTCCCCGCACCCGGTTGGCTGCAGCAGCTGGATGCCTGCTGCGCCCGCGATGCCTCGATCGGCTCGGCCACGCCCTGGTGCAATGCCGGTGAAACCGCCGCGTGGCCCCGCCTGGGCGAGATCAACCCGATGCCCGAGCATCTGGATGCCATTGCCCAGGCCTGCGCGGCACTGCCCAGCCTGCATCCTGAACTGCCCTCGGCGGTCACCCATGCCGTGTTGCTGCGCGCCAATGCGCGGCGCAAGGCCGGCGGCCTGGACATGCACAGCTATGCCTCGTGGAGTGCGGCGCTGATTGACCTCAGCCTGCGCATGGCCGGTCTGGGCTGGCGCAATGCGCTGTGCGAGAACGCCTTCGTCGCGCGCGCGGGCGAATCGCAGGCACAGGAGGGCGACATGGAAGCACTGGGGACGCGCTGGCCGGCGTGGCAGCCCCGGTTGGCCGGTTTCCTGATGGGCGACCCACTGCGTGCCACCCGTGACACACTGCAGCAGCTGCATCAACAGGCGATAATGCCGCGTTCGCAGGGCGACCTGTTCGCCGCGCCCGCCGCGCCTGATCCGGAGTGACCCGTTTGACTGCCCGCATTGCCGCCATCATCGTCAGCTATCAAAGTGCCAGCACCCTGGATGCCTGCCTGACCCGGTTGCGTGCCGCACAGGACATCGCTGAGATCCGCGTGGTGGACAACAACTCCGACGACGGCACGCTGGACATCGTGCAGCGCCACGCCAGCGCCGACCCGCGGCTGCATTTCATCGCCAATCCGGACAATCCCGGCTTTGCCACCGCCAACAACCAGGGCGTGGCGGACAGCCGTGCGCCGTGGCTGGCGTTCATCAACCCCGACCTGATGGTGGCTCCGGAGACGCTGGCGCAGCTGTGCGCGCGCGGTGAGGCGCTGGGCGACTGCGTGCTGGGCGTGGAGCAGGTGGATGAAGCCGGCCTGCCCGATGCGGCCGTACGCCGCCGCGATCCGGATTTTGCCGCGATGCTGCGCAACCCGGGGCAGGGCGCGAAGCTGGCCTTGCCCGCTGATCCGACGCAGACGCTGCAGACCGTGCCGGCGCTGTCCGGCGCATTGCTGCTGATGCCCCGGGCACTGTTCGACCGCCTCGACGGCTGGGATGCGGGTTACCGCCTGCATGCCGAAGACCTGGACCTGTGCCGTCGTGCCCGCGAGGCCGGCGCGGTGGTGGCCATTGCCAACGACCTGCAGGTGACCCACGTGCGCGGCGTCTCCAGTCGCTCACGACCGTTCTTCGTGGAATGGCACAAACACCGTGGACTGTGGCGTTACTTCCGCAAGTTCGAGGCACCGCAGCGCAGCCTGCCAGTGCAGCTGGCGGTCTGGGCCGCGATCTGGGCCCACGCGGCCGTGCAGGTTCCCCGCATCCTGATGCGCTCGGGCGCATAATCTCCCCATGATCATCCAATCCCTGCTCGACACCGACCTGTACAAATTCACCATGATGCAGGCGGTGCTGCATCAGCATCCCGGCGCGCAGGTGCAGTACCGGTTCAAGTGCCGCACGCCGGGCATCGACCTAGCCGCGTACATCGACCAGATCAATGCCGAGATTGATCACCTGTGCACGCTGCGTTTCACCGAGGCCGAGCTGGACTACATGCGCGGGCTGCGCTTCGTGAAGCCGGACTTCGCGGATTTCCTGGGGTTGTTCCACCTCGACCGCAAGTACATCGACCTGCGGGCGTCGACCACGGTGGCAGGCGAGATCGAGCTGGACATCACCGGCCCGTGGCTGCACACCATCCTGTTTGAAGTGCCGCTGCTGGCGATCATCAACGAAGTCTGGTTCCGAAACACCAGCACTCCGGACTTCGCCGAAGGCGAACGTCGCCTGCAGGCCAAGACCGCGCTGCTGCGCGACACCCCCGGCTTCGAGCTGTGCCGCATCGCCGACTATGGCAGCCGTCGCCGCTACTCGCGCGACTGGCATGCGCGCATGCTGCCGCAGCTGCGCCACGCGCTGGGCTCGCAGTTCGTCGGTACCAGCAACGTGCACTTCGCGCGGCTGTATGGCATGACCCCGCATGGCACCATGGCGCACGAGTACCTGCAGGCCTTCCAGGCATTGGGTCCGCGACTGCGCGATTCGCAGGTGGCCGCGCTGGAATCGTGGGCGCGCGAGTATCGCGGCGACCTCGGCATCGCGCTGTCCGATGTGGTCGGGCTGGATGCGTTCCTGCGCGACTTCGATATGTATTTCTGCAAGCTGTTCGACGGCGTGCGCCACGACTCCGGCGACCCGTTCGTCTGGGGCGATCGCATGCTGGCGCATTTCCAGCAGCGCCGGGTCGATCCGCGCAGCAAGGTCCTGGTCTTCAGCGACGGACTGAACATCGAAAAGGTGATGCGCCTGTTCGACTACTTCCGCGGTCGCTGCCAGGTGGCCTTCGGGGTCGGCACGCATCTCACCAACGATCTTGGCCCGACGCCGTTGAACATCGTCATCAAGATGGTCCGCTGCAACGGCCAACCGGTGGCCAAGCTGAGCGACTCGCCGGGTAAGAGCATGTGTGACGACCCGGGGTATCTGGCCTACCTGCGCCAGGTGTTTGAGTTACCGGCCGAGTGAAGCATCACGTGGACCGGTCAGGTCGGTTGCAACGGTAGCGCCGGCCGTTGGCCGGCCCTCCGTCACTCCAACGCGTAGCGCAGCACAAACAACCCGGCCACCAGCCACACCGCCGGATGCACATCGCGCCAGCGCCCGGTCCCAGCTTTCAGCACCGCATAGGCAATGAAGCCGAACGCCAACCCGTTGGCAATCGAATAGGTGAACGGCATCGCCAGCGCGCACAGTGCCGCCGGAACCGATTCGGTCAGATCGCCCCAGTCGACATCGACCAGCTCGCGCAGCATCAGCCCGGCCACGAACAACAGGGCAGGAGCGGTGGCATAACCCGGCACCATCGCCGCCAGCGGCGAGAACAGCAGCGCGGCCAGGAACAGCGCCGCCACGACCAGCGCGGTCAGCCCGGTACGTCCGCCGGCCTGCACGCCCGACGCACTTTCGGCAAAGGCCGTGGTGCTGCTGGTCCCGAGCATCGAACCCGCGACAATCGCGGTGCTGTCCGCCAGCAGGGCACGACCAAAGCGCTTCTGCGCACCGGGCAGCTTGAGCAGGCCGGCGCGGCCGACCACGCCATACAGCGTGCCGGTGGCGTCGAACACCTCCACCAGCACGAACACCAGCACGACCTGCAGCAGTACCGCCAGCGGCGCGCCACCGTCGTGGTGCAGCAGTCCAGGCAGATCCAGCTGCAGGAAGGTGGGGGCCAGGCTGGGCGGCAGCGACACCAGCCCGTGGTACTGCACGTCACCCAGCGCCCAGGCGGCGGCCGTGACGGCGAGAATGCCGATCAGGATGGCACCACGGACCTTGCGTGCTTCCAGGATGGCGATCAGCAGGAACCCGGCGAGGGCGAGCAGGGGCGGGGCGGTGTTGAGCGGCCCCAATGTCACCAGCGTATCGGCGTTGGCGACGATCACGCCGGACTTCTGCAGCGCGATGATGGCCAGGAACAGGCCGATGCCGGCGACGATCGCGGCACGTAGCGAGGCGGGAATGCCCGCCACGAGCCAGGCCCGGACACCGGTGAGCGACAGGGCCAGGAACACCAGGCCGGAAATGAACACCGCGCCCAGCGCCTGCTGCCACGGCAAGCCGGCCGCGCCGACCACGGTGAACGCAAAGAACGCATTCAAGCCCATGCCCGGTGCCATGCCAACGGGGAAGTTGGCGGCAAACGCCATCACCATCGAGCCCAGCGCAGCGGCCAGGCAGGTGGCGACAAACACCGCACCCGGATCCATGCCGGTGGTGGCCAGGATGTCCGGATTGACGAAGACGATGTAGGACATCGTCAGGAAGGTGGTCAGCCCTGCCAGCAGTTCGGTCCGCACGGAGGTGCCGTGCTGCTGCAGCTGGAAGGTGCGTTCGAGGATGTTCATGGTGAATCTCGCGACGATACGGTGCCACCACCGACGGTGGTGATCTACCCGAAATGCAGAACGGCCGCGCAGGGCGCGGCCGTTCTTTCTTTCTTACTTCAGCGCCTTGAAGCGCAGGCGCTTTGGGGCGGCGTCGTCGCCCATGCGGCGGCGCTTGTCTTCTTCGTACTCGCGGTAGTTGCCCTGGAAGAACTCCACGTGCGAGTCGCCTTCGAACGCCAGGATGTGGGTCGCGATGCGATCCAGGAACCAGCGGTCATGCGAAATGACGAAGGTGTTGCCCGGGAACTCCAGCAGCGCATCTTCCAGCGCACGCAGGGTTTCGATGTCCAGGTCGTTGGACGGTTCGTCGAGCAGCAGCACGTTGCCACCCTGCAGCAGGGTCTTGGCCATGTGCAGACGACCGCGCTCACCACCGGACAGCGAACCGACCATCTTCTGCTGGTCCTGGCCCTTGAAGTTGAAGCGGCCGATGTAGGCGCGCGACTGGATCTCGATGCCGTTGATGTTCAGGATGTCCAGGCCACCTGCAATTTCCTGGAACACGTTGTGGTTGCCTTCCAGCGCGTCGCGGCTCTGGTCGACGTACGACAGCTTCACCGTCGGACCCACCACGATCTCACCCGAATCCGGCTTTTCCTGGCCGGTGATCATCTTGAACAGGGTCGACTTACCGGCACCGTTCGGGCCGATGATGCCCACGATCGCGCCGGCCGGGACCAGGAAGCTCAGGTCGTCGAACAGCAGACGGTCGCCGAACTTCTTCGAGACGTTCTTGAACTCCATCACCGAGTTGCCCAGGCGCTCGCCCGGTGGGATGAAGATTTCATTGGTTTCGTTGCGCTTCTGGTAATCGACCGACTGCAGTTCTTCCAGGCGGGCCAGACGGGCCTTGCCCTTGGTGCGGCCACCCTTGGCATTCTGGCGCGACCATTCCAGTTCCTTCTGGATTGCCTTCTGGCGGGCCTTTTCCTGGTTGTCTTCCTGCTTCAGGCGCTCGTCCTTCTGCATCAGCCATTCGGTGTAGTTGCCCTTCCACGGAATGCCGCGGCCGCGGTCCAGTTCCAAGATCCACTCAGCGGCGTTGTCGAGGAAGTAGCGATCGTGGGTGACGGCCACCACGGTGCCGGTGTAACGGGCGAGGAACTGCTCCAGCCATTCCACCGACTCGGCGTCGAGGTGGTTGGTCGGTTCGTCGAGCAGCAGCATGTCCGGCTTCTGCAGCAGCAGGCGGCACAGCGCCACGCGGCGCTTTTCACCACCGGACAGCTTGCCGATCACCGCGTCCCACGGCGGCAGGCGCAGGGCATCGGCGGCCACGTCCAGCTGGTTTTCCAGGGTGTGGGCATCGCCTGCGGCCAGAATGGCCTCCAGACGCTCCTGCTCCTTGGCCAGCGCGTCGAAATCCGCGCCTTCCTCGGCGTAGGCCAGGTACACCGCGTCCAGCGCGGCCTGGGCCTGCAGCACTTCGCCCACACCTTCCTCGACGGCTTCACGCACGGTCTTGGTCGGGTCCAGCTCCGGTTCCTGCGCCAGGTAGCCGACCTTGATGCCGGCCTGGGGGCGGGCTTCGCCCTCGAAATCGGTGTCCACGCCGGCCATGATCTTCAGCACGGTCGACTTGCCCGCGCCATTCAGGCCCAGCAGGCCGATCTTGGCTCCCGGGAAGAACGACAGCGAGATGTCCTTGATGATCTGCCGCTTGGGCGGGACCACCTTGCTGACGCGGTTCATGGTGTAGATGTATTGCGAGGACATGGGCTCTCCGAGGGCGCAATCCTGCGCCCGTTCCGTCAGGAACAGTCGCAGTGGGAATTGGGATGTCGCCAATTATAGCCGGAAGCGGTGACAACCGCCGGACAGCCCGCCCCGTGGGCCTTGCCGCTGCCTGAATGGGCCGTCAAACGTCGCTAAATGGAAACCGTTTCCAGCCGGAAACCGTTCAGACGCCGTCCGCATGATGGAAACCGTCACTTCCCACCCAGCGAGAAACGCCATGCGCATGAATCGAATTGTGGTCGGTACCGTTGCCGCGCTGCTGGCAGTGGGAACCGTCGCCCCCGCCTTTGCCGACGACCATCGTCACGACCGCCGTGACGACCGTCGCGAGCACCGCGATGATCGCCGTGAATGGCGCGACGACCGCCGCGAGTGGCGGGATGATCGTCGCGAATAGCGCGATGATCGCCGCGAGGCCCGCCACGACCGTCGCTACCACAACCACGGCTACTACCGTCCGGCCCCGCCGCCGCGCGTGGTCTACCGCCCTGCGCCGCGCCCGGTGTACGGCTACGGCTGGCAGCGTGGCCACCGCTACAACGAGTACTACCGGGGCCCGGTCTACGTGGTCAACGATTACGGCCGCTACTCGGTGCGTCGCCCGCCGCACGGCCACCACTGGATCCGCGACGACCGCGGCAACCTCCTGCTGGTCGCCATCGCCACCGGCATCATCGCGGACTTCGTGATCAACGGGCGGTAACCCGATCGCGTCGTAGAGCCGGGCTCTGCCCGGCCGCTGTTCGCCAAAATGCAAAAAGGGTGCCGGGCAAAGCCCGGCCCCCGCATTTATT
>NZ_JASCOZ010000370.1 GCF_029960115.1 Stenotrophomonas sp. PS02289
GATGACCTACTCTCGCATGGCTTGAGCCACACTACCATCGGCGCAGCTGCGTTTCACTTCCGAGTTCGGGATGGGATCGGGTGGTTCCACAGCGCTAATTTCACCAGGGAGACGGTTGGAGCAGCGCGATGCGCCAGCTCGGCATGCTTCCCACGGGTCACGCGACCATCGGTCGTGTGCTACCGGAAGAAAAACCCCGCTGCGTGAGCAGCGGGGTTTTGGGTGTAAACCCTGGCGATGACCTACTCTCGCATGGCTTGAGCCACACTACCATCGGCGCAGCTGCGTTTCACTTCCGAGTTCGGGATGGGAT
>NZ_JASCOZ010000371.1 GCF_029960115.1 Stenotrophomonas sp. PS02289
CACGGCGTATTCGCCCCGAATGCAAACCTGCGTGCGCAGCTGACGCCCTCGGGGCGCGGCAAGCGGCCTGCGGGCGATGCGGCGCCGGTTGACGCAAGCGCCCACGACGAGCCGCGCAGCCCCGAGCAGAAGCGCCGTGCGATGAGCTGGGCGCAACGGCTCAAGCGGGTCTTTTCCATCGACATCACCACCTGCGCCCACTGCGGCGGCGCGGTACGGATCGTCGCCAGCATCGAGGAACCCACCGCCATCCGCGCCATCCTCGCCCACTTCGAGAAGCACGGCGCGCTGGAGCAAGCGCACTACCGGCC
>NZ_JASCOZ010000372.1 GCF_029960115.1 Stenotrophomonas sp. PS02289
CGGGGGGGGCGGGCCCCCCACCCCCCCCCCCCCCCCGCCCGGCGCCGCCCCCCCCCCCCCCCCCCCGCTACCGGAATCCCGTGCGTTGACGCGGACCGGGGCACAATGACGCCCATGCCTGCCCCCACCCCCTCCAAAAACCCCAGCCTGCGCGAGCGCTTCCAGGCGCTGCGCAACCTGCCGCCGTTCCTGCGCCAGATCTGGCAGGCCAGCCCCTGGCTGGCCACCGCCAGCCTCGGCCTGCGCGTGATCCGCGCCCTGCTGCCGGTGGCCATGCTCTACGTGGGCAAGCTGATCATCGACGCGG
>NZ_JASCOZ010000373.1 GCF_029960115.1 Stenotrophomonas sp. PS02289
AAGTGCGTGAACTGCTGAGCAAGTACGACTTCCCGGGCGACGACACCCCGATCATCTCCGGTTCGGCCCGTCTGGCGCTGGAAGGCGACCAGAGCGACATCGGCGTGCCGGCCGTGATCAAGCTGGTCGAAGCGCTGGATTCCTGGATTCCGGAACCGGAACGCGACATCGACAAGCCGTTCCTGATGCCGGTGGAAGACGTGTTCTCGATCTCGGGCCGCGGCACCGTGGTGACCGGTCGTATCGAGCGCGGCATCATCA
>NZ_JASCOZ010000374.1 GCF_029960115.1 Stenotrophomonas sp. PS02289
TGATGATGCCGCGCTCGATACGACCGGTCACCACGGTGCCGCGGCCCGAGATCGAGAACACGTCTTCCACCGGCATCAGGAACGGCTTGTCGATGTCGCGTTCCGGTTCCGGAATCCAGGAATCCAGGGCTTCAACCAGCTTGATCACGGCCGGCACGCCGATGTCGCTCTGGTCGCCTTCCAGCGCCAGACGGGCCGAACCGGAGATGATCGGGGTGTCGTCGCCCGGGAAGTCGTACTTGCTCAGCAGTTCACGCACTT
>NZ_JASCOZ010000375.1 GCF_029960115.1 Stenotrophomonas sp. PS02289
CCCCCCCCCCCCCCCCCCCCCCCCCCCCCCCCCCCCCCCCCCCCCCCCCCCCCCCCCCCCCCCCCCCCCCCCCCCCCCCCCCCCCCCCCCCCCCCCCCCCCCCCCCCCCCCCCCCCCCCCCCCCCCCGCCCCCCCCCCCCCCCCCCCCCCCCCCCCCCCCCCCCCCCCCCCCCCCCCCCCCCCCCCCCCCCCCCCCCCCCCCCCCCCCCCCCCCCCCCCCCCCCCCCCCCCCCCCCCCCCCCCCCCCCCCCCCCC
>NZ_JASCOZ010000376.1 GCF_029960115.1 Stenotrophomonas sp. PS02289
GTTCGATCAAGCCGCACACCAAGTTCGACGCCGAAGTGTACGTGCTGTCGAAGGACGAAGGCGGCCGTCACACCCCGTTCTTCAAGGGCTACCGCCCGCAGTTCTACTTCCGTACCACCGACATCACCGGTGCGGTTGAACTGCCGGAAGGCGTGGAAATGGTCATGCCGGGCGACAACATCAAGATGGTCGTCACCCTGATCAACCCGGTCGCCATGGACTCGGGCCTGCGCTTCGCCATCCGCGAAGGCGGCC
>NZ_JASCOZ010000377.1 GCF_029960115.1 Stenotrophomonas sp. PS02289
GTGGACTGGAAAGTGGGGGTGTCGATGACCTTCCACTTCAGAGCGGCCACGATGCAGGAATGCCTCAGGGACATCTATGCGCTGATTGAGTTGTTCGCAACGCAGCATCGGCATCGGTTTGTGCTGTCGTTTCAGTACGAGCGCATCTACGCCATCAGGGACGAATCCGGCCTCGACCTGGTTTGGAAGCTCCCGTAGAGCCGGGCTCTGCCCGGCTGC
>NZ_JASCOZ010000378.1 GCF_029960115.1 Stenotrophomonas sp. PS02289
AGCAGGCTCATCACGCTGGACGGCGACTGGTTGGCCTGGGCCAGCATCGCGGTACCGGCCTGCTGCAGGATCTGCGTGCGGGTCAGTTCAGCGGTTTCCTTGGCGTAGTCGGTGTCGCGGATACGGCTGCGCGAGGCCGACAGGTTTTCGGAAGTGGTGTTGAGGTTGGCGATGGTCGAGGTGAAGCGGTTCTGGATCGCACCCATGTC
>NZ_JASCOZ010000037.1 GCF_029960115.1 Stenotrophomonas sp. PS02289
CCCCCCCCCCCCCCCCCCCCCCCGCCCCCCCCCCGCGGCCCCGCCCCCCCCCCCCCCCCCCCCCCCCCCCCCTCCGGATGTCAGACCAGCGACGGATTCAACGTGTACGTGCCGTGCAGCGAGGCCTCGGCCAGCACATGCCCCTGCATGGCGCGCTGCACGTCCGCCGCGGTGAACGGCGTCGGCAGTTCCAGCTGGGCCACGTCGAGCGCGAACACGCGGAAGAAGTAGCGGTGCACGAGCTCGTCGTTGAACGGCGGGTACGGGCCGTCATAGCCCAGATACTGGCCTTCCATGTCGGCGTTGCCGGCGAACCAGCCGGTGAAGTCGTTCAAGCCCTGGCGTGACCCGGCCGGACCGGCCGGCTGCGGCTTGCCCTTCACGGTGAAGCCTTCACTGCAGCTGCCTTCGGCCAGCTCGCGCACGTCGGCGGGGATATCGGCCATGGCCCAGTGAATGAACGGTGCGCGCGGCTGGTCAGCCGGCACCGTGCGGTCGTGGCGACCGACCGTTTCCGGCACGGTCGGCACATCCGGGTCGATGCACAGCAGGGCGAACGAACGGGTGCCTTCGGGCACCTCGCTCCAGGCCAGCTGCGGGTTGCGGTTGCCGGCGAAGCCATTGGCGTCGCCTGCGGCAAACGCGGCGGGAATCGGTTGGCCATTGACCAGGCTGGTGCTGCTGAGCTTCATGGGGGTTCCTTATGCTTCCGGGTAACCAAGGCGGACGGCGATCGGGGTCAGCTGCGCGAATGCCGCCGACAGCGTGTCCTGGTACTCACGCCAGTGGCCGGCGGCCATGCGCGGCGGACCCAGGGTCTGCGCCGGCGGCATGACCACGCCAAACAGGCTGCCCAGATGTTCGGCCATCTTTGCCGGGTCGTTGCCGATGCCGTCAATGCGCACCAGCGCGTGCGGATACAGATCCTGCTCGTGCAGGGTGGCGACCTGGGTCATCGCGCGCACCAGCCATTCGGCGGCTTCATTGACCGAGGTGACCGCGAACGGGGCCGGCGAGCCATTGGCCAGCCAGTGCAGCAGCATGTCGCGCGGGTCGCGCAGCACCACCAGCAGGCGGCCTTCGGGCAGCTGCGGACGCAGCGACCACAGCAGGGCGTTGTCCCACCACAGCAGCCAGTCGATCACGTTGGCGTCGGCCAGTCCGCGCTCGCGCAGCTGCTCGCGCCAGACGCTGACCAGCTGGGCCGGGTCCAGCTTGCCGGTGGAGAGGTCCTGCAGCGTGTGGTAGCTCTGGAAGGCGTCGTTGGGCGGGTTGGGGCCGAAACGGTCGCCGCGCAGCACCGGGCTGGCGGCAGCAATGGCGGCAATCACGCGCTCCACGCCGGAGCCCGGAGCCCCCCACACGAACATCGGGCGGGCCGCCACATCGTCGGCCACGTCGCCCTTGTCCGGCCAGCTCTGCGGTGCCTTGGCCTGCGGCGGCAGCGGCAGGCGACGCGGGGCCTCGGACACGTGCAGGTCGACCCAGGTCTTCAAGGCCTCGGCACGCTGGCCGGCCTGGTCCTGGACCATTCCCAGCCACCCGCGCATCACTGCGCGGCCGTCCTCCGGCGCGTTGTCCAACAGTTGCTGGACGTGGGCCACGGCCGCGGCGGGATCGCGCTCGAGCAGCGCTTCGACCACCCGGTTCTCACCACTGGAACGGCCGGGATCGAGCTCGATGATGCGGCGCGCGACCGCTTCAGCGCCCGCCGCGTCCTTCTGCATGTCATGCAGGCGAAGGCGCGTTTCCAGGGCGGGCAGATGGTCCGGCATGGCGGTCAGCCAGCGTTCGACCACGGCCACCGCCTCGTCGCTGCCGACCTTCTCGACAGCCAACCGTGCCAGCCACAGGTTGTGCTCCTGCGGATGGGTCTCCAGTGCGGCATCCAGCCGTTCGCGGGCCTGCGCTTCACGGCCCAGGCGCTGCCAGGCCATCAGCAGCAGCTGCAGCGTCTGGCGGTCGGCCGGCCACTGTTCCAGCAGCGGCAGCAGGTGCTCCAGCGCCTGCAGCGGCTGCCCGGCCTGGATCGCGATCTCACCGGCCAGGCGACGGACGCCCGGGGTGTCACCGCCCGGACGGGCCAGCACGGTCTGCATCAGCGCTGCAGCCCCTTCGGTATTGCCCTGGCGCAGGGCCAGCTGGACCAGCAGGCCCTGCAGCGAGGTCAGCGCCGGGTTGAGCTCGAGCACGCGGCGGAAGCACTGTTCGGCGAAGGCCAGGGTGCCGTTGCTCATGTGTGCGAAGCCGAGCGCATACAGCACGCGCGGATCGTTGGGCAGCAGCTGGCTGGCGGTCGACAGCAACGGCAGCGCGCGCGAGACGTCGCCACGGCGCAGCGCGAGCATGCCCTGCAGCGCCACCACTTCGGGGTGGTCCGGGTCGACACGGGCGGCCAGGTGGGTGATCCGCTCGGCCTCGTCCAGGTCGTTGCGGCCCAGGGCCAGGTGCGCCTGCATCACATAGGCCGACTGCTCGTTGGGATTGAGCTCGGCGGTGCGGTCCAGGGCGTTGTCAGCGGCCTCAAACTGGCGCAGGGCCAGCAGCAGGCCGGCGTGCTGGAGGTGCAGTTCCGCGCTGTCGGGCGCAAGCGCCAGGGCCTGCTGCAGGCTCTCCTGCGCGGCGTCGTACTGACCCTGCTGCTGCAGCGACAGCGCCAGCCAGCGGTGCGCCTGGGGCTGGGCCGGCTCGGCCTGGGTCCACTCCCGCGCCAGCTGCACGGCTTCATCGGCCGCATTGCGGCGCAGGGCTTCAACAATCTGGTCTTGCATGACGGTCCGGCTTGGGCTCAAACCTCGATTGTAAGACACCCCGCCGGTACAGCCCCACCCACCTCAGCGCAGGGCTTCGCGGCCCAGGCGCTGGGCCACCCAGCGCTCGGAGAAGCCGTCGCCGCGCCAGTTCTCCAGAAAACCGCAGTGCCCGCCCCAGGGCGCGATGTCCAGCTGCGCGGTGGCCGGCAGGCACCAGCCATTGAAGGTGGTGTAGGGAATGACCGGGTCGTCCTCGGCCATCAGGATGTCAGCCGGCACGCTCAGCGCGGCCAGCCGGTCGCCGGCGATGGAATAGCCGTCAAAGTAGGCCTGCAGCGAGCCGTAGGCGGTGTGGTGCTCGACCAGCCAGGCGGTCAGCGCGCGGATATCCAGCTTCAGCACGCGGTCGTCCCAGTCGCTCAGCTCGGGGAACAGGTCGCGCTTGCGACGCAGCGAGCCAGCCCATTTGCGCCGGAAGTACCAGTCGTACATCGCCGGCCCGTTCTCGATGCTTTCCATGGTGATGGCCGGGTCGAGCACGGGACAGACGGACGCGACCCGGCGCAGCGGCACGCCGGCATCGGGGGCCCGCAGCGCCAGCCGCAGCACGAAGTTGCCGCCCAGCGAGTAACCGGCCGCCACCAGCGGCAGCTCCGGCCAGCGTCGGGCGATGTCACCGGCGGCCTGCACCACTTCGTCGATGCGGTTGGAATGGAAGATGCCGGGATTGAGGTGGTGGGTGTTGCCGTGGTCGCGGAAGTTCAGCCGTACCACGTCATAGCCGGCCTCGAGCATGCGCGCGGCGGTCATGCGCATGTAGCTGGACTCGGCACTGCCTTCCCAGCCGTGCAGCAGCAACGCCATGCCCACCGGCTCGCGGCCTTCGATGCGACTGTGCCAGCCCTGCAGGCGCACGCCTTCGCCACCATCGAGAATGAGCTCTTCGGTCAAGGCACCAGTGGCGGCAAGCAGCACCAGGCCGCGCTGCATGCGCATGCGGCTGGAGCTGAGCATTGACTGCAGATGCGGATTGCGCAGCCAACGCGGCGGACGGTAGTCGGCAGCGGTCAACATGGGCGCGAGCCTGTTACGGACAACGACGAGGGCGCTTGAACGGGCGCCATCGCCTTACTCGGCCGTCATGGCCGCCACGATGCGCGCACGCGAAGTTTCGGCGATGCGGCGACGGCCTTCAAGATCGTGGGTTTCAATGGGGTCGAGGAAATGCACCTCGGCCCGCCGCGCCGGCTCCCCGAGCAGACGCAGGAAGTTGGCGAAGAAGCTTTCTTTCGGACCGAACGCGACCACGGTCTGCGCGTCACCCTGCCAGCCGTAGCGCAGCGCCACCGGCTGCACCGGCACGTGGGTTTCCACGGCGGCCTGGAAAATGCGCGCATGGAAGGGGCCGACCTCGGTGCCGCCGCGGGTGCGGCCTTCCGGGAACACGCCCACGGCCTTGCCTTCCTGCAGGCGCTCGACCATGACCTGCATCACCCCGCCGAGCGACTCGGTGCTGCCACGCTGGTGGAAGATGGTCTGGCCACGCGCGGCCAGCCAACCGACCACCGGCCAGCTGGCGATCTCACGCTTGGCCACGAAGCCCATCATGCGCTGGCTGTGCAGCACGGAGATGTCCACCCAGCTGACGTGATTGGCGACGAACAGCACCGCACCGGGCAACGGCGTGCCGATGCGCTGCAGGCGGAAACCGAAGATCCACATCAACCCGCCCTGCCAGGCATTGACCACGGCATGCCCCAGCGCTCGCTCACCCACGCGCACGTGCGCCCACAGCGGCAACATGCCGATCAGGGTCAGGGGCAGGAACAGCAGGACGTGAACCAGCAGCAGGGGAACGCGGTACAGGTAACGGCACACACGCGCCACGCCGCCGCGCGGGGCCGAAGTGGGGGAAGTCATCCGGCCACGATACTCCAGCACAGCGGGGTCTGCCAGATGTTCTCAGGCCGCCGGAACCACGGCCAGGGTCAGCCGCGAGGTGCAGACCAGCTTGCCGGCCTCATCCTCGATGCGGATGTCCCAGACGTGGGTGCTGCGGCCCACATGCACGGCGCGAGCGGTACCCGTGACCGTGCCGCTGCGCTGGGCGCGGATGTGGTTGGCATTGATCTCCAGCCCGACGCAGACCTGCTTGCTGGTGTCCACGCACAGATTGCCGGCGCTGCTGCCCAGGGTTTCCGCCAGCACCACCGAAGCACCACCATGCAGCAGTCCATACGGTTGGCGGGTGCGTGCGTCGACCGGCATGGTGGCGCTGACCCAGTCCTCGCCTGCGGCGGTGAACACGATGCCCAGATGCTCGATCAGGGTGTTGCGGCTGAGCGCATTGAGGGCGTCGATCGACACCGGCTCGCGGAAGATCGGGGGCATGCAGCGTCTCCGTACAGAAAAGGGAACTACAGGATGGGCACCAGACCCGCACCGAAGGCGGTCAGCATGCGCACCAGCAACCACTTGGGGCCGACGTTGACTTCGGGGAAGTCGCCCACGGCGGTATAGCACGCATGGAAATCGGCATGCTGGCGCGGCAGCGGGGCCGGGCAGTCCGGGCCGGGCTGGAACTCGTAGTCGGTGGCGTAGCGCCAGGGCCAGAAATCCAGCACCGGCAGCGCTTCGGAGGCCTTGCCCACGCTGTAGTTAAGGCCTGACAGCACCGGCGGCTTGGTCCGCGGGGCCACCGTCCAGGAGTTGTCCGGCTGGATGTCGCGCAGGATGCTCTGGGCCAGCGCTTCGGCGAAGGCGGGGTCGTCGATGACCACCGCGCCTTCGGTGTTGTAGTTCTCGCTGCGCGGGTCGAAGTTGTGGGTACCGATCACGCCGACGCGGCGGTCCACCACCAGCGACTTGGCATGCAGGCCCATACGCGCACCACTGCGGGTGACCGGCAGCGGCTTGTTGACCGCCTTGGTACCCAGGAACGACGGCCGGGTTTCGGCGCGCAGCACGCGCCGTTCGACCACGCTGCCGTCGCTGCGGCGACGCGCGGCCGGACCCGGCGTGGGTTGCGGTTGTGGTCGGCTGTCCGCGTCGGACCCGGCCACCGGCTCCGGGGGCGCACTGGAACGGCTGCCGCCACCGCTGCCACTGCCGCGCGCATTGCTGCCGGCGGCACTGCCTCCCAGCAGGCTGCTGCGTCGCTCGGTGCTGGGCGGTACGCCCAGCGGGGCCGGCAGCAGGTTGCGATAGTCCACCGGCGCATCCAGCGGGAACGGCTTGAACTCGTAGATGTTGAAGCCCAGCTCGCGCAGGTTGCGGCGCTTGTACTTGTACGACAGCGCATAGACGATGGGGTTGTCGGTGGCGGCCAGGCTGTTGGTGGACACCACCACGCGGGGTGCCTGCTCGCGCTGGCGCAGTTCCTTGAACAGCTTGCGCGCCGGCTTGGACAGCACCAGGTACGGGGTCTGCAGCAGCACTTCCTGCTGCGCACTGGCAATCAGCGCGTCCAGCTGCGGCTCGGTCACATGCTGGCCATTGGCCGGCTGGCTGGCCTGCTCGCGACGGTGCTTGCGCGGCAGGTCGGCGACGTAGCGCACCGAGGCCACCGGCAGGGCGGTGTCGACAAAGGTGCGCTGCACATAGTCCGCATCGCTGGCCTCTTCGCTGACCTGGGCCACGCGTTCGGGGTGGCGATAATCCAGCGGCGGCATGGCCGGTACGCCCTGCTTGAGCAGCGTGCGGCCGACATCGTTGAGCCGTTCGGCCGGCACGCTGCGCGGGGCGTGCCAGAACGCGTCGAAGTTGACCGCCATGGCCCGCACTTCCGGCCCGGCGACGACCACGTCGCGGTCGCGGAAGTTGTATTCGCTGTCCCAGTCGTAGTAGTCGTCCTGGTAGTTGCGGCCGCCCACCACGCCGAGCGCGTCATCGATCACCAGCAGCTTGTTGTGCATGCGCTGGTTGAAGCGGCGGAAACAGCACAGCACGCTGCCGGCATAGTCGAAGTAGTTGAGCTTGGCCTTGCCGAAGGTCGGGTTGTACACGCGCAACTGGAAATTCTGGTGGCTGCTGGCGAGCGCGCCGAGGATCTGCAGGTCGGAAATCGCAGAGAGCTGGTCGATCAGCACCCGGACCTTGACCCCGCGCCGGGCCGCCGCCTGCAGTTCCTCCAGCACCAGCCGGGCACTGTCGTCCTTGTCGAAGATGTAGGTCTGCAGGTCGATGCTGCGGGTGGCGCTGCGGATGAGGTTGATGCGCGCCACCAGCGAGGTTTCGCCCTCGTCCAGGATGGTGGCGTAGTGGCGCGGGGTCTCCGCGGTCGACTCGGTGAAGGCCTGGCCGCCCAGCGCGCGCAGCGGCGAGTCCTGCGCGCAGCGGTCGGCCTGGGTGCAATCCACCTGCTGCGAGCGGGCCTGCGCGGCAATGCCGGCAGCGCGATCGCGCTCGGCGTTGGACAGCGACGCACATCCGCTGCCCAGCAACACGGTTGCCAGCGCCAGGAGCCGCAGCAATGAATTCACGGTTTGGCCGCCTCGGTCAGGCGGGCGCGTAATACAAAGGTCACTCGATCACTCAGGGCAAGTTGCCAGCTGTCCATTCCATACCGGCCACGCTGCACGGTACCGCGGCTGACCACGTCGCAATCATACCCGGCCCGGGGGCAGGCCGCCGGCTCGACCTGCAGGACCTCCGGGTGCGAGACCCCGCGCAGGATCAGCCGGCCTTCGATCCCTCCCCCCTTGCTGACCAGCTCGGGCCAGTAGGGAAGCGAGTCGAACTCCACCACCGGGTAGCGGTTGGCGTCGAAGAACTCTTCGCCGCGCATCCAGCCGGTGTAGCGGGCCTTGCCGGGAATCTCCACGTAGCGGCTGAACATCCGCAGGTGGACCTGGTGGCGGCCGTCGGGCAGCACATCCACACGCCCCTCAAAGCGCGGAAACACCCCTTCGATGCGCTGACCCAGGCGGGTACGGATCTCGAAGCCGAAGTGCGAACGCGCGGTATCCACCGCCAGCACCTGCTGCGGGGTCTGGGCCGCCGCCGCGATGGGGTTGGGGGGACTGGCCGGCACCGGGGGTTCGGCCCGTACCGAACTGGCTGCCAGCCCGAGCAGACAGCCCAGTCCGATCTGTACTGCTTTCACGGCCTACGGCCACCAGAAGGCGGTCAGCTTGGCCACTCCTGGCTCAATGGACGCTTCGCGGTCGAACTGCAGCACCGCAATGCCGGCGGGCGGCATGCCGCGATACTCGCTGGTGATGCCTTCGGTCATCAGCGCCACCAGCTGTTCCAGGCCGGGGTTGTGGCCGACAACCAGCAGGCGGTCGATGTCGCGGCGCTCGTCCACCAGGGCGGCCAGCGTGCCGGGGGTGGCCTCGAAGATGCGGTCCTCAAGTCGGTGTTCGACCACCCCGGTGGCGGCCAACACCGCTTCCAGGGTTTCGCGGGTGCGGCGGGCCGGAGAGCACAGCACACAGTCCGGGCGCAGATTGTTGTCCTTCAGCCATTTACCCGCGGCTTCCGCCTCGGCCAGACCGGTGGCCGACAGCGGACGGTCCAGATCGGCCTGCCCGGTACTGGCCGGTTCGGCGTGGGCATGGCGCAGCAGTATCAGTTCTCGCATGAGGTTTCCTTCCGGATCAATCCAGTTTCAGCCACTGCAGCAGCGGCTCCCAGTCACTCTGATGCTCGCGCACCTGCGCGGAGCGGTAATCGAACAGGCCACGGCCCAGCCCGGTGGTGACCACATAGCTCTGGCTGTCGCGCAGCTGCGCCACCACCGGATAGGGCCACTCGGCCAGCATCTGGATGGCCTGCTGCGAGGTCTGGGTCCACGGCTTGGTGCGGTTGAGCACCAGCCCGACCGGCAGCTTGCGGCTGTGCACGCGTGGCACCTTGGCCAGGCTGTTGAGAAATCCGACGATGGCCTCGATGTCCAGCGCCGAGGGCAGCACCGGCACCACGACGGCGTCGGCAACGTCGAGGAAATGCTCCAGATCGTCGGCCAGCCCACCGGCCGGAGCATCGATGATCACCACCTCGGTGTCATCGGGAATCTGCTTGAGGCCCTTCTTGCGGGTGGCATCGATGGGCAGCACGGCGCTTTCCAGCCCGGACCGGCGCTGGGCCCAGCGGGTGCTGGACCCCTGCGGGTCCGCGTCGGCCAGGACGGTCCGTTTACCGGCCAGGGCGGCAAAGGCCGCCAGATGGGTGGCGACGGTGGTCTTGCCCACGCCACCCTTGGAACCGGCGACCAGGATCGTCTTCATGCACGCCTCGCTTCCGATGGGGAACCTGGCTTGAGCGTACACCGCTGCCCGTGACGGAGATAGTCGCGCGGCTGAACCTCGTCCCGGCTGCGGCGCTTTGCTATCGTGCGCGATCCAAAGGAATGCAGTTCACATGAGCGAGTTACAGGACCTGAGCGCACTGATCCGCGCCAACACCCCGTTGATTGTGATCGAGACCCAGGACGAGGGCCGGGTGGTGGAGCTGTTCCGCCAGACCCTGATGCACGTGTGGCGCGCCCTGCACCGCTGGTCGATCACCGAGGGTCTGCGCCGGATCGACATGGACAAGGAGGACGACGCCATTGGCCCTCCGGATGCCAGTTCGGCGCTGCAGATGATCCGTCAGGCGGAACAGCGCGGCATCTACCTGCTGCTCGATTTCCATCCTTACCTGGGCTATGCCAGCCACCAGCGCGCGCTGCGCGACCTGGTCCAGCGCCGCCATTGCGAAGCGCACGTGCTGGTGCTGGTGGGGGCCAAGGTGGAGCTGCCGGCCGAGCTGGAAGCGCTGGCCACCCGCTTCAACCCGCGCCTGCCCGACCTCAACGCGCTGCTGAAGATGCTGCGCGAGGAAGCGGCCACCTATGCCCGTGAGAACGGCGGCAAGCGGGTGGAAGTGGACAACGAGGCCGTGCAGCTGATCCTGCGCAACCTGCGCGGGCTGAGCATGGTGGATGCGCGGCGCATTGCCCGCCAGCTGATCTTCGCCGACGGCGCACTGAGCCAGGACGACCTGCCGCAGCTGGCCCGGTTGAAGTTTGAACTGCTCAACCGTGCCGGACATCTGCACTACGAATACGACACCACCCGCTTTGCCGACGTGGCCGGGGCCAACCGGCTCAAGCGCTGGGTCAACCAGCGCCGCTCGATCTTCCTCGGCGGCTCAGCGGGTACCGCCGGGCTGGATCCGCCCAAGGGCATGCTGCTGCTGGGCGTGCAGGGCTGCGGCAAGTCGATGCTGGCCAAGGCTACGGCGGCGGGCTTCGGGGTGCCGCTGCTGCGGCTCGACTTCGGCAGCCTGTACGACAAGTACCACGGCGAAACCGAAAAGAACCTGCGTCAGGCGCTGGCGTCGGCCGAGCAGCTGGCTCCGTGCGTGCTGTGGATCGACGAGATCGAAAAGGGCCTGGCCAGCGGCGGTGAGGACGGTGGTGTGTCACGCCGCGTGCTCGGCTTCCTGCTGACCTGGCTGGCCGAACGCAAGGAACCGGTGTTCATCGTGGCCACGGCCAACCAGGTGCACGAACTGCCGGCCGAACTGCTGCGCAAGGGCCGCTTCGACGAAATTTTCTTTGTCGACCTGCCCGATGCCAACACCCGCGTGGAACTGCTGCGCCTGCACCTGGGCCGACGCCAGCTCAACGCCGATGATTTCGCCCTGCCCGCGCTGGCCGCGGCCAGCGATGGATTCTCAGGCGCGGAAATCGAACAGGCGGTGGTGTCCGGGCTGTACGCCGCCCATGCCGAGGAACGTGTCCTCGACACCGACCTGCTGATGCAGGAAATCCGCAACAGCCGCCCGTTGTCGGTGCTGATGGCCGAACAGGTCACCGCCCTGCGCGAGTGGGCGCGCGGGCGGACGGTCAGCGCCGACGGGTGATGTCGGCGCCCGGGTTCGGGCTTACGGCCAGGCCGGCGGATTGGCCGCCCAGGCCTGCTGCACCTCGGCCAGGGTGGCGCGCTCGGCGTCACGCCAGGTCGGCAGCTGCTCGGCAAACCCTGCCGTGGTGCTCCAACGCTGCGGCTCGGTACGTACCGCGGCGGCATACCACTTCACTGCCTCGTCCTTGCGACCCAGGGTCCACAAGCCGAGTGCGAAGGTCTGCGGCACCCACGATGCGTTGCCGCGCAGGTTGGACTGCGCTGCGTGCCACATGGCCAGAGCGCCTTCGGCATTGCCCTGGCGGTACAGCGCCCAGCCATGGTTCCAGCGGACCATGCGGCCCGGTGCCGAATTGGCGGACGCCTCTTTTTCAGCCTCGGCGTACAGCTGCTCGCCCAGTTCGGGCCGCCCCTGTGCGTAAGCCACGCTGGCCAGCTGCACGGTAGCGTCCAGTGCTTTGCGGCCGCGTTCGCGCTGCTTCATCAGCTGGTCAACGAGATCACCCGCATCGGCAGGCACCACCTCCGGCACGGAGGCCGCCACATCGTCGTCGAAGTAGAACTCCTGCAGTGTCGGCACCGATTGCGCTGACGCCCCGAACACTGCCATCCCCGCCGCCAGCACCACGCTGGACAGCATTTTTCTTGCCACTGCCATACAAACTCCCCCAGGTTGTCACACAACCTCCCTCCCCGATCCTAACCGCAGAACGCGCCCGGATGCGACCCCTTGGGGTCATGAAAAGTGTGGAAATTGCGTCACTGTTACAATCCGCACCTTTCCGGTCGCCTCTGTGCGGCCGTGCCAGCCGTCATTCCGGGCCAGCCATGACCAGTACCGCCGAACTCACCTCGCCCTCGTCCGCCAACCAGCCCGGCGCGCTGGATGACAGCTACACGCTGGACCACAAGTACACCCGTACCGACGGCCGCATCTACCTGAGCGGGGTGCAGGCGCTGGTGCGTCTGCCGCTGATGCAGCAGCTGCGCGACCAGGCTGCCGGCCTGGACACGGCCGGCTTCATCAGTGGCTATCGCGGCAGCCCGCTGGGCGGCTTCGACCTGGAGCTGTGGCGGGCACGCAAGCATCTGGAAGCGGCCAAGGTGAAGTTCACCCCGGGCCTGAATGAGGACCTCGGGGCCACCATGGTCTGGGGTACCCAGCAGACCAACCTGTTCCCGGGGGCCAAGGTCCAGGGCGTGTATGGCATGTGGTACGGCAAGGGCCCGGGCGTGGACCGCTGCGGCGACGTGTTCAAGCACGCCAACGCTGCCGGTACTTCGGTGCACGGCGGCGTGCTGGCCCTCGCCGCCGACGACCATGCCTGCCGCAGCTCGACCCTGCCCCACGGCAGCGAAGATGAATTCGTCAGCGCGATGATGCCGGTGCTCAACCCGGCCGGCGTGCAGGACATCCTCGACATGGGCCTGCTGGGCTGGGCGATGAGCCGCTATACCGGGCGCTGGATCGGCTTCAAGACGATTGCCGAAACGGTGGAGTCGTCGGCCTCGGTGCAGGTTGATCCGTTCGCGCGGCGGATCGTGCTGCCAGAAGACTTCGAAATGCCGGCCGGCGGCCTCAACATCCGCTGGCCCGACCCGCCGCTGGACCAGGAAATGCGCCTGCACCGCTATGCGGTCAAGGCGGCGCAGGCCTTCGCCCGCGCCAACCAGATCGACCGCGTGGTGATGGACTCGCCGCGTGCGCGGCTGGGCATCGTCACCACCGGCAAGAGCTACCTGGACGTGCTGCAGGCGCTGGAATACCTGGGCCTGGACGAACGCGCCTGCGCTGACATCGGCATCCGCGTGTACAAGGTCGGCATGACCTGGCCGCTGGAGCCGGTGGGCATCGCGCGCTTTGCCGAAGGCCTCGAAGACATCGTGGTGGTGGAGGAAAAGCGGGCCTTCATCGAGCGCCAGATGAAGGAACAGTTCTACAACTGGCCCGCCAGCGCCGGTCCGCGCCCGTCCATCGTTGGCAAGTACGACGAACAGGGCCAGTGGATCCTGCCGTCGACCAACGAACTCACCCCGGCCACCATCGCCGGGGTGATCGGCCGCCGCATCCAGCGCTTCTTCAGCAACGAATCGATCGAGCAGCGCCTGCGCTGGATGGACGCCAAGGAAGCCGAGCTTGCGCTGCCGCGCGCCAGCTTCCCGCGCGTGCCGCATTACTGCTCGGGCTGCCCGCACAACACCTCCACCCGCGTGCCGGAAGGCTCGCGCGCGCTGGGCGGGATCGGTTGCCATTACATGGTGACCTGGATGGACCGCAGCACCGACACCTTCACCCACATGGGCGGTGAAGGCGTGACCTGGGCCGGGCAGGCGGCGTTTACCGACACCGAGCACGTGTTCCAGAACCTGGGCGATGGCACCTATTTCCACAGCGGCTCGCTGGCGATCCGCCAGGCGATCGCCGCCGGGGTCAACATCACCTACAAGATCCTCTACAACGACGCGGTGGCGATGACCGGCGGGCAGCCGGTGGACGGCACCCTGACCGTGCCGCAGATCGCCCACCAGATGCGCGCCGAGGGCGTGCAGACCATCGTGCTGGTCAGCGATGAGATCGGCAAATGGAACAAGCGCGAGCTGTTCCCGGAGGGCGTGGAGTTCTTTGATCGCGCCGAGCTCGATGCGGTGCAGAAGCAACTGCGCGAGGTGAAGGGCACCAGCATCCTGATCTACGAACAGACCTGCGCCACCGAAAAGCGCCGCCGTCGCAAGCGCGGCAAGCTGGTCGACCCGCCCAAGCGCGTGGTGGTCAACTCGCTGGTCTGCGAGGGCTGCGGCGACTGCGGCAAGAAGAGCTTCTGCGTGTCGGTGCTGCCGAAGGAAACCGAGTTCGGGCGCAAGCGCGACATCGACCAGTCCAACTGCAACAAGGACTACTCCTGCACCACCGGTTTCTGCCCCAGCTTTGTCACCGTGCACGGTGGCACCCCGCGCAAGGGCGCACGCCGTGATGGCAGCGCGCTGCTCGACAACCTGCCGGCCCCGGAATTCCGCAGCACCCTGGAACAGCCGTGGAACATCCTGATCACCGGCGTCGGCGGCACCGGCGTGGTGACCATCGGCGCGCTGCTGGGCATGGCCGGGCACCTGGAAGGCAAGGGCGCGACCGTGCTCGATCAGACCGGCCTGGCCCAGAAGGGCGGTGCGGTGACCACGCATATCCGCATTGCGCGCAAGCCGTCGGACATCCATGCGGTGCGCATTGCCGCCGGTGAGGCTGATCTGGTGGTGGGCTGCGACATGGTCGTGGTGAACGACTACTGGGCGCTTTCCAAGGTGCGCGCCGAGCGTTCGCAGGTGGTGCTCAATACTTATGAAGCGATGCCGGGCACCTTCACCACCCGCCCGGACATGCAGTTCCCGGCCGCCGACATCATTGCCGGCATCCGGGTGGCGCTGGGTGGCCGTGATCCGCTGCTGTTGGATGCCACCCAGCTGGCCACCGCGCTGCTGGGCGACGCCATCGCGGCCAATCTGTTCATTCTGGGCTACGCCTGGCAGCAGGGCCTGGTGCCGATCTCATTCGAGGCGCTGATGCGTGCGATCGAGCTCAACGGCGCGGCCGTGGCGATGAACCAGCAGGCCTTCGCCTGGGGCCGGCTGGCCGCGGTGGACCCGCAGGCGGTGCAGCAGGCCGCAGGGCTGGTGCGCAATGGTCACACCGATGCCGAGCGCACCCCGGGCCCGCTGCATGATCTGCCGCCGGGCGAGTGGGAAGGCAACGAGTGGGGAGCCAATGCCGCGCCCCGCAACACCGGCGATGAGCGCGAACTGCGTGGCCTGCCCGGGCGTGCCAGCCAGGGCGATGTTGCGTTCCTGCCGCTGGATGACGAACGCCTGTCGCGGTCGCTGGACG
Organism: Stenotrophomonas sp. PS02289; assembly: GCF_029960115.1. Classification (GTDB taxonomy): domain Bacteria; phylum Pseudomonadota; class Gammaproteobacteria; order Xanthomonadales; family Xanthomonadaceae; genus Stenotrophomonas. The sequence goes on from NZ_JASCOZ010000037.1 coordinate 14,484, forward strand.
AGCTGATCGACCGCCGCGTGCGCTTCCTCACCGACTACCAGGACGCCGCCTACGCTGCGCGCTACCGTGCGCTGGTGGACAAGGTGCGCGTGGCCGAGTGGGACAAGGCCGGCAGCACCGCGCTGACTGAAACCGTGGCGCGCTACTACTTCAAGCTGATGGCCTACAAGGACGAGTACGAAGTGGCCCGCCTGTACACCAGTGGCGAGTTCCAGCGCCGCCTGCAGCAGCAGTTCGAGGGCGACTTCGAGGTCCGCTTCCACCTGGCTCCGCCGCTGTTCGCGAAGAAGGACGAACAGGGCCGGCTGATCAAGCAGGAATACGGCCCGTGGATGATGAAGGCGTTCGGCCTGCTGGCGAAACTGAAGTTCCTGCGCGGCGGCACGTTCGATGTGTTCGGCCGCACCGAGGAGCGTCGCGGCGAGCGCCAGCTGATCGAAGACTACGCCCGCACCGTGGACGAACTGCTGGCCGGGCTGGATGACGACCGGGTGGCGCTGGCGGTGGAGATTGCCAGCATTCCCGAACACATCCGCGGCTATGGGCACGTCAAGGAAGCGCACCTGCACAGCGCCAAGGTGCGGGAAGCCGCCCTGCTGGCGCAGTGGCGCAACCCGAAGGCGCTGCACATCGTGCAGGTGGCTTGAGCGCGCTTCAGCGCCGCCACACCCGCATGCGGTTGTTGGCCGGCATCGCCACATCGTCAATCAGCACCATGCCCTGCGCGGCGGCCAGGGCATCCACCGCCTCGGCGTCGCGGATGCCCGAGGCCGGATCGCGGTCCTTCAACCACGCATCGAAGGTGCGGTTGCTGTCGCTGGTGTACGCACCGCCATAGTTGAACGGTCCGTACACGCACAGCAGCGCGCCGGGTGCCATCACCGCCGGTAACCCGGCGAACAGGGCCTGCACGTGCGCCCAGCTCATGATGTGCAGGGTGTTGGCGCTGTACACCGCATCGAAGCTGCCCGCCTCAGACGGCCACGGGGCCAGCCCGGGCTGGGGGGCCAGCACCGCCTGTAGCGGCCACGGTGGCGGCGCGTTGGGCAGAGCGGCCTCGGCCAGGCGCTCGGCGATGCCAGGCAGGTAATCCGGGTGATCGCTGGCCTGCCAGCGCAGATGGGGCAGCTGCTGCGCGAAGTACGCGGCGTGCTGGCCGGTGCCGCTGCCGATTTCCAGCACCCGCTGGCGGTCCTGCAGGTACGGGCGCAGCACGGTCAGGATCGGGTCGCGGTTGCGCTCGCAGGCCTCGGACCATCGCTGTTGGGTCATGTCAGTTGCAGATTGTCGTCACAGCGCACATCGAACCATGACCGGAGTCACTTGTGCCACTCCCGGCGCTCCCCCGAAAGTCGAGGACTTGTCCAAGGTTGACGGCTTTGGCCCGAAACCGCTGCTGGGGAACCGCCTGCTGTGCAACGTCGTGAGTTTCTGACCCTGTCTGGAATGGGCCTGGCCGGCCTGATGCTGCCGCATGCGCGGCTGATCGCTGCCGAGCAGCTGCTCGAGCCCGGCGACGTGGGTCGCAAGAAGGTGCTGGCCGAGGCCGCGCTGGCCGCCGCCAAGCGCGCCGGGGCCAGCTACTGCGACGTGCGCATCGGTCGTTACCTCAACCAGGCGGTGATCACCCGCGAGGCCCAGGTACAGAACGTCACCAACAGCGAGTCCTCCGGCATCGGCATCCGGGTGATCGTCAACGGAGCGTGGGGCTTTGCCGCCACCCGCGAGCAGACCCCGACCGCCGTGCTGGCGGCGGTCAACCAGGCGGCGGCCATCGCCCGCGCCAACGCGACCCTGCAGACCAAACCGGTGCAGCTGGCCCCGGTCAAGGGTGTCGGCGAGGTCAGCTGGAAGACCCCGATCCGCAAGAACGCCATGGCCGTGCCGGTGCAGGACAAGGTGGACCTGCTGCTCAGCCTGAATGCGGCGGCGCTCAACGCCGGCGCGAACTTCATCAATTCCACGCTGTTCCTGGTCAACGAACAGAAGTACTTCGCTTCCAGCGACGGCTCGTTCATCGACCAGGACGTGCACCGCATCTGGCTGCCGTTCACCGCCACCGCCATCGACAAGGCCAGCGGCAAATTCCGCACCCGTGCCGGGCTGTCCTCGCCGATGGGCATGGGCTATGAATTCCTGGACGGCGACGCCAGCGGCAAGATCGCCCTGCCCGGCGGCATCACCGCCTACCGCGACTCCTACGACCCGGTGGAAGACGCCATTGCCGCCGCGCGCCACGCCCGCGAGAAGCTGAAGGCTCCGTCGGTGAAGCCGGGCAAGTACGACCTGGTGCTGGACCCGTCGAACCTGTTCCTGACCATCCACGAGAACGTCGGCCACCCGCTGGAGCTGGACCGCGTACTCGGCTACGAAGCCAACTACGCCGGCACCAGCTTCGCCACCCTGGACAAGCGCGACGCGGGCTACCGCTGGGGCAGCGAACGGGTCAACTTCTTCGCCGACAAGACCGCACCGGGCAGCCTGGGCGCGGTCGGCTACGACGACGAAGGGGTCAAGACCAAACGCTGGGACCTGGTCAAGGACGGCATCCTGGTCAACTACCAGGCCACGCGCGACGAAGTGCACCTGCTGGGCGAGACCGAATCGCATGGCTGCAGCTATGCCGACTCGTGGTCGAGCGTGCAGTTCCAGCGCATGGCCAACGTCTCGCTGGCTCCGGGCAAGACCCCGCTGAGCGTGGCCGACATGATCAAGGACGTGGAGAACGGCATCTACATCCACGGCCGTGGCTCGTACTCGATCGACCAGCAGCGTTTCAACGCGCAGTTCGGCGGGCAGCTGTACTTCCAGATCAAGAACGGCCAGATCGCGGGGATGGTCGAGGACGCCGCGTACCAGATCCGCACGCCGGAGTTCTGGAACGCCTGCAGTGCGATCTGCGACGAGCGCGACTTCCGCTTCGGCGGCTCTTTCTTCGACGGCAAGGGACAGCCCGGGCAGGTTTCGGCGGTCTCGCACGGTTCGTCGACCACACGATTTGATGGCATCAACATCATCAACACCGCGCGAAGCCTGGGCTGAGTGCGATCACACGGAGAACTGCCTTGCAAAGACGTGACTTTCTTGCCCTGACAGGGCTTACCGCAGGCGGCCTGATCGTGCCGTCGTTCTTCGGCAAGGTGATCGCCGCCGAGCAGCTGCAGAGCACGCTCGACCCGGCGCTGAAGAAGCGCCTGGCCGACGCCGCCCTCGCTGCTGCCCGCCAGGGCGGGGCCACCTACTGCGACGTGCGCATCGGTCGCTATCTGCGCCAGTTCGTGATCACCCGCGAAGACAAGGTACAGAACGTGGTCAACACGGAATCCACCGGTGTCGGCATCCGCGTGATCGTCAACGGTGCCTGGGGCTTTGCCGCCACCAACCAGCTTGGCCCGGGCGATGTCGCCAAGGCCGCACAGCAGGCGGTGGCCATCGCCAAGGCCAATGCCGGCGTGCAGACCGCCCCGGTGCAGCTGGCCGCCACCCCGGGCGTGGGTGAGGTGAGCTGGAAGACACCGATCCGCAAGAATGCGATGGAAGTGCCGATCAAGGAAAAGGTCGAACTGCTGCTTGACGTCAATGCCGCCGCGATCGGGGCTGGTGCCAGCTTCGTCAACTCGATGCTGTTCCTGGTCAACGAGCAGAAGTACTTCGCCTCCACCGATGGCTCCTACATCGACCAGGATGTGCACCGCATCTGGGCCCCGATGACCGTCACCGCGATCGACAAGGCCAGCGGCAAGTTCCGCACGCGCGACGGCCTGTCCTCGCCGATGGGCATGGGCTATGAATATCTGGATGGCGCAGCCGCCGGCAAGGTACTGACCCCCAATGGCGTGGTGAACTACGGTTCGTCCTACGACATGAAGGAAGACGCCATCGCCGCTGCCAAGCAGGCGCAGGAAAAGCTGAAGGCTCCGTCGGTGAAGCCGGGCAAGTACGACCTGGTGCTCGACCCGTCGCACACCTGGCTGACCATCCACGAGTCGGTCGGCCACCCGCTGGAGCTGGACCGCGTACTCGGTTACGAGGCCAACTACGCTGGCACGAGCTTCGCCACCCTGGACAAGCGCGAGCAGCGCTTCCAGTACGGCAGCGAGCTGGTCAACATCTTCGCTGACAAGACCCAGCCGGGCAGCCTCGGCGCGGTCGCCTACGACGACGAAGGCGTCAAGACCAAGCGCTGGGACCTGATCAGCAACGGCAAGCTGGTGGACTACCAGACCATCCGTGACCAGGCCCACATTCTGGGCAAGACCGAATCGGACGGCTGCTGCTATGCCGATTCGTGGTCGAGCGTGCAGTTCCAGCGCATGGCCAACGTGTCGATGGCCCCGGGCAAGACTCCGCTGAGCGTGGCCAGCATGATCAAGGACGTCGAGAACGGCATCTACATCATCGGCGACGGCTCGTTCTCGATCGACCAGCAGCGCTACAACGCCCAGTTCGGCGGCCAGCTGTTCTATGAGATCAAGAACGGCCAGATCACGCGCATGATCGAAGACGTGGCTTACCAGATCCGCACGCCGGAGTTCTGGAACGCGTGTGTGGCCGTGGCCGATGAGTCCGACTACCGCCTGGGCGGGTCGTTCTTCGACGGCAAGGGCCAGCCGGGCCAGGTCTCGGCGGTCTCGCACGGTTCGTCCACCGCCCGCTTCAACGGCATCAACGTCATCAACACCGCCCGCAGCCTCGGCTGACCGGTCAGGAGCCCCTATACATGAGTATCTTCACCGAAGCCCAGGCCAAGGCCATCCTCGACAAGGTCATCAAGCTGTCCAAGGCCGACGAGTGCACCGCCGCGCTGACCGGCAACCTGAAGGGCAACATCCGCTTCGCACTGAACAATGTCTCCACCAGCGGCATCGTGGATGACACCGAACTGGCCGTGACCGTGGCCTTCGGCAAGCGCGTGGGCACCGCCTCGATCAACGAGTTCGACGACGCCGCGCTGGAACGCGTGGTGCGCCGTGCCGAAGACCTGGCCCGCCTGGCACCGGAGAACCCGGAGTTCATGCCGGCCATCGGCAAGCAGACCTACAAGGCCAGCCCGACCTTCAGCGACTCCACTGCCGCCATCGACCCGGCCTTCCGCGCCAAGGTCGCCGCTGATTCGATCGCCCCCTGCCGTGGCAACGGCCTGATCGCGGCCGGCTTCCTCGAGGACAGCCAGGGTTTCTATGCCACCGCCAACAGCAACGGCAACTTCGCCTACCAGCGCGCCACCAGCTTCGACTACACCTGCACGGTGCGCACCGAAGACGGCCGCGGTTCGGGCTGGGTCGGCCGCAATCTGAAGGACGCGGCTGACTTCAAGGCCGACCAGGACGTGCGCATCGCCATGCGCAAGGCGACCGAGTCTGCCGAGGCCAAGGCGCTGGAGCCGGGCAAGTACACGGTGATCCTGGAGCCGGCGGCCGCCGCGGGCCTGATCAGCTTCATGATGAACTTCTTCAGCGCGCGCTCGGCCGATGAAGGCCGCAGCTTCCTCTCGAAGAAGGGCGGCGGCAACAAGCTCGGCGAGCAGGTCTACGACCCGCGCGTGAACATGTACGCCGACCCGTGGCACCCGGATGCACCGGTGCTGCCGTGGGACAACGATGGATTGCCGCGCGAGCGCCTGGCGATCATCGAGAACGGCAAGGTCGCCAACCTCGACTACTCGCGCTTCTGGGCGCAGAAGCAGGGCAAGACCGCCAAGGCCACGCCGGGCAACCTGCTGATGAGCGGCGGCGACAAGAGCACCGCTGAACTGGTGCGCGGTACCCAGAAGGGGATCCTGGTCACCCGCACCTGGTACATCCGCATGGTCGACCCGCAGACCGTGCTGCTGACCGGCCTGACCCGCGACGGCACCTTCTACATCGAGAACGGCCAGATCAAGCACCCGGTGAAGAACTTCCGCTTCAACGAATCGCCGGTGATCATGCTCAACAACATTGAAGAGCTGGGCAAGCCGGTGCGTGTGGCCGGTGACGAGTCCAGCTTCGTGATGATGATTCCGCCGATGAAGCTGCGCGACTTCACCTTCACCTCGCTGTCCGACGCGGTCTGATGACCGCATCGGCATGAACCGGGCGCAGTTCCTGCGCCTGATGCTGGGCGGTGCCGCGTTGGCGGCACTGCCCTCGTTCGCCCGCGCGCAGGCCGGGCGTTACGACTTCTGGTTCACCCGGCTCAAGTACGACTCCGGCGACTGGGACGTGGACGCGCGCATGCCGTCCAACGTGATCACCTCGCTGATCGACTACACCACGCTGCGCGTGGACCCGACCGAGCATGTGATCGCGTTGTCCGACCCGCGCATGCTGGAGGCACCATTCTGTTATCTGGCCGGACACAAGCTGGTGGAGTTCAACGCCGCCGAACGGCAGAACTTCGTGCGCTATGTGCGCAACGGCGGCTTTGTGTTCGTGGATGACTGCAACCACGACATCGACGGCTTGTTCGCCAAATCATTCGAGGCACAGATGGCCAAGCTGTTCGGTGCTTCGGCATTGAAGAAGCTGCCGAACAATCATGCCTTGTATCGCAGTTTCTTCCGCTTTCCAGACGGACCACCCGCCACCGGCTTCGAGCTCAATGGCTGGGGTGACGACCTGGTGCACGATTACCTGAAGGGCATCGAGGTCGATGGACGGCTGGGGGTGTTGTACAGCAACAAGGACTACGGCTGCGAGTGGGACTATGACTGGCGCAACAAGCGGTTCCTGGCTGAGGACAACACGAAGTTTGCAGTGAACATCGTGATGTATGCGTTGAATAATTAATTTGCGAGTGCCTTATGAATACCGACAGCCGGATTGATGATCTTCTGCCTAAACTGCAGCCACTGCGCGAGGCGCTGGGCCAGGCCGTGGTCGGCCAGCACGCGGTGGTGGAGCAGTTGCTGATCGGCCTGCTGGCCGGCGGCCACGTGCTGCTGGAGGGCGCGCCCGGGCTGGGCAAAACCCTCCTGGTGCGCTCGCTGGGCCAGGCGCTGGAACTGCAGTTCCGGCGCGTGCAGTTCACCCCCGACCTGATGCCCAGCGACATTCTGGGCACCGAGCTGCTGGAGGAAGACCACGGCACCGGGCACCGGCATTTCCGCTTCCAGCAGGGGCCGATCTTCACGAACCTGCTGCTGGCGGATGAGCTCAATCGCACCCCGCCCAAGACCCAGGCCGCGTTGCTGGAAGCGATGCAGGAGCGCACGGTCAGCTACGCCGGCACCACCTACGCCCTGCCGGCACCGTTCTTCGTGCTGGCCACGCAGAACCCGATCGAGCAGGCCGGCACCTACCCGCTGCCCGAAGCGCAGCTGGACCGCTTCCTGCTGCATGTGCGGGTGGACTACCCGACCGAACAGGAAGAGCACGACATCCTGGTGCAGACCACCGGCAGCGCCAGCGCGCAAGTGCCGAAGGTGCTGGATGCTGACGACGTCCTCGCCCTGCAGGCGGCCGTGCGCCAGGTGCATGTGAGCGAGGACGTGCTGGCCTGGATCACCCGGCTGGTGCGCGCCAGCCGTCCGGGTGAAGGTGCGCCGCAGGCGGTGAACCACTGGATCAAATGGGGAGCCGGTCCGCGCGCCGGACAGTCACTGGTACTGGCGGCCAAGGCCCGCGCGCTGCTGCAGGGGCGCTTCGCCGCCACCCGCGACGACGTACAGGCCTTGATCGCCCCGGTGATGCGTCACCGCGTGCTGCTCTCGTTCGCTGCTGAAGCGGAACAGAAGAGCGCCGACGATGTGATCGCCGCGCTGCTGCAGGCCGTGCCTTTCCCTGCCTGAGAACGTTGTGAGCACGCACGCCCCGATCGCGATTCCGGCCGACGTCCGCAGCCGCTTGAAAGCGCTGCGGCTGCTGCCACGTCGTGCCAGCGGCGCGCAGGGCATTGGCCAGCATGCCAGTCGCAGCCGCGGTGCCGGGCTGGAGTTCGCGCAGTACCGGGCCTATGAGCCCGGTGATGAGCTGCGCCAGATCGACTGGAAGCTGTACGCGCGCTCGGACCGTTTCTTCGTGCGTGAATCCGAGCGTGAGAGTCCGGTCACCGTCTGGCTGCTGGTCGACGCCACCGCATCGGCGGGCCAGCGCGACCGCGCGCATCCCGAACGCACGCGTCTGGACCACATCAACGCCACCGCCGCGTGCGTGGTGGAACTGGCCCTGCAACAGGGCGACCGCTTCGGCCTGATCGCGGTCAACGGCGACGGCGTACAGGTGGTGGCCGCCGGCAGCGGCGCACGCCAGCGCGACCGCATCCATCTGCTGCTGCATCGCCTGCGCGCGCAGGGCGATTGGCCAAGTGCCGACGCGCTGCGCCCGGTCTGGGAACGCGTGCAGTCCACCGACCTGCTGGTTGCCCTCGGCGACGGCTTCGACGAGGCCGGTACCGTTTTGCTTGAGCGCTTGGCCGCAGCGCGCCGTGACGTGATGCAGGTACAGATCCTTACCGCCGACGAGCGCGATTTCCCGTTCACCGACGGGCATCGCTTCCGTGATCCAGAAACCAGTGAGGAACTGCTCGGCGATGGCCGCGCGATCCGGGCCGACTACCTGGCCCGCTTTGCCGAAGCGCAGGCAGTGCTGCAGGCGCGCCTGCAGCGGGGCGGCATCGCCCATGTGGTGACCCATACCGACCAGCCGCTGGACGCGCCGCTACGCCAGCTGAGCGGCGGTGCACGATGAGTCTGTCGCTCCTGTTCCCGTTGGGACTGCTGGCGCTGGCTGCGCTGGTGGTGCCGCTGCTGATCCATCTGGCACGCCGGCACCACTACGCGCCGCTCGACTTTGCGGCGCTGCGCTGGCTCCGGGCCAGGGCACAGCCACGACAGCGCATTCGCTTTGACGAATGGCCCTTGCTGCTGGTGCGGTTGCTGCTGCTGACGGCATTGGCGCTGCTGCTGGCGCATCCGCTACTACATGGTGCGGCGACACCCACCGCCCCGTGGGTCGTGGTCGCCCCCGGTCTGACCCCGCCGTCGGTGGATGAAGGCAGCGAGGGTCGCTGGCTTGCGCCAGGGTTCCCATCGCTGGAACAACCGGCTCCCACCGGGCCGCAACCGTTGGCCAGCCTGCTGCGCGAGCTGGACCAGGCCATGCCGGCCGGTGCGGCACTGACGGTGTATGTGCCGGACCCGATGCCGGGACTGGACGGGGAGCGCGCCCGCCTGTCTCGCCGCGTGGAGTGGCGCAGCGTGCGCCAACCTTTGCCGGCCCCTGCTTCGGCCGCTGCTGCACCGCAGCTGCGCGTGGCGGGTGCCTCCGCCGACGCGCAGACACTGCGCGTGCTGGAGGCGCTGCAGCGTGCCTGGAGCCAACAGCCCTTGTCGGCTGCGCTGGCCGGCGATGAGGTACCTGCGACGGGGCAGGTCGGCGTGTGGCTGGGCGATGCCGCCCTGCCCGCCGCCTGGCAGACGTGGGTGCAGAACGGGGGCAGCGTGCTGGTCACCGCCGCTGCCGCAGCGCCGGGCACCGGCGTGCCGGTCTTGCGCGATGCCAGCGGCACGGTCGCCATGACCCGTCATGCACTGGGACGCGGCCAGGTACTGCGCTTCAGCAAGGCGCTGTCGCCGGCCACGCTACTGATTCTGCGCGAAGCCGATTTCCCACGGCGGTTGCTCGACCAGCTGCAGCCCACGCCGCTACCGCAGGTGGCCTCCGCAGCCACGCAGCAACCGCTGGTCGGTGCCGCATCGCCCGCCGCGCAACCACAGGATCTGAGCATCTGGCTGCTGGCCCTGGTCGTGCTGCTGTTCGCGTTGGAGCGTTGGATGGCAACGTCGGCACATCGCGGGAGGCCGGCATGATCGCCGTGCAGCGCGCGTGGCAGCGTGCGCGCCGCCGCAAGGCGTTGATCAGCGTTGCCCTGCTGCTGCCGCTGGCATTGGCGGCGGCCGCCGTGGCGGTGCGCCTGGCCGGCCTCAACCTCGGCACGGCCATCGCGCTGCCATGCCTGTTGCTGGTGGTGGGCATTGCGACCTGGAAGGCGCGCAAGCTCGACCGCCGCTGGCTGGTGCGTCAGCTCGACCACCATCCGGTCGTGCAGGACAGCAGCGACCTGCTGTTCGCCGCGAGCGATGCGCTCAATCCCCTGCAGCAGCGCCAGCGCGCACATCTGCATGAGGCGCTCGGTCGGGCTATGCCGGATCTGCGCCCTCGCTGGCCATGGCGTAACCTGCTGCTGTGCTGGCTGGGTGGCCTGCTGGTGATCGCGCTGGCACTGGGCTGGCCGCGCGGTGGCGTTACCACGACGACGCTGCGCGATACGGCCGCTGCCGACGCCGCCAGCGCGGTTGCACCACGCCTGCAGTCCTCACGCCTGCAGATCCAGGCACCGGCTTACACGGGCCAGCCGGTACGCGCGCAGGCCGCGCTGGATGCCAAGGTGCCGCAGGACAGCGCCTTGTCGTGGTCGCTGCGCTTCAACGGCACGCCCACCTCGGCCGCTCTGCAGCTGCATGACGGCAGCCGCATTGCATTGAAGCGCGATGGCGAACAGTGGACAGCACAGTGGAAGGCCACGCGTCCCACGCTGTACCGCATCATCACCGAACCGGCACTGGCGCAGCCGCGCCTGTATCGACTGGACGTGGCACCGGACCGGCCGCCCAGCGTGCGCGTCATCACGCCCGACCGGACGCTGGTGCTGGCGTCTCCCAACCAGCGCCAGTGGGCACTGCAGTTCGAAGCCAGCGACGATTTCGGTGTGGCCACGACGGCCGAACTTCAGATCACCCTGGCCCAGGGCAGCGGCGAGAACATCACCTTCCGTGAGCAGCGCATCACGCTGAGCGGCACGGGCAGTGCCACCCTGCGCCAGTTCACGCGCACGCTGGATCTTGCCGCGCTGGGCGCACAGCCGGGCAACGACGTGATCGCGCAGCTGCACGTGCGTGACAACCACACTCCGCAGGCACAGAGCGCACAGAGCACCAGCCTGATCCTGCGCCTGCCCAGTGAGGAACAGGTACTGGGTGAAGCGATGGAAGGCATGGTCAAGAAGACCCTGCCGGCGTACTTCCGCAGCCAGCGCCAGATCATCATCGACGCCGAAGCGCTGATCAAAGCGCGGCCCACGCTGTCGGCCGAGGAGTTCATCAAGCGCTCCGACGCCATCGGCGTGGATCAGCGCATCCTCCGCCTGCGCTACGGCCAGTTCCTCGGTGAGGAAGCCGAAGGCGCGGCCAAGCCGCCGCCGACCAGCGACAGCCTGCCGACCAGCGATGCGCCGACCGATGACCATGACGATCACGCCGATGCGCATGGCGATGAACACGAACACGCCGCCGGTGGTCATGACGACCACGATCATGGTCCGCCGAAGGGCGAGGGCCAGCCGGTGTTCGGCAGCGCCACCGACGTGCTCAGCGAGTACGGCCATACCCATGACCATGCCGAGGCGGCGACCCTGCTTGACCCGCAGACACGTGCGACCCTGAAGGCCGCGCTCGATCAGATGTGGTCGTCGGAAGGCGAACTGCGCCAGGGGCGTCCGCAGCAGGCGTTGCCTTTCGCCTACAAGGCATTGGAGTTCATCAAACAGGTGCAGCAGGCAGAGCGCATCTATCTGGCGCGGGTCGGTCCTGAGCTGCCGCCCATCGATGAAGGCCGCCGCATGACCGGCAAGCGCGACGATCTGGGCAGCCGCACACTGTCGATCACGGCGATGGAAACACCGGATCCGGCCATCGTGGCGGTGTGGCAGCAGCTGGGCGAGGCCGGTGATGCACCGGACCTTGATGCACTGAGCACGTGGCTGGGGCGCAACCAGTCACGTCTGACCGATCCACTCAGCCTGGCTGCCGCGATTGAAGAACTGCGCCTGACGCCCGACTGCGGCACCTGTCGCGCCACCCTGCGCGCGCAGTTGTGGCGCGCCCTGCTGCGGCCATCTCCGCAGGTGCAGCGGCGCACGGCCCCGGACCCGATGGCGCAGCGTTACCTGGACGCGCTGGAGGCGACCCGATGAGCACTTCCCTCTGGATCGCCATCGCGCTGGCAGTGATCACACTGGTGGCCAGCGCTCGCCTGCTGCGGACACAACGGAACCCCGTAGAGCCGGGCTCTGCCCGGCTGCCCTTCGCGCACCGTCGGACACGCCTGCCCCTCCTGCTCCTCCTGCAGGCCCTGGCCGCCGCCCTCCTCTATTTCACCCTGCAGCCGCCCACGCGCACGGCCGACGCGGATAACCTCGTCATCCTGACCGCCAACGCGTCCACCGCCGGTGCCATTCCCGCCAGCGCCACGGTCATCGCCCTGCCAGAAGCCGACACGCCCGCCGGCACCCCGCGCGCGCCCGACCTCGCCACCGCCCTGCGCCAACACCCGGGCAGCAGCACGCTGACACTGGTCGGCGACGGCTTGGCGGCACGCGACCGCGACACGTCATTGCCCGCACGCGTCATCCTGCAGCCTGCGCCTGCACCGCGCGGTTGGGTAGACCTGCAACCCCCGACAATCACCGCCCCGGGCGGACTGTTCACGGTCACCGCACGTGCGCAGGGTGTCGTCGACGCACGTGCCGAGCTGCTGGACCCGGCCGGCGTGGTGGTAGATCGCGCACCGCTCGACGCGCAGGGTAACGTGCAGTTGCAGGGCAGCGCCCGCGATGCGGGCCGCAGCGAATTCACCCTGCGCCTGCTCGACGCCCAGCAGCACACCGTGGACAGCGTTCCAGTGCCGCTGCAGACCGTGGTCCAGCCGGCACCGCGCGTGCTGATGCTGGCGGCCGCGCCGGGCCCGGAATGGAAGTACCTGCGGCGTTGGGCGACCGACACCGGCTTGGCGCTGCAGGCGCAGGCCAGCGCCGGCGGTGGGGTGATGCTGGGCGATGCGCCGGTGCCGCTGACAGCCGCGCGTTTGGCCGCGACGGATGTGCTGGTGCTCGACGAGCGCAGTCTCACAGCGCTGGGTGCCTCCCAGCGCAGCCTGATCCAGCAGGCGCTGCGCGAGGGCCTGGGCGTTCTGGTGCGTAGCAGCGGCCCGTTGAGCGACAGCGCGCGGCAGACGCTGCGCGGCTGGGGGCTGGCGGTGAGCGGCGGCACGCGGGCGACTCCTCTGACGCTGCCCGCCGACCCTGAGAGTGCGTTGCTGCAGGCCAGGCGCGGGCCGGCACGACCGGCGGCTGACAGCACGGCGTACATCGACGAGGCCAATGCTGCCTCACACAGCAGCGTGCCACCGACGCTGGAGCGATTTGATCTGAACCTCGCCAATGCAGACCCACTGCTGCGCGATGCAAAGAGCCAGCCGGTCGGTGGCTGGCGCAGTGTGGGACGCGGCCGCTTGGCGGTGCTGCCAATCAGCGACAGCTACCGGCTGGTGCTGGCCGGTCGCGATGATCGCTATGCCGAACTGTGGTCGTCGGTGTTCGCACAGGTGGCGCGTGCACTACCTATCGCTGTAGTGGCACGTGTGGAATCGGCCACACCGTGGTCTGGCGAGCGCATGTCGATCTGCCAGGTCACTGACGGCGCGCGGGTGGCCGATCCGCAAGGCGGGAAGGTGACGCTGCAGATTGACCCGGCCAGCGGCACGCAGCGCTGCGCGGGCTACTGGCCTGCCGTTGCCGGTTGGCATCAGCTGCAGCAGGGTGAGGCGACACAGGCGTTCTACGTGTTTGATCGAGCCGGCGCGGTGCCGCTGCATCGCGAGCAGGTGCGGCAGACCACCGCGCAGCGACTCACGCGGAGCAGCACAGCCTCCTCGGGTTCGCCGGTGCCGGTCCCCGGCCCGCGCTGGCCGTGGCTGCTGGCGTTCGTCGCGGTCGCTGGGCTGCTGTGGTGGCTGGAGCGACGACGGCCGGCCATTTCACACTGATCGCGCCCAATTGATTGGAGCCCAGCCAGCACTCACTTGCTGGGGTGCTTTTGCCTCATCATCCTTTCCAGTTGCGCCAGGTGGCTGGCTTTGATGGCATCCATATGAGCCTCAGCTTCCTCGCTTGAGATACACGGCCGAGAATCAGCCAGCGCGCTTGCGGTCTCTCGACGGAGAAACTCGCTATACGCGGCGTCTTCCTGGTTCTGCTTCAACGCTCTGGCCATGATGGCTTCCGATCAAGAATCATCCGGGAACCGTATAACAATTGAGAAGCAGCCGGGCAGAGCCCGGCTCTACGGGGGTCCGTCCTGGTGCTGGAGGGCGCGCTGCTGCTGGTCTTCGGTCAGCTCGGGGGGCGGGCGGGCGATGGCCGACTGGATCTGGTCGGGGCCGCCCGTCAGTTTGTGGATGCCTTTGCCAGCTGCGCCGAGGGCGGCGTTGATGCCCATCATCAGGTAGCCGCCGCTCAGACTGACCTGCTCGACTGAAGGCGGCTCGCTCCAGGTGCGGCTGAAGCGGTTGGGGGCCGGCTCCACCGGGTTCTTGAACCGGTAGAGGTCGAGCGGCTCATCTTCGGGTTTGACCGCGCGGACTTCGCCCAGGGTGGTGACGTTGTCGTCATTGGCTGGCGGCGTGCCCGGGACGGTCGGTCGCGGTTCAACCGGCGGGGACTCCGGGGGTTGCTGGGCGTGGGCGGATGCGGCCAGCAGAACGCTGGCCAGGACTGCTGCCTGGGTTGTACGTGTTGCCACTTCTGCCGCTCCGTGACCTTGCATCCTGGGCCAAGGATACGGATGGGGGCTTCAGATTTCGTTTGTTGCTGAACGCTTCAGTTCATCTGGGATGCAAGCACCGCTTGGGCCGGCCAACGGCCGGCGCTACCAGAGCGGTGCCACATGGCCCGCGGAATTCCGCGGTGTCTCGGGATCTGAGACGGGGATATGCTTATCTGCTGTCCTTTGCAGACCGTTTTTCCATGGCCTACGAACTCGCCAAGCGCACCGAAGACGCCGAGCGCCGGCTGTCCACCACCGAGGGGCTGCCCTCGCGGGATGGCGCGCTGCTGACCGCGCGGCTGCAGCGTCGCTATGCGGACCGCATCACCGGCAGCTTCACCCTGCCCGGCCGCGAGGGCCGCTATGCGCCCATCCCGGACGATGTGCCGGCGGCGCTGAAGGCGGCGCTGAAGGCGGCGCTGAAGGCGCGCGGCATCGAGCAGCTGTACAGCCATCAGGCCGAAGCCTGGGACGCGACCCAGCGCGGTGAGCACGTGGCCATCGTCACCCCCACCGCCAGCGGCAAGTCGCTGTGCTACACGCTGCCGGTGGTCAGCGCGGCGATGCAGGGCAACGCGAAGGCGCTGTATCTGTTCCCGACCAAGGCGCTGGCCCAGGACCAGGTGGCCGAGCTGCTGGAGCTGAACCGCGCCGGCGACCTCGGCGTCAAGGCGTTCACCTTTGATGGCGACACCCCCGGTGATGCGCGGCAGGCGATCCGCCTGCACGGCGACATCGTGGTCTCCAATCCGGACATGCTGCACCAGGCCATCCTGCCGCATCACACCAAGTGGGCGCAGTTCTTCGAGAACCTGCGCTATGTGGTGATCGACGAAGTCCACACCTATCGCGGCGTGTTTGGCAGCCACGTCACCAACGTGCTGCGCCGGCTCAAGCGCATCTGCGCGTTCTACGGGGTGGAACCGCAGTTCATCCTGTGCTCGGCCACCATCGGTAATCCCAAGGCCCATGCGGAAGCACTGATCGAAGCACCGGTCAGCGCGATCACCGAATCGGGTGCGCCCACCGGCCCCAAGCATGTGCTGCTGTGGAACCCGCCGGTGGTCAACGCCGACCTGGGCCTGCGTGCCTCGGCGCGCTCGCAGAGCAACCGCATCGCGCGCATTGCGATCAAGTCCGGCCTGAAAACGCTGATCTTCGCGCAGAGCCGGCTGATGGTCGAAGTGCTCACCAAGTACCTGAAAGACATCTTCGACCACGACCCGCGCAAGCCGGCGCGCATCCGCGCGTACCGCGGCGGCTACCTGCCCACCGAGCGTCGCGAAACCGAGCGCGCCATGCGTGCCGGCAACATCGACGGCATCGTCAGTACCTCGGCATTGGAGCTGGGTGTGGATATCGGCAGCCTGGACGTGGTGGTGCTCAATGGCTATCCCGGCAGCGTGGCCGCCACCTGGCAGCGCTTCGGCCGCGCCGGTCGCCGCCAGCAGCCCGCGCTGGGGGTGATGGTGGCCAGTTCGCAACCGCTGGACCAGTACGTGGTGCGGCATCCGGACTTCTTCGCCGATGCGTCGCCGGAGCATGCACGCATTGCGCCGGACCAGCCGCTGATCCTGTTCGACCACATCCGCTGCGCGGCATTCGAGCTGCCATTCCTGGCCGGCGACCCGTTCGGTCCGATCGACCCGCTGGTGTTTCTGGAAGCGCTGGCGGAAACCGAAGTGGTGCACCGTGAGGGCGACCGCTGGGAGTGGATCGCGGACAGCTATCCCGCCAATGCGGTGAGCCTGCGTTCGGTGGCCGATGGCAACTTCGTGGTGGTCGACCGCAGCGACGGCAAGCAGCAGATCATCGCGGAGGTGGATTATTCCGCCGCGGCACTGACCCTGTACGAAGGGGCCATCCACATGGTGCAGTCCACACCCTACCAGGTGGAGCGGCTGGACTGGGAAGGCCGCAAGGCCTACGTCACCCGCACCCACGTGGATTACTACACCGACAGCATCGACTTCACCAAACTCAAGGTGCTCGATCGCTTCGACGGCTGCGTGGCCGGGCGTGGCGACTCGCACCATGGCGAGGTCCATGTAGTGCGACGCGTGGCTGGTTACAAGAAGATCCGCTACTACACCCATGAAAACATCGGCTACGGCCCGGTCAACCTGCCCGACCAGGAACTGCACACCACTGCCGTGTGGTGGCAGCTGCCGCAGGCGCTGCTGCTGACGGCGTTCGAGTCCAAGCAGGAAGCGCTGGACGGCTTCCTCGGTGCGGCTTACGCGCTGCACATCGTCGCCACGGTGGCGGTGATGGCCGACGCGCGCGACCTGCAGAAGGCGGTAGGCAACGGTGACGGTGCGTGGTTCGCGGTGGCCGACCAAAGCGGCCGTGGCCAGCTGCGCGGCGCGGAGTTCGACGCCAGCGCGATCGAACTGCAGCAGCAGTTCGTGCCCACCGTGTATCTGTACGACAACTTCCCGGGCGGCGTAGGCCTGAGCGAACCGCTGTGGACGCGCCAGGCCGAGCTGCTGCTGCGCGCGCGCGAGCTGGTGCAGCGCTGCGACTGCAGGGCCGGCTGCCCGGCCTGCGTGGGCCCGGTGCTGGCCGGCCAGGAAGACGATGCCACCACCCCCAAGGCGCTGGCACTGAAGGTGCTGGACCTGTTTGATGCACAGGCGTTGCCCGACGCGACGCACCACGCTGACGTGGAGGTCGTACCGTTTTGAGCCTGAGCCTGGACAAGCTGCGCCTCCTGCGGCGACAGGCCGGTGACGTCACGCCCGCGTCGCAGCCCACCACAGCGCCCACTGTCCCTGCAGCTGAAGCTGCCTTGCCACCTGCGGCCAATGAGGCGCGCGCGCGCAAGCCCGCGCCGGATTCGGTGTTTGCCTGGGTTGAACAGGAGATCAAGCACAAGCCCACCGGCGCTGCCGCCCCGTCTCCCGCCGCGTCAGTGCCTGCACCGGCACTGCGCAAACCGGATGTCGGCGGTCTGCATCGCCTGCTCGGCCTGCGCGAGCGCGGCACGGCCAGCGCACGTCCGCGCGCCTCCGCACAGGACCGTCAGGTACCGGGCGAGCAGATTGCCGACGGTCTGTTCCTGATTGAAGCGTTCCTGCCGCAGGCCATTCCCACCGCTCCGCTGTCATTGGCGTTTGCCCGCCGCGAAGGCGAAGCCGTGCAGCCACAGGATCTGTTGTTCTTCGATACCGAAACCACCGGGCTGGCGGGCGGTACCGGCACGCGTGCGTTCATGATCGGCGCAGCCGACTGGCACCACGATGCCGAGCGCGGCACCGGCTTGCGCATCCGCCAGCTGTTGATGACCACGATGGCGGCTGAAACCGCGATGCTGCGCACCTTCGCCGGCTGGCTGCAGCCGTCCACGGTGTTCTGCAGCTATAACGGCCGCTGTTACGACGCGCCGCTGCTGAAGACCCGTTACCGGCTGGCGCGGCAGCGCGAACCGATCAGCGCACTGGACCACGTGGATCTGCTGTTCCCGACCCGCCGCCGCTATCGCGGGACCTGGGAGAACTGCCGCTTGGCCACCATCGAACGGCAGCTGCTGCAGATCGTGCGCGAAGACGACCTGCCCGGTTCGGAAGCGCCCGCCGCTTGGCTGAACTACCTGCGCGGCGGCAGCGCCGTGAACCTGCGCCGGGTGGCTGAGCACAACCACCAGGACGTGGTGACCCTGGCCCAGCTGATGCTGCGGCTGGTGGCCGAGGAGCAGCGCGAGCGGGAAACGCTGGCGCTGCAGGCACCTGGTGGCGCTTGATGCAGCGTTGACGTTCGGTGCAGGTGGCTGACCGCATGATGTGAACACATCCCTCTGGAGGAGGTTCACCATGCGCCTTTCCCTGTTGTTGCTGGTCAGCTGTGCCCTGCCCCTGGCTGCCTGCAGCCAGCCCCCCAAGAGCACGGCGGAAGAACCGCCGCAGGCGGTGGTCGATCCGGTGCCCGCTGGCAGCACCGCCACGCCGTGCAGGCCCGAAGCCGTGGAAGGCCTGGTCGGCAAGGTGGCCGATGCGGCGCTGGTGGAAAAAGCAGTAAAGGACAGCGGAGCCAAGCATGCCCGCGTGGTCAAGCCAGACATGGCGGTGACCATGGACTTCCGCGAGGACCGTCTGACCATCCACGTGGATGCGCAGAACCGGATCGAGCGCATCGGGTGCAACTGACGGTTCGGGCACCGTGGTGACACGTCATGCGTGTCGCC
>NZ_JASCOZ010000038.1 GCF_029960115.1 Stenotrophomonas sp. PS02289
GTCCTTGTCCTGGCAATACAGATTCCGGCCCGCGGCCGGGCGCGGCGGGGCGCGGGCGCCCCGGCCGCCCGCCCGCACGCCCGCGGCAGCCAGTGCATTCCAGAAGGCGATCACGTTGCCCTGCGGCACCAGGATCTCGAAGCCGTCCTCGCCGGTGTAACCGGTACGCGCCACGAACAGGGGCTCACCCTGTGCGCCGGTCACCTCCGCAGCCGCGAAGCGACCCAGCTTCTCAAGCGCAGCGCGGTCGCCCTCGGCCACCAGGCCGATGACCTTGTCACGCGCATGCGGTCCCTGCACGGCAATGATCGCCAGGTCTTCGCGCTCGCTGACCTGCACATTGAAGGCCGCCGCCTGCTCGCGGATCCAGGCCAGGTCCTTTTCACGGGTGGAAGCGTTGACCACCATGCGGAAGAAGTTGTCCGCCAGGAAGTAGACGATCAGGTCGTCGATCACCCCGCCCTGCGCATTGAGCATGCACGAGTAGAGTGCCTTGCCGGGCACCTTGAGCTTGTCCACCGAGTTGGCCAGCAGGCGACGCAGGAACGGACGGACCTGCTCACCGTGCAGGTCGACCACGGTCATGTGGCTAACGTCGAACATGCCGGCGGCGGCGCGCACCAGGTTGTGCTCGTCCAGCTGCGAGCCGTAGTGGATGGGCATGTCCCAGCCACCAAAATCGACCATCTTGGCACCGAGCGCACGGTGGGTTTCGTTGAGCAGCGTCTTCTGGGTCATGACCACGGTCCGGGGGATGAAAAGCAAGACGCCCATTATCGCCGATGCGCTCCCGGAACGCGTGCGGCGCTGCGGTAGAGCCCGGCGTCAGGTCGCCCGTGGGGCGAACATGATCACGGCCATGCCAGCCAGGCACAGCGCCACGCCGAGCAGGTCCCAGCGGCCTGGGCGGATGCCGTCAACTACCCACAACCAGGCCAGTGCAGTGCCGATGTAGACGCCGCCGTAGGCGGCGTACACCCGCCCGCTGGCGGCCGGATGCAGGGTCAGCAGCCAGGCGAACAGGGCCAGGCTGACGGCGGCCGGCAGCAGCAACCAGATGCTGCCTTCTTTGCGCAGCCACAGCCACGGCAGATAGCAGCCGACGATCTCCGCCACCGCGGTCAGCACGAACAGCAGCAGCGTCTTCATTGCGCTGACTCAGTGGCCTTGACCTGCTGCCAGAGCTGTTCCTGCGCCTCCAGGTCGAGCTCGGCCATGGCCCTTCCTTCGCGGGCAGCCTGCGACTCCATCGCGCGGAAGCGGCGCTCGAACTTCAGGTTGGCTTGGCGCAGCGCGGCACCGACATCCACCTTGGCGTGCCGGGCCAGATTGGCACAGACGAACAACAGGTCACCGAGCTCTTCCTGCAGGCGCGCCGCGTTGTCCTGTACCGGTCCGCGCGCGAACTCGGCGGCCACTTCATCCAGTTCCTCGCGCACCTTGTCGATTACCGGTGCCGGGCCCGGCCAGTCAAAACCGACGCGGGCAGCGCGCGATTGCAGCTTCACCGCACGCTGCCATTCCGGCAGGCCGCGCGAGATCCCGGCCAACGCCGAGGTGTCCGCATGTCCCTTCGCTTCCCGTTCGGCACGCTTGATCGCTTCCCAATTGACGACGACCTCGTCGGCCCCGTTCACATCGACCTGGGCGAACACATGCGGATGGCGGCGCTGCATCTTGTCGCTGATGGCGCGCGCGACCTCGGCAAAGCCGAACGCGCCCTGCTCGCTGGCCATCTGCGCATGGAAGACGACCTGCAGCAGCAGGTCGCCGAGCTCGTCGCAGAGATCATCCAGGTCACCGCGATCGATGGCATCGGCCACCTCGTAGGCTTCCTCGATGGTGTAAGGCGCAATCGTCGCGAAGCTCTGCTCGAGGTCCCAGGGGCAGCCCTGCTGCGGGTCGCGCAGGCGCGCCATGATGCCCAGCAGGCGTTCCAGTTCGGCAGTGGCGGACATCACAGCTCCAGCAGGCAGGGAAATCAGTCGGGCATCCAGCTGCGCCAGGGCAGACGGGTGTCGCCCAAGGCAATGAAGTCACCGTTCAACAGCGACTCGCGACGGTTGTAGCGGAACGGCTTGCCGGTCGCCGCCGACAGTACGGCACCGCCGGCGGCATGCAGCACGCATTGGCCGGCCGCCGTGTCCCATTCTGCGGTGGGGCCCAGTCGCGGGTAGACATCCAGGGAGCCTTCGGCCAGACGGCAGAATTTCAATGAGGAACCTTGCGCGATGACTTCAATGTCACCCATGCGTGCCAGCAGCGCTTCGGTTTCCGGACTGCGGTGCGAGCGGCTGGCAGCGACCCGCAGCGGCGCAACCGCGGGGGCGCGGGCACGCAGGACGGAGTCGTGCATGCCTTCGCGGCGGTAGGCCAGTTCTCCACGCATGGCATGCCAGACCACGCCGGTCACCGGAGCCAGCACAACGCCGAATGCTGGCGCGCCCTGATAGATGAGCGCGATGTTGACGCTGAACTCGTCATTGCGCTTGACGAACTCGCGGGTGCCATCCAACGGGTCCACCAGCCAGTACGCGCCCCAGTGCTGCCGCGTTTCCCACGGCACCAGCGCGGATTCCTCGGACAGGATCGGCAGATCGGGGGTCAGCTGTGCCAGCCCGCGCTCGATCACATCGTTGGCGGCGCGATCGGCTGCGGTCACCGGACTGCGGTCGGATTTGAGCTCGATCTCGAACGCGGTGGCGTATACCCCCATGATCGCCGCCGCCGCGTCCTGCGCGATGGCGATGACGGTTTCCCGCAGATCGGTGGTGAGTTTGATCATGCCCCGCCGCCCAGCCACTCGCGGGCGATGAACAACGCCGCCAGCGAACGCCCTTCGGAGAAGTCTTCACGCAGCATCAGCTGGTCCAGCTCGGCCAGCTTCCAGGGCACCACTTCCAGTTCTTCGGGCTCGTCGCCGGGCAGGCGTTCCGGATACAGGTCGCGGGCCACCACCAGCCACGACTGGTGACTCATGTAAGTCGGGGCCAGGGTCATCGGCCGCAGCACATCCAACCGCCGTGCACCGTAGCCGGCTTCCTCTTTCAATTCCCGGTTCGCGGCCTGCTCCGGGGTCTCCCCGGCATCGATCCGCCCCTTGACCAGTCCCAGCTCGTAACGGTGCATGCCGGCGGCGTATTCACGTACCAGCAGGACGGTGTCTGCATCGAGCATGGGGACCACCACGACCGCACCATGACCCCGGCTGACCAGGCGCTCGAACCGACGGCGCTCGCCGTTGGAGAACTCCAGATCGAGATGCTGGCGCTGGAACGGACCGCTTTCCTCATCCGTGATCTGATGGATCGTGGGGAGCGGACGGCTCATGCGGACAGGCTCGCGCGGACCGATAGAATGCAGGCTGGTGAGAACGTGTTCATGAGCTTGAAATGCTAGCAGACCCAGCCCCCTCCCCGCTGGCCCAGCAGTGGCGGCAACGCGACCTGGCCGTGCTCTGGCACCCGTGCACACAGATGCGCGAGCATCCCGACACCCTGCCGCTGGTCCCGATTGCGCGGGGTGAAGGCCCGTGGCTGATCGACCACGACGGCAACCGCTATCTGGATGCCGTCAGCAGCTGGTGGACCAATCTGTTCGGCCATGCCGAGCCGCGGATCGGTGCGGCGATCGCCCAGCAGGCGTCCCAGCTCGAGCAGGTGATGCTGGCCGGTTTCAGCCACGAACCGGCCATCACCCTGGCCGAGCGGCTGCTCGCCCTGGCTCCGCGCCAGGCCGGTCGTGACCCGCTGGCCAAGGTGTTCTATGCCGATAACGGCTCGGCCGGGGTGGAAGTGGCCCTGAAGATGGCCTTCCACTACTTCCGCAACCGCGGCGAACTTCAACGCACGCGGTTCGTTGCCCTGGAGAACGGCTATCACGGGGAGACCCTGGGTGCCCTGTCAGTGGGTGACATCCCCCTGTATCGGCGTGTCTACGCACCGCTGCTGACCGAAGCCCTGTTCGCCCCGTCACCGGATGCCTTCCTGGCCGAACCCGGTCAAAGTGCCGCACAGCGCGCCCACCAGGCCGCCGATGACCTGGCCAACCTGTTCGACCAGCACCCGGGTGAGATCTGTGCGGTCATTCTCGAACCCCGTCTGCAATGCGCCGGTGGCATGCGCATGTACGACCCGGTCTATCTGCAGCGTGCGCGCGCACTGTGCGACGCCAATGGTGCCTTCCTGATCGCCGACGAGATCGCCACGGGATTCGGGCGTACCGGCACGCTGTTCGCCTGCGAACAAGCCGGCGTCACGCCCGATCTGCTGTGCCTGTCCAAGGGGCTGACCGGCGGCTTCCTGCCGCTGGCCGCCGTGCTGGCGACCCAGGCGCTCTACGACGCCTTCCTGGATGACAGCCGGGAGCGCGCGTTTCTGCATTCGCACAGCTACACCGGTAATCCCCTGGCGTGTGCGGCCGCGCTGGCCACGCTGGACATCTTTGCCCAGGACAACATCATCGCCCGCAACCGCAGCACCGCCGAGGTGATGCGGTCGCTGGCCGCCCCGTTCAGTGACCATCCGCATGTGGCCGACGTGCGCCAGGCGGGCATGGTGGTGGCCTTCGAGCTGACCCGCAATGGCGACCGGCGTACGCCCTTCCCTGCGGCTGCGCGGGTCGGGCTGCACGCCTACAATGCAGCGCTCAAGCGTGGCGTTGTGCTGCGCCCGCTGGGCAATGTGCTGTACTGGATGCCGCCGTACTGCGTGGAAGATGACCACCTGGAGCGGCTGGCCCATACCACCCTGGCTGCCATCGAGGAAGCTGTTGCATGCGCGTGACCCGTTCGTTCGTTGAAACCCCGCTGGCCGTCGGGCAGCAGATTTCGCTGCCGGAAGACGTGGCCAACCATCTGGTGCGGGTGATGCGCCTGCGCGAGGGTGAGGGCTGCGTGCTGTTCAATGGCGACGGGCACGACTACCACGCCACGCTGGTTGAGCTCGGCAAGCGCAACGCGCAGGTCCGCATCGACGCCGTGCAGACGCTGGACAACGAATCGCCGCTGTCGATCACGCTGCTGCAGGGCATCGCGCGCGGCGAGAAGATGGACTTGATTCTGCAGAAGGCCACCGAGCTGGGTGTCCAGCGGATCGTGCCGGTCAACGCCGAGCGTACCGAGGTGAAGCTGGATGCGGCCCGGGCGGAGAAACGGCTGGCGCACTGGCACAGCGTGGTGGTTTCGGCCTGCGGTCAGTCCGGGCGTGCCGTGGTGCCCTCGGTCGGCGCGCCGCAGTCACTGCTGGACGCGGCGCGCAGCATGCCGGCCGAATCGCTGAAGCTCACCCTCGACCCGCAGGGCGAACACCGCTTGTCGACGCTGTCGTCCGCGCCCGGCGGAGTGGTGATCGCGATTGGTCCGGAAGGTGGCTGGTCACCGCGCGACCGCCTCGCGCTGGCGGAGGCCGGTTTCCAGGGATTGCAGTTGGGGCCGCGCATTCTGCGCACGGAAACCGCCGGGCTCGCCGCGATTGCGGCGGTGCAGGCGCGGCTGGGCGATCTCGGCTGATCGCATGTAGAGCCACGCCCTGCGTGGCTTCGGGGTGTCGGGCCTGGCGCAGCCACGCAGGGCGTGGCTCTACGTAGGCTCAGGCTGCGACCGGGTGGGCCGCGTCCAGGGCCGCTTCCACGGCATCCAGATCCGGCAGCAAGGCGCTGCGCTCGCCCAGCAGCACGCGCATGTGCACGCCGGTGGGCAGGGTTTCTTCTGATGCATCAGCCAGCAGGCCATCACGCGGAACCGCGATCAGCTGCGGGAAGTTCTGCGCCAGCAAAGCGTAGTACGGCCGCTGCGGATTACCGCCGAGCGCCTTGAGCACCACCACCTTGTTCTTGCTGGCGACCATTTCATCGCCCAGCCCGGCCAGTCGCGCGAACGACAGCAGCGGCACGTCCCAGCCGTGCCAAGCCAGCTGGCCGAGCAGCCACGCCGGGGCGTCCGCCACCGGGTGTACCTGGACGTTGGACATCATTTCGGCAACGGTCGCGTTCGGCAGCAGCACATGCTGCTGACCGGTCTCGATCAGTACCCCGCGGATTTCGTCGTTGCTGGCGTAACTCATGGTGTCATTCCTGATGGGCGGCGGCGCAGCGGATTACTCGCTGACGCCCCAGCGTTCGGCGATGGCGGCGGCGATCTGCGGCGGATCGCCGGCGGCCATGCCGGCGGCGACCACCGCACTGGCGGCGATCGGGTCGTAGCAGCCTTCACCGGTCTGACCCGCGACCCAGCCACCAGCGACAGCCAGCGACAAGGCGTCATCGACCAGGCGTGCGTCGGCGCCGCTGAGCATGACCACCGCACTGTGCGGTGCCGGCAGCGCGCTGACCTGGACACCTTCGACGTCGGCGGTGAAGTGCAGGCCACGGTTCTGCACGCCCACCCCGACATCGTCGGGGAGGATGTAGGCATTGCCCGCGACCACCGGCTGGTCGGATTCGGCCAGCAGTACCGGCAGCGCCGAGACGCGCGCCATCTGCTTGACGAGGTTGCCGTAGCGACCACCATCCAGACGCATGTAAACGAGGACGGGCACGGCCAGGCCGGCGGGCAGCGAGGCCAGCAGGCGGCGCAGCGCGTCCGGCCCACCGATCCCGGCCAGGACCAGCACGGCACCGGGTGCGGCATCACTGGGCGGGAGTTCCGGCTCCAGTTCCACCAGCGACAGACCACCGGTATGGATGTCCGCTGCAGGGGTCTCCTGCGTCTCCGGCGGTGCAGCCACCGGGGCGACTTCGGCCGGCGCATCGTCGGTATCGACCAGCGACCAGCTGCTGTGGTGCCCCAGTGCGGCAGCCGGCGCAGCCGCCGGTACCGCCGGCGGTGCGGTCGGTGCGCTCGGTGCGGGTGGCGGCGTCACCGGTGCGGATGCGACCTCGGTGGCCTGCATCGCAGCCAGCGCTTCCTCCAGCGACAGCGGCTCGCTGTAGCCTTCGCGCGCGGGGTACAGGCCGTCGGCCGGCACCTCCGGTGCGGCATCGAAGGCCTCACGCACGTGGAAGTCCAGCGGTGCATCGGCATGCAGTTCGGCCGGGGTCACCGGCAGACCCGGCTCCAGCTCGACCACGCCTTCCTGTTCCGAGCCCGGCGGCAGTACGTCCTGGTGGCCATGCAGCTTGGCGACCAGGTGGCGCGCCCAGCGCTGTGCTTCCCAACCTTCGCGACGTGCGGCCAGTTCGGCTTCGTCGAAAATCAGGGTCAGTGCCGGCGAGGCCAGCACCGGATCCAGGCGTTCCAACGCTTCTTCGATGGCCGGCTCCAGCGCGACCAGCACGGCAGCCGCGCCGACGCCACGCAGGGTGTCGGCCTCGAGCGTATTGGGATCTTCTTCCAGCACCACGCTGGCACCGGCCTGCACCAGCGCCTCGCGCAGGCGCTCACGCGCCGGCCCGGTGCGGGCCAGCAGGGCAACCGACAGCGGCGAGATCAACTCATTCTCGGACACGGGCGATCCCCAACAGGTCATACACGTTTCGCATCAGGTCCAGCTCCTGGTACGGCTTGCCCAGGTAGCGCTGGACACCGATTTCAAAGGCGCGTTGACGGTGCTTGTCGCCGCTGCGCGAGGTAATCATCACAATCGGCACATCCTTGTAGCGCGGATCGGCGCGCATGGCGGTGGCCAGTTCATAGCCGTCCATTCGCGGCATTTCGATATCCAGCAGCATCAGGTCCGGCACCCGCTCTTCCAGGCGCTCCAGCGCTTCGATACCGTCGCGGGCGACGGCCACTTCGAAGTTGTGGCGCTCCAGGATGCGACCGGTCACCTTGCGCATGGTCAACGAGTCGTCGACCACCATCACCAGCGGAACCTGACGTTCGCTGGCCTGCGCGGCAGTGTCCACCGGCCTGATCGGGTTGGCCTGGTGACGGCGCACCAGCGGTGCAACGTCCAGGATGACCACCACGCGGCCATCGCCGGTAATGGTCGCGCCGTAGATACCCGGCACCGACGCAATCTGCAGACCGACCGGCTTGACCACCACTTCGCGGTTGCCCAGCACCTGGTCGATTGCCACGGCGGCACGCAGTTCACCGGCGCGCACCAGCAGCAGCGGCACCTGGTCCTGACCCTCGGCCTTGGCCTGGCCCTGGCCCACCAGGGTGCCCAGGTCGTGCAGGGCGAACTCTTCGCCACCGTAGTGGTAGCCGCCGTTGGCCGACTCGAAGCGCTCGCGCGAGATCCGGCCGATACCGCTGACCGACGCCACCGGGACGGCAAAGGTGGTTTCACCGATCTGGACGAACACGGCCTGGGTGACCGCCAGGGTCTGCGGCAGGCGCAGCGTGAAGGTCACGCCCTTGCCGCGTACCGAGTGGATGTCCACCGAGCCGCCGAGCTGGCGCACTTCGTTGTGAACCACGTCCATACCCACGCCGCGGCCCGCCAGCTGGCTGACCTGGTCAGCGGTGCTGAAGCCGGCGGCGAAGATCATCGCGTCCAGTTCGGTGTCGCTGATCTGTGCACCGGCTTCGATCAGGCCACGCTGTTCGGCGCGGCGACGGATCGCGTCGCGGTCCAAGCCGGCACCGTCATCGGCCACTTCCAGCACGATTTCCGAGCCTTCGCGGCGCAGACGGATGGCGATCTCGCCTTCTTCCGGCTTGCCCGCATCACGACGCTGCTGCGGCGTTTCCAGACCATGTGCCACCGAGTTGCGCAGCATGTGTTCCAGCGGCGCGACCATGCGGTCGAGCACGTTGCGGTCCAGTTCGCCGTGGGTACCGTCGAGGGTCACGTGGACCTGCTTGCCGGTGTCCTGGCCGGCCTGACGGACCACGCGGCGCAGACGCGGCACCAGGCCGTCGAACGGCACCATGCGCGCACGCATCAGGCCATCCTGCAGCTCCGAGCTGACGCGGGACTGCTGTTGCAGCAGCACGTCGTACTGGCGCGACAGGTCGTCCAGCACACCCTGCAGACCGCCAAGGTCGGCGGCCGATTCGTTCAACGCACGGCTGAGCTGCTGCAGCGTGGAGAAGCGGTCGAGTTCCAGCGGGTCGAACTTGTGGTCGGCCTGGTCCTGCTCGCGCTGGTAACGGGCAACGATCTGCGCTTCGGTTTCCAGGTCCAGACGGCGCAGCTGATCGCGCAGACGCGCGTTGGTGCGATCCAGTTCGGCCATGGCACCACGGAAGGCACCCAGCTGCTGTTCCAGGCGCGAGCGATAGATCGCGACTTCACCGGCGTGGTTGACCAGGCGGTCGAGCAGATCGGCGCGCACGCGCACCTGTTCCTGCTGCGGACGGGCCAGCATGTCGTCGTCGGCAGCTGCTTCCAGCTGTACCGGAGCCGAGAGCGGAGCCAGCTCGGGCAGCGGGGCGCGGCGTTCGACCACGATGGGGGCCACCGGCGTTGCCGCGATGACCTCCACCGGCGTCTGAACCGGCTCGACGGTCTCATGCTCAGCCGTGATCGGCTCAGCGACTGCCTCAGGCTGCGGTGCAGCCGGGGCGACGTCGGCAGGCTCGGTGCTGACCGCGGCGGTCTCCACCTCCGGCTCTGCCACGTCGACGTCGACGTCGGCGGCAACCGGTGCTTCCTCGACCACCTCGATGTCGCCGGCGACGGCTTCCACCGGTGCCTGTTCGACCGGTGCTTGTTCAACCGGCGCGTCTTCGACCGTGGTGGTCGATTCGGCGACGTCCTGGACGATCTCGTCGGCGACCGGTGCGACCGGCGCAGGCGCTTCGATCTCCTCCAGCGCTTCCACGATCTCGGCACGTCCCAGCGTGCGCTGCTCGAACGCCGTGATCAGGTCGTTCGGCATGGCCACGGCCAGGTGGTTGCCGGTGCGCGTCAGCATCTGATGCAGGCGGTCGAAGCCGCGCTCCAGCAGCTTGACGTCGGCGCGGTCGATGTCGGTGCGGTTGGCAGCCACGACTTCCAGCAGCGATTCGATGCTGTGGCCCAGGTCGCCGATGGCATTGATACCGGCCATGCGTGCACCACCCTTCAGGGTGTGCAGGTCGCGCTGCAGACCGGCGACGACCTCGCGGTCCTCCGGCGCGTCGCGCAGTTCGCTGATCAGACCGTCGCAGTGGTCGAGCAGGTCCTTGCCTTCTTCCACGAAGATATCGACCAGCTCGCGGTCGAGCTGGCTGAAGTCGAGCGGCTCGGCATCGGCCAGGTCGTCCTGCGCCTCCACGGCTGCGGTTTCGATGGCTGCGGCGGCCGGAGCCAGCTCTTCCAGCTCGAACAGCGGCGTGCCGTCGCTGACCACAGTTTCCTCGACGCCTGCAAAGGTATCGCTGGCACCCGGACCGGCGATGCCGGTGTCCAGCACCAGCAGGCCATCGGTGTCGTCGGCCGGCTCGCCGTCGACCACGGTAAGCCCGTCATCAAGGGCCTGCTGCAGGTCGACAGGTTCGCCAAAGGCGGGCACCGGCGGCAGTACGTCGTCGAGCGCGTCAGCCTGCGCATCCACCCCATCGGCGACCAGCGCCGGTTCGAAGTAATGCGACAGATCCTCTGCCCCGGTGAGCTCCACCGCCTCGAGACCGGCATCGGTGGCCGGCTGCAGCGGCGCTGCATCGGCATCGGCCGTGATGGCCGGCGCGATCGTCGCGGGGGTATCCAGGCCCACCGGCAGGTCGGCATCGAAGTAGGCCGACAGGTCGTCGCTGCCGGTCAGCTCCTGGGCGACCAGGGTGTCCTCGGCGACTTCGGTGTCCTGCACCGGCTCCGCTGCAATCTCGACGATCTGCAGATCGTCGGCCTCGACGATGGCCTGCTGGAGTTCCGGCGTGCTGGTCTCGTCCAGCGTGGCCAGACCACCGCGCTCGTCGAACTGCGCGGCCAGTGCTGCCAGTTCCTGTGCGGTGGTGTCCTGCGCATCGCGCAGGCGCGTGGTCGGATCGGCGTCCGCATCAACCGCGTCGGCATCGGCGTCGGCATCAACGTCGAGATCGCCGACATCCAGCTCATCGGCGACCAGCGCCGGCCAACGGGCCTCGGGCAGCGTTTCGGCCAGCGCTTGCAAACGTGCTGCCAGTTCGGCATGCGACGGAATGCGCGGCGACGGAGCCTGCAGCGCTTCCATGGTGCTGCGGATCGCGGCGGCGGCAGCGTCCAGCGCCGATACACCGTCAGCGTCAGGCACGGCGTCTGCGGCGAGCGAGCGCTTGATGAAGCTTTCGGCCGCGCCCGTAACCGCCGTGATTTCCGGCACGTCGGTCATCGCGAACGCACCGTTCATGGTGTGTACCGCGCGCAGCAGCACGTCGGTGACCGGCTGCGGGCTGACCAGCGCCTGCTGCAGCCACGCGTGCAGCGTGCCGTGGTGGGTTTCCACTTCGGCTTCAAGAATCTCGCGCAGCACCTCGTCGATGTTGGCGGGCGTGCCCGACAGCACGACTTCGCTGACCGGGTCAGCGGCCACCGGCTCGACCACCACCGTCGCTTCGACGGGGGCTTCGACCGGTGCGGCCGCCGGAGCCGGACGCTGCAGCGGCACGTGGAAGGTCTCCTCACCTGCGGCGACCCGGTCGGCAATGGCCTGCATCGCCTGCAGGTCGGCATGCACGCGGCTGCCATCGCGCAGCGCGGCATTCAACTGCGGCAGCACTTCGTAAGCCTGGGTGACCATGGCCACCACCGCCGGCGATGCCGGACGGGTGCCATCGAGGACGCGGTTGAGCATGCCCTCGATCTTCCAGCTGAACTCACCCAGGGTGCGTGCACCCACCAGCCGTCCACTGCCCTTCAGGGTGTGGAACACGCGGCGGATCGGACGCAGACGGTCCAGGTTGTCCGGCGCGGCACGCCAGACCGGCAACAGATTGCCGAGGTTGACCAGTTCCTCGTCGAACTCCTCGATGAAGACATCGCGGATGTCCTGGTCGATGTTCTCGCCATCGTCCTCGAAGCCAGCCTCGATGCTCTCGACGGCCTCGACCGGCGCTTCGGCGACAGGTGCTTCGGCTTCAACCGGTGCGACAGGCGCGGTGCTGAACCCCGCCGCGGCCGCGTCCAGTTCGGCCAGGAAGCGCGCCGATTCGTCGTCGAGCTCGATCTTGCGGATCACCGCTTCGTGCACGTTGGCCGCCGGAGCCGGCGCGGCTTCCACCACGCTCTCAGGTACGGCCGGCACGTCGTCCAGGGCCGCATCGGTCTGCAGGAATGCCGGCAGCGCTTCCACGTCAAGGGTGGTGCCCGGTTCAATCGCGTCGTCCACCTGCAGCGACAGCACGTCGCCGGCGTTGTGGAGTGCGTCATCCACGGTGAACTCGATCGGTTCGTCGTTCAATTCCAGCTCATCGCTTTCCGCGGCCACTGGATCGAACACCGACCCGGCGGTGATGGCCGTCGGCGCGGCCGCGTCGAGATCCGCCGCTACGACGGTCTCGCTCGCGAAACCCTCCAGATCGATCGGCGCGATATCCAGCGCGGTGCCGTCCCAGTGGCTGGCAGCGTCGTCGCCCTCGGCCTGGACCGGATCGAAGCTGGCAAAGGTGGGGGCGACTTCGTCGGCGGCGGCAGGCGCTGCCGGTTCCTCGCTGCGCACCTCATGGGCCAACGTCCACTTCGGCGCGTCGCTGGCGATCGGTGCCGTGGAGGCCTCGAACACCAACGGCCTGGCAACGCGGGCTGCCGGCGCTTCGGCGGGGGTCGCCGTTTCGGTCGTGGTCGGTTCTGCCACCGGTTCGATGGCAGCCGGTGCTGCCGCCTCGGGGGCGGGAGCAAAGGTGAAGTCAGGTAACGATACCGGTGCCACGTCACCGGGCGCGGGCGCGGGCGCGGCCGGGGTGATGTCCACTGCCACCGGCTCAACCGTCAACGGAGCCTGCGGCGCAACCTGTTCCGGCACCACCGGCAGCACGGCTTCGGCTGCCTCGGCGGTGGCCTGCTGCTCGGCCGGCAACGGCCAGTAACGCAGGGTTTCCAGGCTGGTGCGGGTGATGTCGAGGATGTCTTCACGGCCCGGGCGACGTTCGCGCAAGGCTTCGAGGTAGTACTCCAGGCTGGCCATGGCGTCAGCCAGGGTGTCCAGCTGGCGACCGCTCGGCACGCGCTGGCGGCCGATCAGTTCAACCGCGATGTACTGACGCACACCCTGCAGGTAATCGGCGGGCAGCGGCAGGTCGAGCATGCGCAATGCGCCGGCGACCTCGCCCAGCAGGCGCGGCACTTCGTCCAGCTGCTGGTGGTTCCAGTTGGTTTCAATGAACGCGACGAAATGCTCACGGGCCGCGGAGAAGTTCGCGATCGCCTCGTGCGCCAGCACTTCCAGGGTGCGGCGGCCTTCCACCGCGCTGGGGTCGTCCTCACCGCTGCCAGTGGCCCCCAGGTGGGCGACCTGGTCATCCAGCGACGCATCCACGTACAGGAGCGCGCCGGCGATATCCAACAGCATGTCTTCGTCGATCTGCTGTTCGCCCTGGACCACGCTGGTCAGCGCGTCACGCTGCTGCACGACCACGCCACGGGCGACGCCCAGGCCCATCATGCCCAGGGTGTCGGCCACGGCACCCAGCTCGTTGACCTGGGTCTGCAGCTGGGCCGGCTCGCCGCCGGTGCGCAGGTGCAGGTCGAGCGCGTCCTTGATGCGCAGCAGTTCTTCCTTGACCGCATTGCCGACCGTGTCGAGCAGCTCGCGGTTGCGCCCGCTCAGGCTGCCGCGCGCATGGTCCAGCTCGTCTTCGGTGG
This sequence comes from Stenotrophomonas sp. PS02289, assembly GCF_029960115.1. Taxonomy (GTDB): domain Bacteria; phylum Pseudomonadota; class Gammaproteobacteria; order Xanthomonadales; family Xanthomonadaceae; genus Stenotrophomonas. The sequence continues at coordinate 13,650 of NZ_JASCOZ010000038.1, forward strand.
CGCTGGCGCTTTCCGGTGCGAAGGCGAACAACACGCTTTCGTTGATGCCCGGCGCACCGCGCGCAGCACGGATCTCGTTGAGCAGCGGCAGCAGCACGATCGGAATATCGCGATGGCCGTTCTGCAGGCGCTCCAGATAGTCGGGCAGCAGCACGCTGCCGCGCATCAGAGTGGCACATGCTTCGTCGCGGTCCGGCACCTGGCCTGCGCCCACGGCGTTGGCCAGCTGTTCCATTTCCTCGGCGACCATGGCCGGCGCGTACAGCTCGACCATGCGCAAGGTGCCCTGCACCTGGTGCAGGTAACCGGCGCAGAAGCGCATGCGGCTGCCGTCGGCCGGATCTTCCACGAAGTACTCGACCTCGTTGCGCACCTGGCGCAGGGTCTCGTCCAGCTCTGGCTTGACCCAGCCCAGGGCCGCATGGCTCATGGCATCGCGCAGCGTGCTCATGCCGGTTCTCCCGGCAGGTGGGCGCGCATGTCGTGCTGTGATTTCTCGCGATGCATCATCTGCTGATTCCTTCCCTCTTCGCCCTGCCAGCGGGTCACGCCGGCAGCTTGAAGTCGGCAACCGAGCGGCGCAGGTCGGCCGCCAGCTGTGCCAAATGACCGATCGACTCGGCGGTCTGTCCCGCGCCCTGCGAGGTCTGGCCGGTAATCTGACGAATCACGCCCATGGTGCGGGTGATGTCCGATGCGGCCGACGACTGCTGCTGGGCGGCGATGGAGATGTTCTTGATGAGGTTGTTTAGCGCGTTGGACACGCGTTCGATTTCAGTCAGTGCGGTGCCGGCGTCCTCGGCCAGGCGCGCACCGGACACCACCTCAGCGGTGGTCTGCTCCATCGAGCTGACCGCTTCGTTGGTATCGGCCTGAATCGCCTGGACCAGGTTTTCAATTCGGCGGGTCGCACCGGAGGTACGTTCTGCCAGGCGCTGCACTTCGTCGGCCACGACCGCGAAACCGCGACCGGCTTCACCGGCCGAAGCGGCCTGCACAGCGGCGTTCAGTGCCAGGATGTTGGTCTGCTCGGAAATGTCGTTGATCAGTTCCACGATCGAGCCGATTTCCTGCGAGGATTCACCCAGGCGCTTGATGCGCTTGGAGGTTTCCTGGATCTGGTCGCGGATCTGGTCCATGCCCTGGATCGTTTCGCGCACCACGCCGGCACCTTCGGCGGCGATGACCACCGAGCGCTGTGCCACGTCGGCCGACTCGGCCGAGTTGCGCGACACCTGTTCAATGCTCGATGCGATTTCGCCGATCCGGTCCGACGCCGAGGTGATCTGGTTGGCCTGGTGGCCCGCCGCTTCCGCCAGCTGCATGGCAGTGGCCTGGGTTTCCTGGGTCGACACGGCCACCTTGGCCGAGGTGTCGTTGATGGTGGTCACCAGGTGGCGCAGTTCGTCCACGGCGTAGTTGATTGCGTCTGCAATCGCGCCGGTCATGTCCTCGGTCACCGACGCTTTCACGGTCAGGTCGCCTTCACCCAGCGAGCTGATTTCGTCCAGCAGCCGCATGATCGCCTGCTGGTTGCGGCTGTTGAATTCCACCTGGGTCTGGTAACGCAGTTCCTGCTCGCGCGAGCGGCTGCGCACCGAGCTGCTGACGAAGCCGATGATGGCGATCAGCGACAGCGCACCGGACACCACGCCCAGCCAGAAATTCGGGAACACGCGGGTATCGCGCACCGAACCGAACGAGGAGAAGGCGTCGAACAGCTTCTTGCTGTCGTCCAGCATCTTGGCCGAGCCGCCGGTCAGGGCCGCCGCCGAGGACTGCGCCGCGAACAGCTGGCGCGAGCTGGCCAGGATCGCGTCGGCGTCCTGCTTCATGGTGTCCCACTGCTTCTGCGACTGCTCCAGCGCGGCCAGCGCGGCCGCATTGCGGACCGGGGCGATGCCCAGTTCCTCGTTGCCGTTGCGCAGCGCTTCCAGCACCTGGGTGAACACCACCGAGTCGCGCGCCAGTGCGTCACCTGCGGCGGCCGCATTGGTACCGCCGGCGCGCATTTCCGTCACGCGGCGGGCCATCGAGCCGATCACCACCACCTGCTGCAGCGCGTTGTACACCTGCGAAGCGGGAGCACCGCTGGCGGACATGGCACGCACCACCTCGTTCAGCTGTGCCTGCAGGGCGGGCACGCCGTTGACGAAGTTGTTGGCGTTGCCGGCCAGGGCCAGGACGGCCGGTTCGCTGGCGACCAGCTGGGCGGCGCTCTTGCCGAGCGGCTCCCAGGTCTGGGTCAGCTGGTTCAGCGGACCAGAGACAGTGGTCACACTGCCGTAGCGGCCCTGCAGGCTGCTGACGGTGCTTTCAATGCGCGACTTGGTGTCCTTGAACGCGGTGAACGCCTGCGCGTTACCCGAGACCGCTTCTCGGCCCTGGTTGGCGAGCTGCTGGGAGAGCACCTGCAGGTCGGCTGCGCCGGTACTGGCACCGGCCAGACGGCTGCCCTGCCAGGTCGCCACGCCGGTGTTCACACCGAATGCGAGCATCGACAGGGCCAGCAGGCCAAGCCAGAAATTGGTTCCCACCGTGCCCAGTTTGCCGGCCTTGGCGGTTTCCGAAGAAGTACTCATCGTTCAACCTCGATCTTCAATGCAGTAAGGAAGGCAGCAGCGATCAGGCCGCGGCCTGCCTGAATTCGGGGGTACGCGACAACAGGGACAGCGAGAACACGCCCCAGTCATGACCGTCGCTGTGGAAAGCCTTGTCGACGAAGTGCGCGTAACGGCCCTCGGCCAGATCGCCGATGGCGGTGTCCTGGCCCTGGTCGAAACTGCGCTGACCGAACAGCTCGTCGATGGTTAGTGCCACGTCGCCGCCGGCCTGACGCATGATCAACACGCGCTGGCCTTCCTGCTGGACGGTGCGTTCGCCTTCCAGGAAGCAGCGCAGGTCAACCACGGGGAACAGGTTGCCGCGCAGGTTGCCGACGCCCAGCAGCCAGGGGTGTGCGCCCGGCACCGGGGTCACCGGCGGCATCGGCACGATTTCGACGACCTCGCGGAAGTCGGATACCAGGCGGCGGGCACCGACCCGATAGCCCACGCCACGCCACAGGTCCTGGGCGAACTGGCGTTCCGGCAGCTGGACCGCATGGGCCAGGCTGCGTCGTTCGTATGCTTCAAGGATGTCGAAGGGAGAGCGCATCAGGACACCAGTTCATTGATCCGCGCGATCAGTTCTTCTTCGCGCGGCGGCTTGACCATGTAGTCGCTGGCCCCCTGGCGCAGCCCCCAGGCCCGGTCAGTGTCCATGGCCTTGGTGCTGACGATGATCACCGGGATGTCCTTGGTGGCCTCGTCGCGCTTGAGCCCACGGGTGGCCTGGAAACCACTGATGCCAGGCAGGACGACATCCATGAGGACCAGCTGCGGTGCGCATTCGCGCACCAGCTTCACGCCGTCCTCGGCGTTGTCTGCGACCAGTACTTCATGCCCGGCCTTTTCAAGCCATTGCGTGAACACCGCCCGGTCGGTCGGTGAATCCTCGATCAGAACGATACGAGCCATTGTGCCTTTCCCCCCTGGCCAGGCGTTTACGTATGTGCGGATGGCACCCAGCAGTTCTTCCCGCGTGAAAGGCTTGGTCAGGTACTGCTCCGAGCCCACGATGCGCCCACGCGCCTTGTCGAACAGGCCGTCCTTGGAGGACAGCATGATCACCGGCGTGGATTTGAACAGCTGGTTGCCCTTGATCAGCGCGCAGGTCTGATAGCCGTCAAGGCGCGGCATCATGATGTCCACGAAGATGATCTGCGGCTGCTGGTCGGCGATCTTGGCCAACGCCTCGAAACCATCGGTCGCGGTCACCACCTCGCAGCCTTCGCGCTTGAGTAGTGTTTCAGCGGTCCTGCGTATGGTCTTCGAATCGTCGATGACCATGACTCTCAGCCCTGCGAGTTCCCCACCCGCAGCCATGTTTTCAGTCATTACCTTTCCCCGAGCGCGCGACGCTTGTGCCTGGTGTTTCGACGTCGCTGCGAAAGCGTATCTATATCCCACCGGGCCTCCGGCATCAAGGGTCTGTCGTGCAACCCAAGCCACTCGCGCCCCCGCCCGACCGTAGCACCCCAGAACTGCGCAAACCGTGAAGACGGCAAACGCAGCGTTCCGCCCAGTCAGGGAAGCCGGGCACCCCCGATTGAAGCTACCATCAGCGCCTGCCCGCCAGGTTGCGACCATGCCGTTGAATGTCATTGTGGTGATGGACCCCATCGCCCACATCAAGATCGCCAAGGACACCACGTTCGCCATGTTGCTGGAGGCCCAGCGCCGCGGCCATGCCCTGCACTACGTCAGCCCCGGTGGCCTGGCCCTGCGCGACGGCGTTGCCGTGGCCCGCACCGCCCCGCTGCAGGTCCGCGACGACAAGGCCGACTGGTTCACGCTCGGCGAGTTCAGCCAGACCACGTTCGGCCCCGGCCAGGTGGTGCTGATGCGCAAGGACCCGCCGGTCGATGCCGAATTCATCTACGACACCCAGGTGCTCGCGGTGGCCCAGCAGGCCGGTGCCCTGGTCGTCAACGATCCGCAGGGGCTGCGCGACTACAACGAGAAGCTCGCCGCCCTGCTGTTCCCGCAGTGCTGCCCGCCGACCCTGGTCAGCCGCCGCCATGCCGACCTCAAGGCGTTTGTGCTCGAACACGGCCAGGCGGTGCTCAAGCCGCTGGACGGCATGGGCGGGCGCTCGATCTTCCGTAGCGGCACCGGCGACCCGAACCTGAATGTGATCCTGGAAACCCTGACCGACGGCGAGCGCAAGCTGGCCCTCGCGCAGAAGTTCATTCCGGACATCACCGCCGGCGACAAGCGCATCCTGCTGGTCGACGGCGAGCCGGTCGACTATTGCCTGGCCCGCATCCCGCAGGGCGACGAGTTCCGCGGCAACCTGGCGGCCGGCGGACGCGGCGAAGGCCGTCCGCTGAGCGAGCGTGACCGCTGGATCGCCGCCCAGGTCGGTCCGGAAATGAAACGCCGCGGCATGCGCTTCGTTGGTCTGGACGTGATTGGCGATTACCTGACCGAAGTCAACGTCACCAGCCCCACCTGCGTGCGTGAACTGGACGCGCAGTTCGGCCTGAACATCGCCGGCACCCTGTTCGACGCCATCGAGGCCGGCCTGCCGCGATGACTGCGACAGCTGCCCCCCTGCTGCCCCACCAGACGCGTGAGTCGCAACGACTGGGAGCCACCCTGGCGCTGTCGGCACTGGTCCACGGCCTGGTGATCCTCGGGGTCGGCTTTGCCGTCGCGGACAAGGCCGCGCTGGTGCCCACGCTGGATGTGATCTTCAGCCAGACCCAGACCCCGCTGACTCCCAAGCAGGCCGACTTCCTCGCCCAGGCCAACCAGCAGGGCGGCGGCGAACACGACACGGCACAGCGCCCACGCGACAACCAGGCCGGCATCGTGCCGCAGCCGCAGGCCGGGCTGTCGCCGATACCGCAGCAACGGCAGGACGCGGCCCGTCCGCCGCCGCCGCAGGCACGCGTGGTGTCGACCCGCAACAGCCCGGACACCGTGGCCGATGCGCAGCCGCAACCCCTGCCCGAAGAGCCGCGGCCGGACGCACCGATGACCGCGCGCGAGCAGCGGGACGCGGACATGGCGCGGCTGGCCGCCGAAGTACACCTGCGCTCGGCGCAGTACGCCAAGCGTCCGAATCGCAAGTTCGTCTCCGCCAGTACCCGCGAGTACGCCTACGCCAACTACCTGCGGGCATGGGTGGATCGCGCCGAGCGTGTGGGCAACCTGAACTACCCGGACGAGGCGCGGCAGCGTCGGCTCGGGGGCCAGGTGGTGATTACCGTCGGGGTGCGTCGCGACGGCAGCGTGGAAAGCGCGCGCGTCCTGCGCAGCAGCGGCACGCCGCTGCTGGATGAAGCGGCGCTGCGCGTGGTGCGGCTGGCACAGCCCTACCCGCCGCTGCCCGAGAGCAAGGACGACGTGGACATCCTGCAGGTCACCCGGACCTGGATGTTCCTGCCCGGCGGCGAGTTGCGCGACGACCGCTAGGGAACGATTACCCCTGCTTCGCCGCCCGTGCGGCCTGCTGTTCGACCAGGGTCAAGGCGACGTTGTTGCGCAGATACGCCGGTTCCACCCGTTCCGGCGCGGTGACCTCACCGCGCGCGAACATCGGCACCGCCAGCGCCAGCACATCCGAAGCGCGGGGCAATGCCTGCGCCTCCACGCCCTCCAGCTGCCCGGCCAGACGTGCAGCGAGCAGCCCCTCGGCGGCGGCGAAGCCGGTCCCCACGCCGAACCAGCGACTGCCCTCCGGCAGATCCACCGCCTCCGGGGCACACACAACTTCCTCGCCCTGCAGCTGCCACGCGCCGTCCACCCGCACCTGGCGGGCCACGTAGACCTCGCCCATGCGCGCATCGATGCTGGCCAGCACCTGGTCGTGTCCTGCGGGTGCGCGCAGCGCCAAGGCCTGCAGGGTCGATACCGGAATCAGGGGCCGGTCCAGCGCCAGTGCGATGCCCTGCGCAATGGCAATGGCCAGACGCACGCCGGTGAATGCGCCCGGACCCCGGCCCAGGGCGATCGCGTCCAGCTGCGAGCGCGCCACCCCGGCCTCGGCCAGCACCGCCTCCGCCCAGGGCAGGCTGAGTTCGGCATGGCGACGCGGAGCCAGTTCGAACCGCTCATGCACCTCGCCATCGACGTAGACGGCAACGGAACAGGCTTCGGTGGCGGTTTCAAAGGCAAGCAGTTTCATGGGCGCAGCGGGTGAACTCAGAACAGGGAGGTGGGAAACGGAGCATCGTCAGCCGACACGGCCAGCGGCTGCGGGTCGTCATCGGCAGGCCGCCATTGTGGCGCAAAGAAGGCCTGGACATCGGCGAGCAGGCGGGTGCGGCGGAACGGCGGCAGCGAGTCCATGAAGATGCGGCCATAGCCCCGCGTGGTCAGACGCGGATCGCACAGCACCAGCACGCCGCGATCAGACTCGCTGCGGATCAGCCGCCCCACCCCCTGCTTCAGTGCGATCACCGCCTGCGGCAGCTGCTCGTCGCGGAAAGGATTCCCCCCTTCGCGGCGGATCGCCTCCAACCGTGCCTCGAACACCGGATCATCCGGTGCCGCGAAGGGCAGTTTGTCGATCACCACCACGCTGAGCGCGTCGCCGACCACGTCCACGCCCTCGCGGAAGCTGGCAGAACCGAGCAGCACACCATTGCCGGATTCACGGAAACGCTGCAGCAAGGTCGCACGCGGAGCCTCGCCCTGCACGAACAACGGCCACGGGGCATCGCGCAACGCTTCGGCGGCCTCACGCAGCGCACGGTGCGAGGCAAACAGCAGGAAGGCGCGTCCACCCGACGCTTCCAGCACCGGGGTCAGCGCGGCGATCAACGCGGTACCGAAACCACGCGCGGCCGGGTCCGGTAGGCCTTCGGGCAGATAGCACAGCGCCTGGCGCTCCCACTCGAAGGGGCTGGGCTGCAGCAGGGTGATCGGATCATCCAGCCCCAGCCGCTGGGCGATGTGTTCAAAGTGACCATCCACGGTCAAGGTCGCCGAGGTGAACACCCACGCCGCCAGCGAACGCTGGCGATGCTCGCGCAGCGGGCCGGACACGTCCATGGGCGTGCGCTGGCATCGGAATCCACGCGGGGTGAGTTCATACCACAGCACATCGGCAGCGGCCGGCGCATGCGCCGGGTCGGCGTCGAAGTCCAGCAGCGGCAGGTCATCTCCCAGCCAGCGCGACAGCCGCGACACCGCCTCCTGCGCGCGTGCATGGCAGGCATCCAGCCCGGGGGAAGCCTCGCGCACACCGTCGAGGGTATCGCGCAGGATCACCAGCGCGCTCATCGCGGCATCGAAACCCTCGCGCACCTGCGGCACGGCCAGCGCCCGCCATTGGGTGCCGCGTGAGGGCATGCCCTCCATCGCCCCGCGCAGGTCGCGCAGGGTCTGCTCCAGTGTTGCCGCTGGTGCCTGCAGGGCGGCCTGTGCACCGCCGACGCTGCGGCTTTCAGCCAGGCAGTCACGGGCCAGTTCCTGCCAGGGGCGCATGCCAAATCCTTCACCGAAGAAGTTGGCAGCCAGCTCGGGCACCTGGTGGGCTTCATCGATCACGAACGCCTGCGCACCCGGCAGGATTTCGCCGAATCCTTCCTGCTTCAGGGCCAGGTCGGCCAACAGCAGGTGATGGTTCACCACGACCACATCCGCGGCCTGGGCGCGCTGGCGCGCCTGCACGACGAAACAGTCGGACCAGAACGGACACTCGGTGCCCAGGCAGTTGTCCACCGTGGAGGTCACCATCGGGAACAGCGGCGAGTCCTCCGGCAGCGCATCAAGCTCGGCCATGTCGCCGTGCCGGGTGCGCCCGGACCAGGCCAGGATGCGCTGGAACTGGGCGACCTGCTCGGGGTTGCTGAAACGGGGTTCGCCGCGTGCCTGCTGCAGGCGATAGCGGCACAGGTAATTGGCGCGCCCCTTCAACAGCGCGCTGCTGTGGCCCACTCCCAGCGCGGCGCGCACGCGGGGTAGATCGCGGTGATAGAGCTGGTCCTGCAGCGCGCGGGTGCCGGTGGAGATGATGATCTTCAGCCCGGAAAGCAACGCCGGCACCAGGTAGGCGAAGGTCTTTCCGGTTCCGGTGCCGGCCTCGGCCAGCAGCACGTCACGCTGCTCGAACGCGTCTGCGATTGCTGCGGTCAAGCGCAGCTGCGCAGGCCGTGCGACAAACGCATCCAGATGGCTGGCAAGCGTACCGCCCTCACTGAGGGCTTCGCTGCTGGCGTGGGCAAGACCGATCATGCGGTCATTGTACGACCCGTGGTTTCAATACCGCTTGATGCCCGGCACCGTGCAGCCCTCGATCTGGGCATGCGCGGAAACCGCGTTTTCCTGTTCGCCCCGGGCCAGACGGGACTGTTCGATGGTGGCCCAGTGACGGCGGCACAGCGGACCGGTCTTTGAGCCCATATCCACCGCCTTGCGGGCCAGTACCTCCGCCTGTGCCCAGTCGCCCTGCAGCAGGGCCACCTCGGCGCGCTCCTGCAGGACCGCCGGGTCCCCCTCCGACACCTGCAGTGCCTGGTCGAGCGCCTGCGCGGCCCCGGCCAGATCGCCGGCCTGGCGCTTGCCCTGCGCCACGACGCGCAGGTCTTCGACCCCACCGTCGCGCAGCGGCTGCACGTCCAGCTCGGTGTCGTCCTTGCCCGCGGCCGCCTCGACCGCCGCCAGGCGCTGCGCAGGTGACGTAGTGTCAACCGGCTTGACCGGCGCGGTCGAAGACACGCAGGCGGCCAACACCAGTGAAGTGGCGACAGCGAGAATTGAATGACGGAGCGGAATCATATGCAGCAGCCTCTAAGACGGCTCAACGAGCCGGGGGAGTGGCCGCCGGGGTGGCGGCGGCCGGCTCAGGTGCCGGCTCGGGTTTCTTGTCCAGTCCAAACCAGCTGCGCCAACCGCCGCCTTCGCTCTGTCCTTCGCCGCCCTCGCCTTCTGGCAGGCTGGGTGGCGTGCAGGCGGCGTAGGCCGGCGCGTAGCCCACCACGAACGGGAAGCGACGCGCGCCCGGACAGGCTTCGTCGGTGGCCGCCATGCCGCCGGCTTCGACCGGCTGCCAGTCCAGTCCCTTGTTGTTGACCTTCAACGGCGCGGTGGGCAGGCGACTGAAGATGCCCGACCACACCCGCATCGCACCGGTGGCACCAAACAGACCAGTCTGCTCGTTCTGGTCATTGCCCATCCAGACCACCGCCAGGTGGTCCCCGGTGTAGCCGGCATACCAGCTGTCGCGGCCGTCGTTGGAGGTGCCGGTCTTGCCCGCGGCCTGCAGACGGCTCAAGCCGTCGGCATTGAGGCGCTGCGCGGTGCCACTGGAGACCACCTGCTGCAGGCCGATGCTGATCAGGTTGGCCGCGATGGAATCGCCTTCCTGGGCCGGGGCCGGCGTCTTGTCGTAGCGCTTGAGCAGCTTGCCCTGCGGGTCCAGCACGCCGCGCACCGCATGCAGCGGCTGGATCTCACCGCCGGAGGCCAGGAACTGGTACAGCTGGGCCATCGCATAGGGGCTCTGGTCGGTCGAGCCCAGGATCACCGACGGATTGCTGTCCGCCTTGAGTCCGGCCAGCACGTGGATCAGCTGGGTGACACGCTCCGGCCCGACCTGCATGCCCACGCGCACCGTGGCCTGGTTGTAGGAATGCGCCAGTGCATCGACCAGACGCACCGTGCCGTGGCTGCGGTTGTCCGCGTTGCCCGGCGTCCAGCGCTTGCCGCGGCTGAGCTGCACGGTCACCGGCGAATCGTCGACGAAGGTGGCCAGCGAATATTTGTCCGGCTGCGCCAGCGCCAGCAGATACACGAACGGCTTGAGCAGCGAGCCGACCGGGCGCTGTGCTTCGATGGCCCGGTTGAACCCGGGTTCGGCCACGTCACGGCTGCCGACCACCGCCAGCACGTCACCGTTGTGCACGTCGGTCAGCACCAGGCCCGCCTGCAGTTCCGGACGGCGCTTGTTCTCCAGCGACTTGATCGTCCGGGTGACCGAGCCTTCGGCATACGCCTGGGCCGAGGGCGACATGCCGGTCATGACGCTCAGTCCGGCTCCCTGCAGGACCGATTCGGGGTAGTCATGGCCCAGCTGGCGACGCACCAGGTCCACGTAGGCCGGGAAGCGGTTGGCGGCGATCAGGCCCGGCGTTTTGGGCACGCCCAGCGGAGCCTTCATCGCGCGCTGCAGCTCTGCGTCGTCGATCAGGCCGTTCTCGTGCAGTTTGCCGAGCACGAAGTTGCGACGATCCAGCGCACGCTCGGGGTTGCGGCGCGGGTCGTAGTAGGACGGTCCCTTGACCAGCCCGATCAGCAGCGCGATGTGCTCGGTATTGAGCGAGGAAAGGTCGCGCCCGAACCAGAACTCGGCGCCGGAGGACATGCCATGGATGGCCTGGCTGCCACGCTGCCCCAGGTACACCTGGTTGAGGTAGGCCTCCAGGATGGTGCGCTTGTCGTAGCGCGCTTCCATGATCAGCGCGTACAGCACCTCGTTGAACTTGCGCGTGACCGTCTGCTCCTTGCCGATCCCGAGCAGCCCGCTGCGGGCCAGCTGCTGGGTCAGCGTGGACGCACCCTGCCGGCTCTGCCCACCCGAACGCACGGTGACCCATATGGCGCGGACGATGCCGCTCAGGTCGATGCCGTGGTGGCGATTGAAGTCCTTGTCTTCCACGGCCTGCAGGCCGGTGACCAGCAGCTCGGGCGTCTCTTCCAGACGCACCAGGCGGCGTTCTTCCTGCTTCTGGCCGTACAGGGTGGCGATGCGCGCCGGATCCAGGCGCGCGGCTTTCAGGGCCTTGCGGCTGGCGGCATCGCGCAGCGAGGCAATCTGCCCACCGGACACCGTCAGTTCGACCCGGCGCGGAGCGACCGGGCCGTCCACGTCGTTGTAGCCACGGCTGGAAATGACAAAGCGCCCACCGTTCTGGCTGAACGTCGCCGGCGAGGTACCGGTACCGTCGTCGCGGTACGCCGCGGCCGCCAGCTCGGTCTTCAGCGTCTGCACGTCCATGGCCACACCTGGGGCCAGCACCAGCGGCCGCGCATACACGCGGGTGGGGATCTGCCAACGCAGCTCACCGAAACGCTGGGTGACCTGGGTGTTCAGGTACACGGTGTACGGGATCAGAAAGCCCAGCGCCAGCGCAAAGGCCGCCATGCCCCAGGTGATCAGACGACTGCGCCAGCGCGGCCAGCGGCTTTCGGTGTCGTCGTCAAACGCGTCAGTGTCGTCGGAATCGTAGCGTGGGGGCACGGGCATGCAAGAATGTAAATGTCGGGCGAGTCTAGCGCAGCCACGGTGGCGCGCGTGTTCCCGGCCTGTTCCCCGCTTAAGCTGGAGTTGTAACGGGATGTCGATGTCCTTGGCCGATGCACGCTACTTCCTGAACCGCATGATCGGTCTGTTCCGGCGCAGCCTGGACAGCCTGCGCACGCGCGGCTGGCGGGCCACCTGGCAGCGTATCCGTGTGCATACCCAGCCCCTGCCCGCCCTTCGCGGACCCGCGCTGTATCTGCCCAGACAGGCACCTTTCACGCCGTTCAGCGTTCCGTTCGATCCTGAACCGCTGGTCAGCATCGTGATCCCGGTCTACAACCACGTCGACCACACCCTGGCCTGCCTGCGCGCGCTCGCCGCGCACCCGCCGCTGGCCCGCTGCGAAGTGCTGGTGGTGGACGACGGCAGCAGTGACCTGACCACCGAATGGATGCCACAGATCCAGGGCCTTCGCTACGAAGTGCGCGAACGCAACGGTGGCTTCATCGAGGCCTGCAATGACGGCGTGGGCCGATCACGCGGCCAGTATGTGGTCCTGCTCAACAACGACACCGTGCCGCAGCCCGGCTGGCTGGATGCGTTGCTGGACACGTTCTCCAGCTTGCCCGCGGCGGGCCTGGTCGGCGCACAGCTGATCTATCCCGACGGTCGCTTGCAGGAGTCGGGCGGCGTCCTGTTCCAGGACGGCAGCGCATGGAGCTACGGTCGCTTTGAGTCCACCGAAGATCCCCGCTACAGCGCCCTGCGCGACGCCGACTACTGCTCCGGCGCGGCGATCATGCTGCCGCGTGCGTTGTGGGACCAGCTGGGCGGCTTCGACGTGCGCTACCGCCCGGCCTACTACGAAGATACCGACCTGGCCTTTGCCGTGCGTGCGGCGGGCCACCGCGTGCTGGTGCAGCCTGCCAGCCGTGTCGTGCATGACGAGGGCACCAGCAACGGAACCGACACCGGCAGCGGCATCAAGGCCTACCAGGTGCGCAATCGCGGCGTGTTCGCGCAGAAATGGGCGACCACGCTGGCCACCCATCCCGCGCCCGGCAGCGTGCCGTCGCCGGCCTTGCTGCACCGTCACCAGCGCCAGGTCCTGATCCTGGATGAGGCCGTTCCGCAACCGGATCGCGATTCCGGCTCGCTGCGTCAGTTCAACCTGATCCGCATGCTGATCGCGGCCGGTCTGCACGTGGTGTTCGTGCCGACCCGCCGCGAGCATGCCGGGGCCGCCACCGAAGCCCTGCAGCGGCTGGGCGTGGAGGTCTGGTATGCGCCGTTCCTGCAGGGCATCGGCCCCTGGCTGCGCGAACATGGCCCGCGCTTTGCCGTGGTGATGATGGTCCGCCATCACGTCGCCAGCGAATGCCTGCCCTTGCTGCGCAGCTATGCACCTGCCGCGCGGCGGGTGTTCGATACCGTGGACCTGCATTATCTGCGCGAGCGCCGTGGGGCCGAACTCGCCAACGATCCAGGCCGGCTGCGCATGGCCGAACGCACGCGCGAACGCGAACTGGCGGTCATGGCGGACTGCGACATCACCGTGCTGGTCAGCGAAGCCGAGCGCGTGCAGTTGCAGGCCGATGCCCCACAGGTGCGGGTGGAGCTGATCTCCAATCTTCACGAAGTGGCCGGCGCAGGAGCGTCTTTCGCACAGCGCCGCGACCTGGTGTTCGTGGGCGGCTTTGCCCACCCACCGAACGTGGACGGCATGACCTGGTTCATCGGCGACGTGTTCCCACTCATCCGCGCCGAACTGCCGGGCGTGCGCTTCCACTGCATCGGCGCGCACCCGCCGCCGGCGCTGCACGCGCTGGCCGCCGGCCAGCCCGACGTGATCATCCACGGCTTCGTGCCCGTGGTGACGCCGTACATGGACGAGGTCCGGATCGCCGTGGCACCGCTGCGCTTTGGCGCGGGGGTCAAGGGCAAGGTCAACCTGAGCATGGCGCACGGCCAGCCGGTGGTGGCCACCACCTGCGCGGTGGAAGGCATGCACCTGCAGGACGGTGCCGATGTGCTGGTCGCCGATGATGCCCGCGCGTTCGCGGCAGCCGTGGTGCGTCTGTACCAGGACGAAGGGCTGTGGATGGCCCTGTCCAGCGCGGGGCTGCGCAACGTCGCCGAGCACTTCTCGGTGGATGCCGCCGGTGCCAGCGTGCAGCGCGTTTTCGTCGCGCCCTAGCCGACGCTGGCCTGGCGGATGCGGTCTGCCGCCTGCGGCGTCGTCATCGCGTGCCAGGTCTGCGGTTCTGGATGGAAGGGCCGCGGGTGCACCCCCAGCAGTTCGGCAAGGCGCTGGTTGTCAGCCACCAGGTCCTGTTGCAGTCGCGACACCGGTCCACGCATCCGCGGCCACGCCTTGGCCAGCAGGGTCAGCAGGCCTTCCGGCAGGTACGCCGGCAGCGTCGGCGTGCCGATGCTGCGGTGCACGCGCCGGAACATCTGCTGGTAGGTCAGGCGCTCGCCGCCGCCGATCTGCAGAATCTGGCCGGCAGCGGCGTCGCCTTGCAGCGCCTGCATGACCGCCAGCGCGATGTCGTCGGCATGCACGGGTTGGCGCAGCCCCTGGGCCATGGGAATGGGGAACACCCGGGTGCGCAGTGCACGTTGGACGAACGGGGTCAGGCTCCGGTCGATGCCCGCGCCGTAGACCAGCGTGGGGCGCAGGATCGTCCACTGCATGCCCAGGCGCGCGGCCTGAACGGCCAGATTCTCCTCGCCCTGCTGCAACAGCTTCACCAGCGCCTGTTCTGCCGGCTGCGCGGACCCCTGCTTGCTCAGCACACTCATGGAGCTGGTCACGATGATCTTGCGTGCGGGAGCCTGCTCCTGTCGTGCCAGCCAGTCGCCCCAGGCATCCAGCGGCGCAAAACTGACAATGGCGCTCCAGGGCTGCTCAGGTGCCGGTAAGGCACGCAGATCGGCAGCCCACCAGTCCACGCCCGGCTGTGCCGGCTGGGGATGGCGGCTTAACGCCACCACGGGGCGCTGCGCGGCCACCAGTCGTGCCAGCAGAAAGCGGCCGATCTGGTTGGTCGCACCTGAAAGAAGAACGGTCATGGAGGGCCAAAAACGACAACAGGCCCGCACTATCGCAAAAACACCTGCTCAGCGCAGCGCCCCGACGTCATGCAGGCGCTGCTGCAGCGTCTGGTACTCCGGTGCCGTCGGCGGTACGCCCAGCGCAGCGGCCTGCTGCAGCGCGCCTTGGGCAAAGCTGACCTCGCCTCGCCCGAGGCGCTCGCTGCCCAGGGCCAACCAGCGTTGTCCCAGGCGCAGGCGCGCGGTCGCGAGCGCGGCATCATCGCGTCCCAGCGCGCGCCACGCCGCCAGGCATTCACCGGCCGCCTGCACCCGGTTCTCGCGCAGGCGGTCCTCGAAACACTCGCGCGTGGCAGGCAGCAGCCGGCTCGCCGCCGCACGCACACGCGGGTCCTGCGGTGCCAGCGCCTGGGCCTCACGCAGGGCATCGTAGGCACTGTCGCCCGGCGGCGTCAGGAATCGCCCCTGCGCCTGCGCGTCGTTGAAACGCTCCAACAGCAACTGCAGCGTCTGCTCCCGACCGGCGCGCGGCGCGTTGCGGGTAGTGAGCGCACGCTGCGCGAGGCGTGCCTGCTGCAAGGCCTGTTGCGCGGTCTTCAGGCTGCTCTCGGCGGTGCCGAGCTCCCGCGCCTGCGCCAGCGCCTGCTCGGCGGGCCCAAAACGGAAATCGCCGGCCAGCCGGGTCGCCTCGGCCAGCAGCGCATCCCGGACCTGCTGCATCCCCTGCTGCGCGCTGGCCTCGTCTGGACGGGCCGCCAGCACGGCCTGGTAATGTCCGGCGGCACTCTCGAGCCGCCCAGCACGCAGTGCCTGTCGGCCCAGCAGTAGACGCCGTTCCAGCGCGCCGTTCAGCGCCGCCTCGCTGGCCGGCAGATCGACATGCCCGGCGTCGAACAGGCGTGCCCGCTGCAGCAGCGGCGCAGCCCGCGCGACATCGCCCGCATCGGCCGCGGTGCGCGCCTGCAGCAGCAGTTCGGACAAGGCATCCTCACGCCCTTCCAGCGCCCGCAGGTGCGTCGGGGCCAGCGCCAGCACCTGTTGGAACAACGGCAGGGCGGTGTCCGCGCTGCCGTCCAGCCTGCCCGCCTGCAAGGCCGCTTCGGCCCGTCCGAGCAGCACGCCAAAGCCGGCACCGGTGTGCTGCCGCGCGCGCAGCAGCTGCGCCACCGCATCAGCGTCACGCTGTGGAACCTGCAGTTCGCGCGCCAGGTCCAGTGCCCGCTGCGCCGCGTCCAGATCGTCGGCCTGTACGGCGATGCGGGCCTGTTGCAACGCGGCCTGGCCAGTACGGGCCAAGCCGCTTCGTGCCTGCGGCCGGTCGTTATCCAGCGCCAGCGCGGCCTGATACCACTCCCGCGCGCCGGTGCCGTCTGCAGCGCTCAGCCGTCCCGCCGCCAGCGCGCGATCCCCCCGATCCAGCAGTTGCTCCACCTGCGGCTCATTCCAGAACCAGTTGGCCAGCGGCGCACGTAGCACCACCAGCAGCAGGAACACGGTCGCCGCCGCCAGCAATGCCCAACGCCAGATCCTTCGCGCGTGCCACGCCTGGACCCACCACCAGCGCCCCTCGCGACGCACGCGACGCAACGCGGCCTGGGCAGCGTCTTCGTGCGATCCGGAAGGTGGGCGGCTCATCCGTTGAGCCTAGCGCTGTTCACGTGAGTTCAGCCTAGACGTCGCACGTCATTGACCCCGGGCAAGGCATCAAGCTTGCCCAGCAGCGTGGCGAGCTGGCCGTAATCGCTCACTTTCAGGCGCAAGCGCAGATGCGCGCGCCCGCTGTTGCGCACGTTGTCGCTATGGATGTCCAGAACGTAGGCGTCTTCCTGCGCGATCAGGTTGGTGATGTCTTTCAGCAGCCAGCGCCGGTCCACCGCATTGACCACCACGTCGACCTCGTAGCCACCGCCCGCCTGCCCCCACTCCACCGGCAGGATCCGCTGCGGGCTGGCGGCCTGCAGGCGGGCCAGTGCGGCACAGTCGGTACGGTGAACGGTGACGCCGCGGCTGCGGGTCAGGTAACCCACGATGGGTTCGCCGGCCACCGGCTGGCAGCAGCGGGCCAGCTGGACCAGCAGGTTGCCCACGCCTTGGACGGTGAATTTGGACTTGCCCAGGTTTTCACGCCGCGCGGTGGGCCGTGGCAGCGTGGGTGCGACCGGCTGCGATGCAGCGCGCTCGGCTTCCAGCAACGCGCGGCTGACCTGGTGCGGCCCGGTATCGCCGAGTGCCACCTGGATGTACAGGTCATCCACGCTGTCGGCATGGAACTTCTTCGCCGCCACGCCGAGATCGGCATGCTGCAGTCCCAGCCGCTTCAACTCGCGATCGAGCAGTTCGCGACCGGCCTGTACGTTGCGCGCCCGATCGAGCTTGTGGAACCAGTTGCGCACCTTCTCGCGCGAACGGTTGCTGGCCAGGTAGCCATTGGCCACCAGCAGCCAGTCACGGCGCGGATCGGCTTCCTTGCCGGTCAGGATCTCGACCCGGTCACCGCTGCGCAGGCGATAGGTCAGCGGCACGATGCGTCCATTGACCTTCGCCCCGCGGCACCGGTGACCCACCATGGTGTGCACGTGATAGGCGAAATCCAGCGGGGTGGCTCCCTGAGGCAGGTCCATCACCTCATCCTTGGGGCTGAGCGCGTAGACCCGGTCTTCGGTCAGCTCCGCGTCCAGCGCGCCGGCCAGTTCGGCCCCCTGCCCTTCCTGCGACTGCTCCAGCAACTGGCGCATCCAGGTGATCTTGCGATCAAACGCCTTCTCGGCCCCCTTGCTGCCTTCCTTGTAGCGCCAGTGCGCGGCCACGCCGAGCTCGGCCTGCGCGTGCATGTCGTGGGTGCGGATCTGGACCTCGATGGTGCGCCCCTCCGGCCCGATCACCGCGGTGTGCAGCGAGCGATAGTCGTTGGCCTTGGGGCGTGCGATGTAGTCATCGAACTCGCTGGGCACCGGCACCCACAGCGAATGCACCACGCCCAATGCCGCGTAGCAGGCCGCCACGTCCTTCACCATGACCCGCACGGCGCGGATGTCGTACAGCTGGTCAAACGCCAGCCGCTTCTTCTGCATCTTCCGCCAGATGCTGTAGATGTGTTTGGGCCGCCCGCTGACCTCGGCCTCGATGCCCTGCGCAGTCAGTTCACGCGACAGCGCCTTCTTGACCGACTCGACGTAGCGTTCGCGGGCCAGACGGGTTTCGTCGACCTCGCGCGCGATCCGCCGGTAAGTGTCCGGCTCCAGGTGACGGAATGCGAGGTCTTCCAGCTCCCACTTCAGCTGCCAGATGCCAAGGCGATTGGCCAGCGGGGCGTGGATGTCGCGGGTGAGCTGGGCCAGCGCACGGCGCTCCTCCTCCGGCTGGCGATCGGCAGCGCGCATCCGCGCGAGTTGTCGCGCCAGCAGGATCGGCACCACCCGCAGGTCGTGGATGATCGACAGCAGCAGGCGACGCAGGCCCTCGCTGTTGCGTCCGGCTTCGCGGCCCGCATGCAGCGCCCAGACCTGGTCCGCCGCATCCAGGCCATCCAGCAGCCCGAGCACGGCCGCCTTGTGCTCGCCCAGCGGAAGGCCGTCCAGGCCGGCGCGCAACCCGGGCAGGTCGAACAAGATGGCGGCGAGCAACGCACTGTCGTCAGCGGACAACAGCGACAGGGCGTCGACCGTGTCGGCCAGCACCGGCCAGGGGGCCTGTTGGGCCGGGTCCACCCCTTCGCTCTGCCAGCGCTGCAGCAGCGCCGCGCGCAGAGGCGGCGACAGGGACGCCGCCGACGGTCGGTTCAACAAGGCATCCAGGCCGGGGACAGAAGCGCGGTTCACAGCATCATGCAGACAGGACAGAGGCCTCTACACTAGCGCTCCGACCGTTGCCGGACAATCAAAACACGCGCATGAGCTGATGCCGCCAGCGCGGCAGGACGTATGCGATGATCCGTTTTCCCCGCGCTGGGCTGGGGTCATCGGAGAAAGTTCATGCGTGTTTCCCGTTTGAAGGTGTTGGCGTGTGCCGCCGTTCTGTTGAGCTCGGCAGCGCCGGTGCTGGCGCAGCGCACCATGGAAGGCGACCTGCAGCAGCAGATGACCCCGGCAGAATTCAAAGCTGCCGGGCTGGACAAGCTCAGCCCGGCCGAACTCAGCGCGCTCAATGGCTGGTTGCAGGGCAAGGTCGCTGCGGTGACCGCTGACGTGCGTGAACAGGTCCGCGAAGCGGCGCGCGAGGAAGGCCGTCAGGAAGTGATCGGCAAGAGCCGGGGCTTCTGGGATTTCGGCAGCAAAGAGCCGATTGTCAGCACCCTGCAGGGCGATTTCCGCGGCTTTGGAAAAGGCCAGCGCTACCTGCTCGCCAACCAGCAGGAATGGGAGCAGAGCGACGACGTCAGCCGCTCCGGCTACCGCAAGAGCAATCCGGCGGTCTCGATCACCCCCGGCTTGATGGGGGTCTGGTACATGGAGATCGACGGCGTCAACACCCGCGCCAAGGTCCGCCGGATCAAGTAATGCCGCATCGCCGTCGCGCACCGGCCGGGTGCGCGA
>NZ_JASCOZ010000039.1 GCF_029960115.1 Stenotrophomonas sp. PS02289
GCTTCCCACTGCCCCGGGGCGCCCTGGCTGCGCGTACGCGCGCCGGGTCCCCGGTGCAGGGCGCTGTCCACGTCGGCCACGCCGATGGTGTCCGACGCCGCCAGTGCCGCCATGCGCCAGCAGACGTTTTCGAGTTCGCGCACATTGCCCGGCCAGTCGTGCTCGCGCAGCGCCTGCAATGCAGATGCGGTGAGCCGTTTCGGCGGTGTATCCAGCTTGCGCGCGGCAGCGGCCAGGAAGGTCTCCGCGAGTTGCGCGATATCGTCGCGGCGCTCGCGCAGCGGGGGCAGGCGCAGGCGCACCACATCCAGCCGGTGCAGCAGGTCGGCACGGAAGCGACCTTGCGCCACCAGTGACTCCAGGTCCTGGTGGGTGGCGGCGATCACGCGCACATCCACGCGGATCAGTTCGCGCCCACCCACGCGGAAGAACTCGCCCTCGGCCAGTACGCGCAGCAGCCGGGTCTGCAGCGGCAACGGCATGTCGCCGATCTCGTCCAGGAACAACGTGCCACCGTTCGCCTGCTCGAAGCGCCCCACGTTGCGACGCTGCGCACCGGTGAATGCACCGGCCTCATGCCCGAACAGCTCGCTTTCCAGCAGCTCGGAAGGAATGGCGGCAGTGTTGAGCGCCACGAACGGCCCCTGCGCACGGGGCGACTCGTGGTGCAGCGCATGCGCCACCAGCTCCTTGCCGGTGCCGGTTTCGCCATTGATCAGCACCGACAACGGGGCCTGCGCCAGACGACCGATGGCACGGAACAGCGCGCGCATCGCCGGCGTATCGCCGACCAGCTGCGGTCGCTGGTCCACGTTGGCGGGTGCGACGATCGTGGCTGGTTCTGCAATCGCGGTGTCGCGCTCGGGCAGCACGCGCTGGGCCAGCGCCACCGCGTCATCCAGGTCGAACGGCTTGGACAGGAACTCCTGCGCCCCGCCACGGAACGCACCGGCCGTACTGGCGACGTCGGTGTAGGCCGACATCACGATCACCGGCAGCTGCGGATGGGCGGCCTTGAGCTTGTCCAGCAGGACCAGGCCGTCGTCGCCGGGCATGCGCACGTCGGTGAACAACAGGTCCGGCGGGGTCTGGGTTTCCAGCATCGTCAACGCGGCAGCCGCGCCATCGAAGCCTTCCACCTGGTAGCCCGCGTCGCGCAGCGCGGTGCACAGCACGAAGCGCACCGAGCGGTCATCGTCCACCACCCAGACGCGCTGGGCAGTGCTGCGGTTGTCATCCGCCATGGGCGGGCTCCTCTACGGCGGGTGTGCCCTGCCCTATCGGCAGCAGCACGGTGAAAACGGTATGCCCCGGGCGCGAGCGATAGGTCAGCGTGCCACGGTGTTCGCGCGCCACCTGCTGGGCCAGCGCCAGGCCCAGCCCGGTGCCTTCGGCGCGGCCGCTGACCAGCGGCAGGAACAGATGCTCGGCCAGGTCTTCAGGCACGCCGCGGCCGTCGTCGGCAATCTCCAGCCGCAGCGCCAGCGGATGCAGCGAGTCATTGATCCGCACCCCATGCTCCACGCGGGTGCGCAGGGTGACCGTACCCGCCCCGGCCTGGATGGCGTTGCGGACCAGGTTCCACACCGCCTGGGTGAGGCGGTCGGCGTCGCCGTCGAACTCGGGAATGCTGGGGTCGTAGTCGCGCTGCAGACGCACCGCCCAGCCACCCTCGGTTTCGGCCAGGCGCAGCACGCGCTCCAGCGAGGCATGGATGTTCAACGGCGCATGCGGCGCGGCCGGGGCGGGCGACAGCAGCTGCTCCAGCAGACCGTTGAGGCGCTCAATTTCCGAGCCGATCAGCGCGATCAGCTCGCGCTCGTCGGCATCGCGCTGGGCACTGCGACGGGCCAGCAGCTGGGCGGCCCCTTTCAACCCGGCCAGCGGATTGCGCAGCTCGTGGGCCAGGCCCTTGAGCGCAGCACTGAGCGCGCTGGGCAGCGCCTGGGTCGGGTCCAGGCCCGGAAATTCGTCGACCGGGTGCGCTTCAAGCAGCCAACCGCTCTCATCGCGCCGGCTCAGCCAGCCTTCGGCGAAACGCGGAGCGTCGCCCGGCAAGGCCAGGGCCAGCCGGTGCAGGCGCAGGGTGTCCTGCTCGCCCCGGGCCAGGAAATGAGCCAGCGCTTCGCCCTGTACTTCCAGCGAGGCCAGGGGCTGGCCGACAACGCGGCGCACGCTGACGCCCAGCCAGCGGGCGAACGCGGGGTTGCAGCCCACGACCCGGCCTTCGGTGTCGGCCCAGGCGACGGGCGTGCCCAGCGTGTCGAGGTCGGGAGGGGGAAGCGCGGACGTCATTGCACCAATGTAGTGCAAAACGTGGCGGGGTTGGGGTACGACAACTGCACCGGCCAGCCTTTCGTAGGCACCTATGGAGCCATAATTGGTGACGATGCTAGAGGCGTCTACGTGCAACAAGCGGTATCCGCAGGAGTTCGGGCCCTGCACTGCGATCGCAGCAGCCTTACTGATCAAGGAAGTTGGTGATGTCCATTGCTTCAATAGTGCTTTTCCTGGCGGGCGCCCAAGGCGTAGCCATCAACACATCAACGCAGTTGAATGTGGCGGGGCCGGATTTGGCGGGCCAGCAGAGGCTTGAAGTGGAGTCAGGTCTTGATCCACATATCAAGCAACTGCAAGAGAAGTACAAAGATCGCCTGACATACATCTCAATTGAGTCACAGCCGGACCTGCATATTCGGATTGGGCTCAAGGGCAGCGCTGTCGAGCCTGACCAGAAACTGTCAGTCAACGGTGAGTCGGTCCGGGTCGATCTCCAGGAGGGCTATCTCTATACGCGCGAAGAGTTCCGACAGGTCGTCAAGAAGGCGACGCCCAAGATCATTGAGCTGATCCCTGATGCCACCAGCATCAACGGGCGTCCCAACCTGAACATCATTGAGATATGGGTTCAAGGCACGGACGAGAAAACATACCAACGCGCGTTGGAACAAATCCAGAAAATCACCGGAATCAAGGCGCAAGTCGTCCTTGGAACAGTACCTTCCCGCAACTCCGTGTAAGCAGCGGCCGGTGCAATCCCAAGGACTTTCCCCTGCGGGTCAGATCATATCCACCGACGTACGGCGGCACAGTACACCGCGTACTCGTCCGGGAACATCGCAGCCAACTGGCGCTCTTCCGGCATGATCTGGAATCTCGTCAAGTAGCCGATGTAGAACCCAACGAAAACGAGACCCGCAGGCTGCCCCAGACAGATCACCCAGCCGATCAGCGCGATGGCATAGCCCAGATACATCGGGTTGCGAGAATGGCGATAGAGGCCCGAGGTGATCAAGGTCGATGACTGCTCTGGCCGCAGCGGACTGACCGTCGTACCTGCGCGCCGGAACAACACCTTGGGGAGTGCATTGAGTGACAGTCCCAGCACGATGATGGGAAGGCCGAAGGTGAGGTTGGGAGCTGATGATCCGGTTCCAGCCAGGAACCAGAGGACGGCGGCGAGCGCCACCAGCAGCAGCGGTGGCGGGACCTTGGTTTCCAGAGCTGACAGCATGCGATCTGATCTGCCGGACCGACGGGACGTTGCCGGGTCAGCCTACATCAGGTCCGGCAACGGCGCGTAGCTCTGCGCCCCGATGTAGGCGTCGTAGGCACCCCGCTCCGACTCCGGCAACCGCCCGCGCTGCAGGCGCAGCGAGTAACCGCCGTGCAGCACCCCGTCGAAGATGACGGCCCAGTCCCCGACTTCTTCATTGGCAATGAAGCGGCTGGACCCTGGGGTGATGCCCGGGAAGTGCGCGGGGGCCTCGAAAACGCGGGCGTCGAAACCAACGTCGTCAACGTGCTCGACGCTCAACCACAACCACATTCCCTTGCCGTCAGGATCGGGGATGTAGGTCTTGACCATCGGGGATGCGTCGGGATGCTCGGCAGTCGCCAGCAGCGCGCGGAAGTGGTGCAGGGTCTTCTGCGAGGCCCGCGCGAGGTCGGCCAGCTCGCCGTCCGGCATGTTCATGAACAGGGGCTCGGCTGATGCCGCGTCGGGGCGGCCAATGCCGAGCCGGGCGAGGAGTCCTTTCAGTCGCATGTCCGTGGTCCGGCGTGAAGGTCATGTGAGTTTAGGGCAGCCGCGGGGTGCGCTACCATCGCCCCCAGCACACCAACAGGAAGGTCGTGGCGCATGGATGTCCGCAGGGGTTTGGCCGTTGGCAAGGGTCTGCAGCGCCTGATGAGCGGGGCCCTGTTTGCAATGCTGGCCGGTGCCGCTGGCGCAGCGCCAGCACCGCAGACTGAGCCGCCCCCACCGCCGCCAAGCTACACCCCGGGCAGCCCCGACGAGCCCGAATCACACACCGTGGTCCTGATTCTGGACATCAACGCGGACGGCAGCATTTCGAAGGTCGAGCTTGAGACGTCCAGTGGAATTGCGGACCTGGACAAAGCGGCCATGGACGCGGCTGCCGGGTGGAATTTCGCGCATGCGGTCCAAGGGGGACAGCCCATGCGAGCCCGGGTTCCGGTCAAGTTCCCGGTGGCGGACGTAGCCGCCAAGCAGAAGGCCGCGCAGAATCCGTAGAGACGCGCCATGCGCGTCTGACGGGGTATCGGGACAGGCCTAGCCACGCATGGCGTGGCTCTACAGTGGTCTGCCTCTGGCCCTCGTGAACGCCTTACAGCAGGTGGGGGCGCTCGGAACCGAACAGCAGCTTCTTGGCACCGTCGCGCCATTGCGGCGGGCAGGACTCACCGCGAAGTATCGCCGCCACGGTGTAGGCGTTGCCACGGCTGCCGGCGCGCACGTTGCCCAGCGCGGCTTCGGCCTGCGCTATAGAGGCGTTCGCGCGCACCGCGTCGACGAACGCGACGACGCGCTGCGCTTCCTCCGGATCGGTGGCCAGCACCTTCTGCCTCCACGCCGCTTCGTCGCCCCCATGCCGCAGGGTCAGCGCCCACATGCTCCAGGTCGATTCCAGATCGACGTTCTCTTCAACCGGCAGGCCCAGCGCCTGCTCGATCCATTCAGCGGAAGCACCATCGGAAGCGGCAACTAGGCGAACGATACGCGGATACAACGAGGGATTGGCCTGCGCCAGGCTCAGGGCGCGATCGTAGTCACCCTCGTCCAGCCGCAGGTAGGCTTCATAGGACGTGCCGACGACCTGCTCGCTTTCGAACGCCAACAGGGTGCTGAGGAACGCTGAGTCGGAAGCAAGGGACTCGATTTCCTGAGGGCTTGCACCCAGCATGCGCTTGACCCGCGCCAACTCCACCACCGAGATGTCCGCCGTCTGCGGTGCGTTTGCAGACGTGGTGAGGGCCTGGTTGGCAGCGGTCCAATCACTGCGCTCCGAAAGCGTGAAGCCTGCGGCCATCGCGAACCACGGTTCCTGCGGCCAGCGACGATAGCCTGCGAGGAATGCATCATTCTTCGCCGGGCCGTCGTCCATGCAGCGCGCCACCAGATACGCAAATGCAGACGACGTCGGCTTCTGCGCTGCGAGCTGCCGTTGACGTTCGCAGGTTGCATCGTGCGCTGCACCCTCGCTGACGTCCTGCTCCATGCGCAACGTTGCCACGTCCTCGGGATACCGCGCCAACCGATCGGCAACGACGTCTTTCGCTGCCTCCGGATACGTCATCGCCATCGCCATCCACATCGGAAGGTTGCGCGACGCTGGCGCGTCCCAGCGCGCGTGCGCCAGGATCATGGCTTCGCGCTGCTCATCACTGTCCACCATGGTGGCCTGCTGCTGCGGAGCCAGATCCCCCTTTGCCGACAACACCGAACGACGGCCACCCTGCTCGTACTTGCCGGTTTGAATGGTGTCCGGCGGAGATTCCAGCACGTAATCGGCCCGCGTCGCCATCCAGCGCTCCGCGCCCAGATAGCGCTCGGGTTCCTCTTTGACGTCCCCATACACCGCTGACCACTCCATCAGCGGTGCAGCGCCGGCCACGTTGTAGGTAAAGTGCGAACGGCCGCTGATGTGCTCACTGTCGAACGACTCGATCAGTTGTCCGTCCGCCGTGTGAGCCTCCACTTTGTGGCTGGTGCCCGGATCAACATCCATCGTGGCACTCTGCAGCGGGTCCAGACTGACACTGCTGCCATCGATGGTGACCCGAACCGGGATGGCCAGGCCGTTGTACAGCGACACCGTCGCGGCACCGGTATGCATGCCCAGCGCCAGCACGCCAACGACGATGCCTGCGGCGACGGCTCCGCGCGCGAGGCTCGCGCCCCAGCCGTTGGCAGTCTGGAAGCGATCCCACAGGCCCAGCTTGGTCTGCAGCTTGCGCTCCTTGCCGGGCAGC
The DNA here is from genome assembly GCF_029960115.1 of Stenotrophomonas sp. PS02289. Classification (GTDB taxonomy): domain Bacteria; phylum Pseudomonadota; class Gammaproteobacteria; order Xanthomonadales; family Xanthomonadaceae; genus Stenotrophomonas. The sequence goes on from NZ_JASCOZ010000039.1 coordinate 6,277, forward strand.
AGCACCGGATAGTCCCGGGGAACCTGTGAAGGACCTGGTGCGGCGGGTGCCACTTCGCCCGAAGCCAGCCGCGCCTCGACCGCATCCTCGTTGGCCAACAGCGCTTCCAGCGTTGCCGCCCGCAGCTGCGACAGCACCGCGCAGGTGTGGTTGACCCAGCCACCGGCGTGCTGGATCCAGTTGTTGATGTTCTGTTCCGACGCCAGCCCCAGGCCCAGCTCCCCCAGCGCGTCCCGCAGCGGCTTGCCACCGTGGTCGATCACGGTCTGGTCGACCACGCAGACGCGGCCGTAGTCGTAGATGACGACCAGGGCGCGCTGCATCTGGTTGGCGGCGGCGATCAGCCGGCGCAGTTCCTTTTCAGAGACACGGTTGTCGGCCGTCACCACATGCATGGTGTTGAGGAAGACGCCGTACAGGTCACGCAGATCGGCCTCGACGTGCTCACAGAAGTGCAGCAGGCTGACCTGCCCTTCCAGCAGCGCCTCCCAGCCTTCGCCAGTGCGACGCGCGGCCAGCCGATGCAGGCTGCGGCATTCCTGGTCGTGCTGGAACACCGCTTGGCGTAACGGCGCGATCTCAGCGTCCACGGTGGCGATAGCCGACGCCAGCTGTTTGGTGCCCAGCACCTGGTCACGCCAGTGCACACGGCTGGCCGACGCACGCAGATAACCGGTTCGCGCGCCCTCCAACGTGGCCCGCTCTGCCTCCAGGCGCTGCAGCTGCTGCAGTGCCTGGCCATGCGCCGGCGAGTACAACGCGGCAATACGCTCGCGCAGCTGGTCGTTGTACAGCGACGACAGCGTGCCCACGAACAGCTCACCCGGCGTGGCGACACTGCGCAGGAAGGAGCCGCGCAGGTAGCTGCCCTGGTAACGCTGCTGCATGGCGCGCACTTCAAACTCGGCGTCCAAGCGGCTCAGGGTTTCGGCTGCATCGGCAAACGCTGGCGGCGCTTCGCGCAGCATGTCGCGGGTGATCTTCTGCTTGAGACATTCCGCGTCGCGGAACAGCAGCATGGCCGGTCGCTCGTCGATCACCGCCGCCACGTAGCGCCGCTTCAGGTTGTTTTCGCGGTCGGCATTGGCCGGGTGAGTCGACCACATCTGCGGTACGCGCACGCCATCGCTGCGGAACACGCGGTGCAGCTCGCGCTCGTGCTCGGGCAGCTGCGGTGGATCGGCAAACATCGGATCGGGCGACACCCGGCGCAGGTTTGCCAGCATGCGAGTCTGCACCGCGAACAGGTCGGCCACCGGGTGACCGGCCGCATACTGGCGCGACGCGAAGTCGAGCGCCTTGTCCCAGGCCACATCGGCCGCACCCAGCTTGTGCAGCGCATGCACCAGCGCGTCGCTGCCAGCCAGCGAGGCCGCGACCAGGTCTGCCTGGTACTCCATCTCACGCGACAGGGCGCGTTCGGAGAGGCTGACCACGCTGAACGCCGTATCCACCAGCGAGCGGATCGCCCAGATGATCAGCGACAACGTCCAGCCGACCCAGGCCACGCGGAAGTCGGTGCGCGAAAGGCCGGCCAGGAAAGTGTCGAGCGCATCCCGGCGCGCGACCAGCTGCGTGGCGATCTGGTGGGCCACGTAGACCCAGCGCCCGACCGCCATCGTGCGCTGTGCAAAGTGGCCGAACTCGTGGCCCAGTACCGCCTTGAACTCGGTGAGGTTCAGCGCATTGACCAGCGCCAGGCCGATATCCAGATTCTTGCGCGAGGGGAATAGCAGATTGACCAGCGACAGGCCGTAGAACACGCCGGCGTTGACCCGCGGCGACAGATAGACCCGCTTGGGTCGCGGCGCGCCGGCCTCGTCGGCCAGGCGATGCAGGAACGCGAACAGTTCCGGCTGGTCGGCCGGCTTGAGTTCCAGGTCTTCGGATGCTTGGCCGCGCTTGAGGAAGATCAGCCCCTTGGCCATGAACACCGCCAGGAACAACGCAAAGCCGCCGACGATGGCATTGAGGAGTGCGTTACCACCCTCGCCGGACAGCAGCATGCGCAGCATGCGGAAGGCGGTCCAGCCGAACCAGCCCATCAGGGCAAAGTAGGCGGCCGCAAAGGTGAGCAAACCCGCCACTGCCAGCCAGGCATGGCGGCGGTAAGCGGAGCTGGGCGCGGTGAGCTGTGCAGGCACGGCCGAAGGCCCCGCCGGATAGAGCGAATCCATGGTGTATCCCCCTGTTGTCGTGCTCCATGCCGTCCCCCCGGACGTGACGCGGAGCGGGCCGGGCGTCATGCCCGGCGTGGGGAGATTGTGCACGTTGTGGGGGATGGGTGCCATTGCACGCTTGGCCAAAAAGCGCGCTACGATCGCGCCATCTCCCACCTACCCTCTGGTCGTGACGCATGGATGCCATCCGGATTGCCAACGTTCGCAAGGGTTTCCAGCGTCTGCTACAGGCGCTGTTGCTGCTGGTTATCACCGGTAGCGCATCTGCACAGATGCAGCCGCCGCGTTATCCGGCCGAGTCAGCCGCAGCCGGCGAGACCGGCACCGTGATTCTGATTCTCGACGTGGCTGCCGATGGCAGCGTCACCAAGGTGGAGGTGGAGACGTCCAGTGGGTTCCCGAGGCTGGATGCCTCAGCTATGGAGGCGGCCGCCGGATGGCGGTTCACTCCCCCAACGGTGGCCGGTAAGCCAGTTGGGGGCCGGGTGCGGGTGCCCGTCGACTTCGCTCCCAAGTGAAGCGTAGAGACGCGCCATGCGCGTCTTTGGCATGTCGGCAAAGGCCCGGCCACGCAGGGCGTGGCGCTACCGGGTCAACAGTGCGCGTGCGGACGCCTCTGCCCCGCGGAGCACGTCGGCGGTATCCACCTCAACCAGCTTGCCATCGCGCTTCAGTACCCGCCCATCCACGATCACTGTATCCACGTTACTGGGGCGCGCCGAGTAAACCAGCAGGGCGGCCGGATCGCCGCCACCAAAGCCGGACAGGTTGAGCGACTGTAGTGTGACGATCTGCAGGTCCGCTCGCTTTCCAACGCTCAGGCTGCCGACCTGATCGCCCATGCCGATCGCTTCGGCTGCGCGGCGCGTTGCCAGCGCCAGCAGCTCGCGCGGTGATGGTGCTTTTTCATCACGATCGGCACCGCTCCAGGTCAGCGCGACCAGTCGCATGCTGGCAAACATGTCAGCGCTTCCGGCCAGACTGTTGCCATCGATGCCCAGACCCTGCCGACTGACCGCGGCGAAGTGCTTGAGTTGCGTCAACCCATAGCCGACCCGGTGCTCACTGATGGGCGTCAGCGCCAAACCCGCCCCTGCCGCTTCCAACGCCGCCAGTTGGTCCGGACGGGCATCGGTGGCGTGTACCACCGTCATCGTGGGCGACAGGTAGTTGCGCTTGATGAGTGCGTCGAACATTGGTTCCGGTTCGCCGCTGACGTGCACCTGGACCGGCAAGCCCAGGCCTTGCGCGGTATCGAATTCCTGCTGGCGCATGGCCCAGTTGGCTGTGCTTTTGCGGTCGCGTGGCAGACGCCAGGCGAGACCTATGCGCACGCGCGACGTGGGAGTCGCATCATTCTGCTGTTTCGCCAACGCGCGTAGCTGCTCAAGGTCGATGCGCTGCTTGGTGGTCTTGTCCGGGCCACCGTAATACATCGTCGCGCGGATACCTGAATCCTCCAGCGCGCGCAGGCCCGCTTCACCGTGTGCAGGGGTGAGTACGTTGTCGAAGAAGTCGGCCGTGCTGGTGATGCCGCCGTCGAGCAGCTCCAGCGCGCCCGTGTACATCGCGGTGTGCACGTCGTCCGGGGTCATCTTCGCAGCCAACGCCGAGCTGACCGGAAAGAACTGTCCCTCGGCGTTGCGGAACTGACCACGCAGTGTGGTGACGTAAAGATGTGAGTGGGTGTCCACGAAACCGGGGAGCACGATGGCACCCTGCGCGGAGATGCGCTCGGCACCTTCCGCGTTGAGATTCCTGCCAATCGCCACGATTTTCCCGTCACGCACGTGGACGTCGCCAGCCTCGACGTCTCCGAGCGACGGATCCATGGTCATGATGTAGCCGTTCTGGATCAGGATGTCTTTGGCATGCGTTGGTAGACTCAGAGCCATGCCAATCATTGCGGAAAGCAGTACGGGCACCCGTGGCTTCATGGGCTCGATCTCCTCAAGGCTTCATGTGGGGGAGTGGGCCTTGTAGCCGAAGTGCATTGTGCTGCAGATGGGATCATCGCTGAGTGATTGACGCGACATTCCTGCCTTCAACCTTCCACTTGATCTTCGAGCCCAAACCGCGATGTGAACTCCTCAAATGGCAGCTCAATGGGGGAGAGAAGGTATGAAATGCCGTCACTCTGCTGCTTGACGTGCCAAAGAATCACGCCTTCCGGGGGGATGTGCGGTTGAAAGGGGAACACGAATGAAGGAAGCCACAGCAGCTGGATGTCACCGTCGCCGTGCCAACCAAGCTTCCGGAACTGTGCTTTGGCTATGGCTACATACCGCGCGGGATCACCGTCGATGAACCGGGATGGATCTTCCAGGAAGTGCAGGTTGTCGATCCACTCATATCCGTAGCCCTCGAAGGACTTAAGCGCCTCTGGCGGATATTCAATGACGTTGTGTTCGGGGATTGAGTACGCCAACGTAGTCTCCAAGTTGTATTGAGTCAGACTGCTATCTACTCACACCGTGCGGCGCTAACGGGCGAGAATCAGCGCTCGCCGCAGTCCTTGACCGTCAACAGCGTTTACGATTGATCGGCGTAGAAGTACTTGTATCGTCCCTGCGACCACGCGGCTATTTCCTGCTCCGAGTTTTCGGAGAAGTAAGAAGCGATGTTATCGGCCAGTTGGTGGAGATTTTTGCTTCGCAGGTACGCAATTGTTTCCTCGACACCCGCGCCCACCATGTTCTCGACGTCGAAGCCGCAACCCACATCCATGTTCAGGTGCTTGGCCTGCCACATGGCGCTGGTATCGGCCGGGTCGCCAACGTGGAACAGGAGATAGGCGCACCAATAGATGTTCTCGAAGAACTCCTGGTCTTCGTCCGCGGTGCGGTAGGCGACCTCTGCCCGAAATATCTCCCTCAAGAGCGGGTGATGAGTCTTGGCGTTCTCCGGCCGAATGCTGCGGAGCATTTGCTCACGGGTTTCCGGACTACTGATGTCTTGGCCTGCCATGGGTATCTCATAGCTCGTCTGCAAGCAGATCGGCAGCCAGGTACCGCTTCGATACCTTCCTGCCTCTCACCTCAAGATAATAGTTGTAGCGAGCGTCCTTGTGATGCCAGATGACACCATGAACGGTACCCACTCGCGGGGTCCGGTTCCCCTCCCCCACGACGACCTTGACGCGCTGCCCTATCTCGAACTCGGGCTTGGCCTGCATTCTTGTTGCCCCCCGTTGCTTGGTCAAGGGGCAATATAGCGAGTGAAGCAGTTGACCGCGCAGGGCGTGGCTGTGGGCTCAGGCGGCGCGGCGGCTCCCGCTCGCTCTGAATAAGTCCTGGTTCACAGCGTTGCTCAGCACTATCTGCAGACCCTGATCTGCTATCTCGTACTCCCCGTTGACTCCGGTCGGTTCAAGGGCTTGTTCTCCGGTCAGCCGCCGGATGGCGGTCTGTACGCGCGACGTGGTCGGCGCAGCCGTCACTTCCATGTATTGCCGCATCGCCCCCCTTGCTTCCTCGGTGTACACCGATTTCTGCCCGCTGGTGGCAAGCCAGACCATCACCGCGGACTCGACGTCCTGCAGAGCCGTGAACCAGTCGGCGTACTCATCATCAAACTTGGCCCTGTACCACTCCTGCACGGCAGCGCTCAGGTCATTGCTGCCTCTTACCAGCAGGATCCGCACGATTTCATTCAGGAACAGCGGGGTGTAGCAGAGGCGTGGGAAGAACAACTTCAGCGCGTTGCGATCCACCTCGATGCCGGCAACCGCTTCCAGGTAGTCCGCACGAGAATCCACGAAGCTGTCGCCAAGGTTGGGCAAGGTCAACGATTCTGCCGACCTGAACAGCGGTGCTTTTGCACGATTGAACAGTCGCATCAGTCCATCACGGGACGAGCCGGTGAAGAACACACTCAGCCGCCCTTCCACGTCCTGGAGGGCGGTCCGGAACGCCGCGACGAAGTTGTCGGAGCCTTTGCCTGCCAGCGCCTGGAATTCGTCCAGCGCGATCAACGCGTGGGTTCCACGGCCGGCGATGAGGTGCAGCGCGTTGGCAAGACGGTTCTCAAGGCTGGCCTCCGGGTGCGGTGTCGGCCCGGTTGCCGGTGCCCAGTCCCCCTGGATGTCCACCCCAGGCACTTTGAACGTGGCCCGCAGGGACGACAGGTTCAATGGGCGCAACAGCGAACCGCGTGGGGGCGCTGCGTAGGCAACGGCCTCCAACCCTTCCACCAGCCCGAGCTCGGGATTGTCTCGATTTCTCCAGAGATCGACGCGCGCGGCGAACCACCCTGCTTCGTGCAGTGCCGGCAGCAAGTCATAGCGGACAAAGGAGGTCTTGCCATGCCGGCGGGGCGCGAACAGGGTGACGTTCGCGCCAGAGAGCAACAGCCGGGTGACGCTCTCGAGCAGGTCCCGTCGGGCGAAGTACGGCAGCGTGGTCTGGAGGGACACGGCAGCTCCTTAGCAGGTATTTCAGCGACCTGCTAAGCCTAGCCAAATCCTGCTAACTTCTTCCAACCCGTTGTCGCATAAGGCCATTCTCATGCGAGCGATGAAGAAGGAGACACTCTGCCGTCACTTACTCGCGTGCCGCTCGCCCTCACCGCCCTCAGCCTGCTTCCCAGTGCGGCTGGCCGCGAACTCCGGGAAGGTCTTTTCCAGCGAATCCTTGTCCGGCAGCACGTAGAACACGCCGCCCTTCTTGAAGGTGGGCTGGATGACGGCCTCATAGAACGTCGGCGAGACGTTGATGCAGCCGTGGGAAATGCGGTTGTCGTCCGGGGTGGGCGTGGCCAGGCGCTCTGCGCGCTTCTCGGTCTTGCTGCCCGGGGGGATCGGATGCAGCGAGATCGCCGAATCGTAGTCGACCCACAGCACTTCGCCGGCGTCGCTGGAGGGGCCGTAGCCACCGATGAAACGACCGGCCGGCGTGGTGCGGTCGCGGCCAGGAATTGCGCTCAAGGCGATGCCGGTGATGCCCGGTGCCACGTGGTCACCCTTGGCCGAGCCGAACAGCCCCGGTGCGGCACCGCGCAGCTTGCCCTTGCCGTCGAACACCAGAATCTGGGCGGCCGCCTTGTCCATGATCGCGAAGGGGTAGCCCTGCGTGTCCTTGGTAGCCACCACCCAGCCGGCGAGCTCGATCACCGTGTCGGACACGGGCTGGTCTTTCGGCAGCTCGTCATTGGACGGCGTCGGCGCGGGCACCGGTTCGGCGACCGCATCTTTGGCGTGGGCCATGCCGGTGCCGGCGAAGGCCAGTGCCAGGAGCAGTGCGCCACTGAGGACTCGACGTGCGGGGTGTGCGTACATGGGGATAAGACTACTCGTTCAACTGAAGACTGCTGGATCAAAAGGGACCAGTGGCCAGCAACGGCCACTGGTCCCTATTCAGAAATCCCTCACAAGTGTGGAGGAGGGATCAACCGCGCGGCGTACGGCGGGGTGCGCTCTCGAGTCGCTGCACGCGACCTTCGATGGCGTCCAGACGCTGGTTGGCCTGCTGCGCGGACTGGTTGGCCGACTCTGCGCTCTGCGCTGCACCCTGGACCTTGGTGTCCAAGTTGTCGAGGCGCGAGTTGATCGTGGCGAACTCGTCCTTGTAGGTGGCGCAGGCGCTGAGGCCGGCGGTGACAACGAGGGCAACGCCCAGCTTGCTGGCGGTCTTGAGGTTCTGCTTGGTCAGGAACATGGGGTGGTTCTCCTTCATCGGGGGTGACTGGAATATAGCCGTGTTTTCCGCAGGCGCTCTCCCCAGCATTCAGTTGAAATCCGGCGACGTGGAAGGAGTGTGAAATTGTGAAATGGTGGGTGAATAGGTAGGAAATCCGGTCTCTGCGGCCGTCGTAGTGACGCGCCATGCGCGTCAGCCTCGGGATGCTCCAGCGCCATTCAGGCTGCTCACGTCAGAGCCTTGACTCGCTGAAGTGCGGCCGAGGCCTTGCAACGTATACGTGTGGCAGCCATCGCCTTGTGACCAAGGATGTGCCGCGCCTCAATTCCTACACTCGGGGCAGCCAACAACATGGAGCGCGTACTTCAATGGAAGGAATCCCAGAACTGTCTGCGGGGGTCATCTCCCTGCTGGTGTTCCTGCTTCCCGGTTTCGTTGCCGCATGGGTGTTCTACGGCCTGACGTCTCATCCGAGACCCGAAAAGTTTGAGCGCGTTGTCGAGGTACTGATCTACACGTTCGTTGTGCAGGCCCTGGTGCCGGTTCTGAAATGGGCACTTCTCTGGACCGGTGAGTACTTCGCCATCCTGCCGTGGAGCGATGACGCCAAGTTGGTCGCATCTTTGGCAGTCGCGCTCGTGGCCGGATCCGCTGCTACTGTGTGCGCAAACAAGGACGTTCCACACAGATGGTTGAGGAAGTATGGCCGGCTGACCCTCCGTAGGTCCCATCCTTCAGAATGGTTCACCGCTTTTGCAACGATACAGGCCCAGGTCACACTGAACTTCAAGGACGGTCGTCGTCTACAAGGGTGGCCTAAAGAATGGCCCCGCAGCCCCCACGCAGGACATTTCGTGCTTCAGGAGCCGGCGTGGATTAAAGGAGATGGCTACGTGGAACTGCGCCAGACCGAGACCGTGGTCGTTCCCGCGAGCGAGATTGAGTCCGTAGAATTCATGAAAGAGTGAGCAACACATGACCAACGACAAGAAACCAAGCCAACCACGCCCCATCATCCCAGGCGACTCCAGGGGCTCAAATCCTGACAACCCTGCTCGTAGCCAGATTGGCTACAAGCGGCCGCCTCCTTCTCCAGCACCACCTCCGCCTTTGAGGCCAAGGGTGTCAGATTGATGGGTGGTGCGTTCGGACTGCTGGTGCGATGAGTACTGAAGTTCGGTGAGAGCTCCGGGTTCAGTTGCTACGCAGGTGCCACTGCACACGACTCGAAGCAAACTCGGACTGTAGCGCCGCTGAGCTCGCTCCAGATCACAGCACCTACTTCAATCTCGACAATCCAGCTTGCGCCATCGCCAAGTACAAACGACCGCGACCGTCGCCTTGGCCACCAAAGCCAAGAAAAAACGTGCTGGGCATCCGCCGACTTGGTATCAGATAGTCGAACGACCGAAGGATTTGCCCGACGCCCTCCGCAACCAAGAAAAGGCACGGGGAGAACGCATCCCGATATGACTCCGACTACGAGTTGCCCCGCTTCGTGATGTGACCGCCAGGAAGGAAGCCCGAAACGCAAAGGGCGGCGCGCCGGGTCAGATTTCTCCTATTCCAATTCCAGTACAAGGTGGCAAAATCGACTTCCGAAACTGCCGCTCCGTTAAGGATTAATGTCGCAGCATCCGATAGGGTGCAATTACAGGAGAAGTTAATGGACGTCGACGTCGGCTTCTATCGTGAAAACCCAGTTTACCGAAGTTGGGCGAATCATACGTTGAGCTTCGCGGCCACTGGGCTAGGAAATGAATCGCCTGGATTCAGAAAGCCTCAACGCGCTGCCGCTTTCGCTGTCCTCTCCCATCTTGACTCCGAGCCAGAAGTACCCGCAGTTGTTGTCATGCCCACTGGCACAGGCAAGACAGACACAATCTTTGCAACCATGTTGGCGGGCCGATTCCGAAGAACACTGTTGATCGTACCTACAGACGCTCTGCGCACCCAAATCGGCGGTCGACTGGCAAGTTTGCAACGCCTAAGGGACATACATGCAATTACGGATCAAGTACTGTCACCAGTCGTCCATTGCATAGACGGACGCGACTCCGCGCTTGAGTCGCAGTCGATCACATCTAGCAACGTCGCTATCGCAACTCCATCTGCGCTTGCGCGCTTGACTAACGACGAGCTCAGAGATTTCGCAGCTCATTTTAGCCACCTCGTATTTGATGAAGCTCATCACGTGGCAGCTGCGACTTGGGGACGGATTCGAAATGCGTTCGGTTCCAAGCCTGCAATTCACTTCACCGCCACCCCCTTCCGGGAAGATCAGAAGCGACTCAATGGAAAGATCATCTTCAACTATAGTTTAAGCCAGGCACAAGTTGACAACTACTTTCAGAAGATCGAGTTCTTCCCTGTAAGGGAGTATGTGACCACTGCCATTGATAGAACTATCGCACTGAAGGCCGTTGAGCTGCTGTCTGGCGACATAGAAGCAGGCTTTGACCACATCCTCATCGCTCGATGTGCAACTATCGCTGGTGCAAAGCGCGTTTTCAATATTTACCGTGACATTGGGATTCAGTTCGAACCCGTCATCATCCATAGCAGGAACCAGACGACCAAGGAGCGAGATCTTAATCGAATTCATAATCGAAGCAGCCGAATCGTAGTCTGCGTCGACATGTTCGGCGAAGGCTTTGATCTCCCTGAGCTAAAGATTGCGGCCATTCACGATAAGCATCAAAGCCCAGCGGTGACACTCCAGTTCATTGGACGCTTGACTAGGACTGATTCACGACTCGGGACAGCAAAATTTGTAGCCAATGTTGCCAATCAGCGAAGCGACAGCCCGATGAGGCGCCTGTATGAGGAAAATTCAGATTGGAGTCTGATCATTCGAGAGGTTAGTGGCGAACGCATCGGAAAGGAACTGCAACGCCAGGAATTTGAGGCACGCTTTGAAGGGGAAACAGACGGCGCAAAGATCGCAGCGCTTAATCCTTCTCCAAACACCAGCTGCCTAGCGTACCGCCTCGCTCGATCCAACTGGCATCCAAATGAAGCCAGGAATCTCGGGACGTCGGCCGAAGTAGTTGAGCTATTTTCTACAAGCGACGACCGCGCGATTGTGATGGTCGTTTCCCATCAGACCTCCCCTGTAGAATGGGCCAAGAGCGACTCCATATCTTCTTCGAGATGGAACTTGTACCTCGCTTACTTCCGCGAGACCGACTCTACGCTCTTTATCTCGAGTACGGGAGACGAAAGACAGACCGCTCGATTCCAATCTCTGATCGCACCATCCGCCCGCCGCATCAACGGGGACGACGTGTTTAGGGTTATGTCGGGAATCAACCGGCTTAGACTTCAGAATGTGGGCCTTACACGGTCGGGCCGTGACGTCCGATTTACTATGCACGTTGGCCAGGATGTTAATCGTGTAATTGGCGATCTCGAGAATGGACGCGTCATCAAATCCAACATCTTTGGCACTGGCTATGCTAACGGAGAGGGCACGACCGCGGGATGTTCTGCCAAAGGAAAGCTGTGGAAAATGGACTCCGGTACCATCAATGAATGGGTTGATTGGTGTGACGTCGTTGCCGCGAAGATCAACGACCCCACCATCGACACGGCTTCAATTCTTCGCAATGTCATGCGCGCAGAGAAGATAGTCGGCGCATGGCCTGACGGAATTTTCTTTGTCGACTGGCCAGACGCTATCGGCATCGAAACAGAGGGCCGCTGCTCCGTAACTCTCGACGGAGCTTCATGGTCCTTACTGGACACGAGGCTCGGAACACCGGTAAAGGAATCTGACGACACACTCGCTATTGCGCTTTCTTCCGTTTCCCCACACGGGGAGGAAAGTTTGCTGACCACCATCCGTGTCCACCTTGATTCGGATGGATACCATTATTCAAGTGGTCGGATCACGTTGCGAACGGGTACTAGTGAACATCTACTCAGCGACTATCTTGATCGCGAGCGCATGCGAATGCTGCAGTCGGACGGATCCATCATCGTTGGCGACTACCGCTACTTTAGCCATGCATCGCTTAGCGTCCTGCTTCCCCACTCATTACTATCAACGTGGGATTGGGGCAGCACAAACATCCACAAGGAATCGATGTCTCATCCACTTGACTTCGATTCCGTTCAAGGGTTCACATTCCAGAAGATATGCGATGGATATGACATCATATTCAATGACGACGGTGCCGGCGAGATTGCTGACTTAGTGGCAGTTCGTGAAATGCCCGATCATATAGTAATAGATCTTTATCACTGCAAGTACTGCGGCAGCGGCCAGAGACCGGGTGCTCGTGTAGATGATGCTTATGTGGTGGCAGGACAGGCCAGCAGGTCCGCCAAGTGGCTGCATAAGGCCCCGACGCTGTTCCAGCGCTTGATGGATAGGTACAGTGCAGGAATCACTAGTGGCACCCAACGCCTTCTCAAGGGAACGCCAGATCATATTGACCTTCTGAGGCATAAGTCACGTGACGTTGAAGTTCGGATGGGCTTTTTCATAGTCCAACCTGCCTTCTCTGCAAGTGCGGTTACGGACAGCGTGATGACGGTTCTGGGAACCAGTTACATGTATCTGCGCGACATCGCAGACGTCGATCTTCGCGTACTCGCCAGCCCTTGATCGTTGCCGTTTCAGTACTGCTTTTCGCGCCTACTGCGTAGCATCATGACAGCAAGAAGGGGATCCGCACAAACGCAATTTCTTGTCTGTGTGGATCCGATAGCAGTGAATTTCTCTTGTCATTCACCTTTTTTCAGTGCTCATGCCAGTCGACTCCAAGCAAGTCAGGAAGCTCACCTTCCTTTTGAACACAATTTTCGCGCGCAGAGGCCTCATTGACTATTCGATAGAAAACGCTCGCCGAATTGGACAGGATCGCCTGTTGCGCGAGTTTCAGCTTCCTGGTGGCCGATCTGCGTTCCTTTCGGAGAGTGGATTCGAATCCTTTCAGTCAGTTTGCCAGATACTGAGATGCTCGCATTTGGTAGAGCACACAGAACCGCACGATTCCGTCAATGCTTTCCGAGCCATCGTTCAGAACTGCCTGTCAAACGGCGAACGTTTGAACGGAGGCCAGCGATTGGTGGATTTGGTTGTGCAAAAACTGGAACTTATGCGAAAGGACTTCTGGTATGTCGTTCCGGTTCATGGCGTCGAGTTGAATGGAATTGAATCGATTGACTTGGGATGCCTTTCACTGGAGACCCCGACAGAACTTCGCCTTGAGGGTCGAGGTGCGAAGCTGGCGGGCACATCGTCAATTGAGGAGATGATAGGATGCGGACCGTGCTTAGTCGGCTCGGTGTTCGGTTCCGAATCGTACGCGCGAAGGGAGTTCAAGTTCCGGACGGATGTCGCCACTGGTGTTCTCGCCGTGGTCGCAGCCGCCTCTTTCAAGCAAGGTGCCAGTCCATTTCGCATTACTACGGAAGCTGACCCGGCAGGCATACGCGCCCCTCGACGCAGCATTTCGTGGCACAGCGATAAGCCCGACGTACTGTTGACGCGCGCCGTAATGGATCATCAGAGTTTTCGGATAGACGCTGAGTTCGCTGCCTACCTGCGGGAAGCAGCTTATGTGTCCCACATACTTGGCCTTCCAAACCAGGAGGAACTATCCGAACTGGAGTCGGCGTTGATCAGGGGCTTGTTCTGGTTCTCAGACGCACAACGAGACACATCTCGTGTGATGCAGCTGGTGAAGTACTGGAGCTGCGCTGAGGCCATCTTCTCCGGAGAAAAGACTGGGATTACTAAGGCATTGACCGAGGGAGTCGCCATTGTTCTAGTTGCTTGCGTAAAGCATGAGCCTCCCGATCAGTATCGCCGTCTAGTCGCTCGCTTGGCGGAGCTTTATGAGCTTCGCTGCAATGCCGTGCATGAAGCGAGACACGATCAAGTTGAGTTCGGCGATGTTGCAACCCTAAGTCACTGGACCGCGTGGATGCTACTTGGGGTAGGGGTTTTGATTCACGATGGCGGCTATACATCCTCCGAAGAAGTGAGGCGTCAGTGTCGTCGCTTGGCAAAGGTGCTTGAGCGCAGTGAATGATCATTCCCTTGTTTGAAGGGGACTGCCGTCGATGCGTGTGAGCCTAAAGATTGGAGGCAGCGTTGCCTTATCTCGACTTGCGGCGGTCCGATGTATTGGCTGGGCTGATGGCTCTCGCCCAGCCTGGGCTCGTACTTCAGCTACTTTCGCCACCAGCGCACAACGGCCAGAATGGTGCCCCACACCCCCCGCCGCCGACGCTTCCACCCCTTCATAGACCCATACTTCCGGAACCACGCCGCCTTCCGCCGGGCCTCGTGATCCACCTCCAGCACAAGCTTCCCCCGCGAGGCCGAGACCGTCACCCAACCACCGGACTCGAACTCCCAGCCGTACAGCCACATGCCCTGCAGCATCACTGCCGGCACGTCGACGCCTTCCTTGTACCCCTGTGCGGGAATTCGCATTCTGGTGACCCGCACCTTCTTCGGCTGGTGCCAGCTGCAGCCGGAGTGCCTGAGGGTCAGTTGTTCGATGATTGATTTACGCATGGGCAACCTCACTCGAAGTGTGCTCCCTCGCCGGTATGGCGAGGGAGTCGGGAGGTTGAAATTCGCTTAACACACAACAAAACGCGACGTGACGTATTCCCACGAGGGTGTTTTATTCCATCACCCTCCCGACGCGGGGGCACTTCGTTTGTTGTGTGTTGAGGAGATTTCAAGCTCCGAGTGCACACCCTGCATCAGATGGATACGCAGGAGGTTGCGGCTTGGTTTGGATGATAGGGGCCGGTTGGCGGGCGCGACGAATAATGGGCATGTAACGACAGTCGTTGTCGTGGCGGACACGGTTTGGCGAGGTGGTTGCGCCATGTGTGACCAGGTTGGCAGTTGGTGCGGGCGGGGTGTGGGGGCGTCGCGATTGGACCGGAGTGCGGGGAGATCAGGTCGGCGTACACATGAACAGGCACCCATCTATGCCAAGCTATAGCCTTTGTGGCTGTGGCTTTAGGCATGTCGAACGGAATCCCCAGCGAGAGCGCCTTGGACCTTTCCGCGTGCGCGCGCGAACCCATTCGGACCCCGGGGGCTATCCAGCCCTACGGCATGCTGCTGGTGCTGGACCCCGCTTCGCTGGTGGTGATCGAACGCGCCATCTCCCAGCCGGCCGTGCTGGAAGCCCATGGCGACCCGCTGGGCCAGCCGGTGGAAGCCGTGCTGGGCGGGGCCCTGGCCGGCTGCCGCGCCGCACTGGCTGAGCTGGCTCCGGACACCACCCGCTTCCTGGGGGCGCACGCCATTGCCGGCGGCTGCACCCATCAGGTGCTGGGCCACCGGGTCGGCGACACCTTGATGGTGGAGCTGGAGCAGTCCGTGCCGGGTGAGCCGGGCTCGCTGGAAGACCTCTACCCGCAGATCCGCCAGTTCATGGGCGCGATCGAGCGGCTGGGCACCACCACGGAGTTATGCCAGCTTGCGGCCGAGCTGATCTGCGAGCTCACCGGCTTCGACCGCACCCTGGTTTACCAGTTCGACAAGGAGTGGAACGGCAAGGTGGTGGCCGAGCACCGCAACGAGGTGCTGCCGTCCTATATGGACCTGCGCTTCCCGGAATCGGACATTCCGGCCCAGGCCCGCGCCCTGTATCGCCAGAACCGGGTGCGGCTGATCGCCGACAACAGCTACGAACCGGTGCCGCTGCTGCGCTCGCCCGAGCGCGCCGAGGCGGCACCCACCGACCTGAGCCCGGTGATGCTGCGCAGCGTCTCGCCGGTGCACCTGCAGTACATGCGCAACATGGGCACCGGCGCGTCGATGTCGGTCTCGCTGCTGCGCGAGGGCGAGCTGTGGGGGCTGATCTCCTGCCATAACCAGCAGCCGATGCGGGTGCCGTACCACGTGCGCACGGCCTGCGAGTTCATCGGCCAGATCCTGTCGCTGCAGATCTCGCTGAAGGAACGCGCGCTCAGCGTGGAACAGCGCATCGCCCGCCGGGCAATCCAGGTGCGCCTGCTGGGCCAGATGGCCGGCGATACCGACTTCATGAGCGCGCTGGGCCGCGATGCGAACAGCCTGCTGGCCCTCACCCAGTCCAGCGGCGCGGCCATCGTGCACCGCGGGGCTTGCCTGCTGCATGGCGACTGCCCGACCAAGGCGCAGGTGATGTCGCTGGTGCAATGGCTTGCGGTGCAGCCGCACGAGGGCGACCTGTTCCACACCGACTCGCTCGCCGCACGCTGGAAAGAGGCGGCTGCCTTCAGTGACGTGGCCAGTGGCGTGCTGGCCATCTCCATTTCGCAGGTGCACGACAGCTTTGTCATCTGGTTCCGACCGGAGGTGGTACGCACGGTGCGCTGGGGCGGTGATCCGCGCAAGGAAGTGACCGGGCCGCTGTCGCCACGCGAGTCCTTTGAAGGCTGGAAGGAAACCGTGCAGCAACAATCGCTGCCGTGGGATGAGGTGGACGTGGATGCGGCGCTGGAACTCCGCACGGCCATCGTGGACATCGTGCTGCGCAAGGCCGAAGAGATGGCGGCCTTGAACGAGCAGCTGGTGCGCAGCAACAAAGAGCTGGAGGCGTTCTCGTATTCGGTCAGCCACGACCTGCGGGCACCATTCCGCCACATCGTCGGCTATTCGGAGCTGCTGTGGTCGTCGGCCGAGGAAAAGCTGAATAGTTCAGAAAAGCGATTCGTCGACACCATCGTCGAGTCGGCAAAATCAGCAGGTCGTCTGGTAGATGACCTGCTCAGCTTCTCGCAGATGGGCCGGTCAACCATGGGCCAGATCTACATGGAGATGGGCACGTTGGTGGAAGATGTACGCCGCACATTGGAGATGGAAGCCGAAGGCCGCACCATCCAGTGGACCGTCGCGCCCCTGCCCAAGGTCGAAGCCGACCCGGGCATGCTGCGGCTGGTGTGGCAGAACCTGCTGTCCAACGCGATCAAGTTCACCCGCGACACCCCTGCCCCGGCCATCGAGATCGGGCATGAGCGCACCGACACCGAAGACGTGTTCTTCGTGAAGGACAACGGCTGCGGCTTCGACATGCGCTATGTGGACAAGCTGTTCGGCGTGTTCCAGCGCCTGCACCACGCCGACGAATTCGAGGGCACGGGCATTGGCCTGGCCAACGTACACCGCATCATTACCCGCCACGGCGGCCGCGTCTGGGCCCAGGGCGAGGTGGGTGCGGGCGCAACGATCTTCTTTACGATTCCCCTGCAGCATGGAGACCCCGCATGAAAGACCTTCGGCCAATTCTGCTTGTTGAGGACAACCCCAACGACGCCGAACTGACCATGGCCGCGCTGGCCCGCTGCCAGCTGCTGAACGAGGTCACGCATGTGCGTGACGGCGTGGAAGCGCTGCAGTACCTGCGCGGTGAGGGCAAGTACGACGGCCACAATCACGGTGGCCCGGTGGTGGTGCTGCTGGACCTGAAGCTGCCCAAGCTCAACGGGCTGGAAGTGCTGCAGGAGATCCGCAACGACGCCGCGCTGAGCAGTACGCCGGTGGTGATGCTGACCTCTTCGCGCGAAGAGAGTGACCTGGTGCGCAGCTACGAACTGGGCGTCAATGCGTTTGTAGTGAAGCCGGTGGATTTCACCGAGTTCCTGGAGGCGATCCAGGGGCTGGGCATGTTCTGGGGCATCACCAACCAGCCGCCCCCGCAGGGCACCCGCTATGGCTCAAAGACCCGCAAAGATGGCTGAAGGTGCAGTCGCCCGGACCATCCGGATCCTGATGGTCGAAGACAGCGCACTGGATGCGGAACTGATTACCGCGCAGCTGGAGCGCGCGGGCGTGTCGTTCAACGTTGAACGCACCTGGTCGCATGACGGCATGCGCGAAGCGCTGCTTCAGGGCGGCTTCGATGTGATTCTGGCCGACCACGTGCTGCCGGGTTTTGACGGCGATGCGGCGCTCACCCTCGCCTGCGAGCTGGCCCCGCTGACGCCTTTCATCTTCGTTTCGGGCACGCTGACCGAAGAGCTGGCGGTGCAGGCGCTCAAGCGCGGCGCACGCGATTACGTGGTGAAGTCGCGTCTGCAGCGCCTGCCCGATGCAGTGGTGCGTGCGATTGCCGAAAGTGAAGAACGCCAAAAGCTGGCGCGGGTGGAGCAGCGCCTGAAGCTGATCACCGATTCGCTGCCGGCACTGATTTCGCACCTGGATCGCGACCACCGCTACCAGTTCGTCAACCAGGCGTATCAGGACTGGTATGGCCATGCGCCAGAGACGGTGATCGGCAAGCGCGCCGGCGACATGATCGGCCAGCCGAGCATGGAAGACGTGCAGCCGTATCTGGACCGGGCGCTGCAGGGCGAGCGGGTGAGTTTTGAGACCAGCATGCCCAAGCGCGGCGGCACCACCCGCCATGCGCAGGTGGACCTGGTACCGGAGATCAGCGAGAGCGGCGAGGTTCTGGGCTACTACGCCATGGCCCGCGACATCACCGAGCTGAAGCAGGCGCAAGCCGCCCTTCGGGCCAACAATGCGGCGCTGGAACGCCAGGTGGACGAGCGCACGTCTGCGCTGCACCAGAGCGACAGCCGCCTGCAGGCGCTGTTTGAGTCCAGCTTCCAGCACCAGACGCTGTTGAGCACTGACGGTCACATCATCGACACCAACTCGGCGTCGCTGTCGGCCATCCTGGCGACCAAGCCGGAAGTGCGTGGGCAGCTGTTCTGCGAATCGGCCTGGTTCGCCGGTACCGACGGCGCACCCGGCATCGTGTGCGAGGCCGTGTTGCAGGCTGCTGCGGGCAAGGCCTCGCGGCATGAGCTGGAGCTGCGTCTGCCGACCGGCAAGCGCAATTTCGAGTTCTCGTTCCGGCCGCTGCAGGACCATCAGGGACACATCACCGCCGTGGTGTCGGAGGCATCGGAAACTACCGCGCGCCGGCAAGCCGAAGCCGCGCTGCGACAGAGTCAGAAGATCGAGGCGGTGGGCCAGCTGACCGGCGGCATTGCGCACGACTTCAACAACATTCTGACTGTGGTGGCCGGCAACGTGGAGTACGCCAAGATGCTCACCGAGCGTCTGGGCGACGTGGCCGAAGGCTCTTCGCGCGCGTTGGACAATGCGCTGAAGGGCGTGATGCGCGCCGCCAACGTAACCCAGCGCCTGCTCGCATTCTCGCGCCGGCAACCGTTGAAGAACCTGCCGGTGGATCTGAATGCCCAGGTCGACGGCATGCGCGACATGCTGCAGCGCTCTCTGGGTGAGCTGGTGCAGCTGGAAGTGGTGAACAGCCCGGACATCTGGTGCGTGGAGATCGACCCCAGCCAGTTGGAGGCCTCCGTGCTCAACCTGGCGGTGAACGCACGCGACGCGATGCCGCATGGCGGACGCCTGACCATCGAGGTGGACAACGTGCACCTGGATGACGATGTCGCCACCCGTCATCCCGACGTGCGCCCCGGCCAGTACGCGATGGTGCGGGTGAAGGACAGCGGCACTGGGATGTCAGCGGAAACGATGGCACGCGTGTTTGAGCCGTTCTTCACCACCAAGGAAGTCGGTCGCGGCACCGGGCTGGGGCTTTCCATGGTGTATGGCTTCGCCAAGCAGTCCGGCGGTCATGTGCTGCTGGATTCGGTGGAAGGCGTAGGCACGTCGATCACCCTGCTGTTCCCGCGTTCGACCGCGACCTTGCCGACCGACCGGCCGGTGGAGACCTCGGCGCTGGGCGGCTACGAGCCGCAGCCCGAAACCACCGTGCTGGTGGCCGAAGACAACGACGACGTGCGCGCATACACCGTGGATACCCTGCGTCAGCTTGGCTATCGCGTACTGGAAGCGCATGACGGTGCTTCGGCGCTGCGCCTGTTGGAGCGACCGGATGTCAGCGTGGACCTGCTGTTCTCGGACATCGTGATGCCGGGCATGTCCGGCTGGGAGCTGGCCAAGCGGGTGCTGGAGCGCAAGCCGGAGTTGAAGGTGCTGTTCACCTCCGGGTATCCGCGCGACATAGATGCCAGCGGCGCGATCGGACGGCAGAGCACGATTCTGGCCAAGCCGTTTACGCGCAGTGACCTGGCTGGGGCGATCCGGTCGGCGTTGGCGCCCTGATCGGGCGCGGTGCCGGAATCCCGGCACCAACCGCAGACGCGCACGGTGCGTCTCCCCCGGGCGATATGCCCGGGGGTAGAGTCGGTCGCAAGACGACTGCCGATAGCAATGATCGGCTCTTTAGCGCATGGACTTATCCAGAATCCGACGCCTGGGTGGGGCAATGACATGCGCGCAGACCGCGTGTCCGCTCGTCTCAGCCGACCACGTTGATGATGATGGAGGAACGCGCTGGCGGGGTGCGGCTCCGCGGTGATGGTCTCAACCAACGCGATGGAGAACGCGATCATGAGCGCCCAGATTCCAAGTGATCCGGTCCCAGCCTCAGCGGACATGGATCAAGATGAGCCGCGCCCATCGGCCCCGCAAAGGCCCTGGTTCTTACCTAGAATCGCAGGTTTCTTCAAGCTTTGCGTGGATCTCATACTTGGAAAGCCGGAGAAGAGCGTATTCACTGAACTTTATGAGCATCTGCGATGTGAGGAGAGCGGCAAGGTTGGTTGCAGGCCTATGACCCAGTCCGAAGCTTACATCGTCGAGATTCGACTCCTCGACAGAATGAAGACCCTGCAGCTTGTCGCCAAGATTCAGGCGCTTCGCCAGAGTCTGTTCGACATGCTCCCGCAGCCAGATTACGAAGATTTGATGAGGCAGATTTCGCTCGCTAAGCCCAAGCGCGGCAACGGAGACGACCTTCTCAAGATGGAAGCGAGAGCGTTACTTGACCGTGTATACAGGCGCTACGTCCTAGTGCCAAAGGTGGAGCAGATAAGGTCAAGGATCAGCTGGAACATGCTGAAACTTGTGAGCGTAGCATCTGTGATTCTTATCGCCGGCTTGTTTGCAGGGCTGCTTATCCGCCCTTCCTTCGCGAGCTACGCTTCGATCGCGTTTGCCGGGTCACTCGTAGCCGGGTCAGTTGGCGCAACGGTCAGCACATTGATTAGGTTCCAGAAGATAGATCCCCGCCGAGACCCCCTGATGGTTTGGTTGAGCCTCTATAGGGATAAGACTCTTCAGTGGCTTTCACCACTACTGGGAGCACTCTTCGGACTTATCATGTTTCTATTGATGCGTTCCGAAATGCTGTCCGGGACGATGTTTCCGGACTTCACTGCGGAGCACTGGCGCCAGGGATGGCTTAGTGTAAACATGGAATCATGTGAAACACAGCAAGGCTGCGGAAAGATGCACAGCGATTTTTCCCGTTTGTTCGTGTGGTGCTTTATCGCAGGGTGGGCTGAGCGATTTGTCCCAGACGTGCTCAACAGACTTGCGAAGCACGCTCATACTCAGATGAGCACCCCAATCGGCCCGGCTGGTGACGCCGACAACTAGATCTTTCGGATTGTTGAATGTGAGCACGGTCAGAATGCGTAACTCGGCAGCATTCGTGTTTTGGGGCCGATAGAACCGTTCGAACAATTCGACGTTCTTTAAGTTTTACGCAACGAACAGACGGACGTCACGCGGGAAGGAAAAGCAGCCGGGCAGAGCCCGGCTCTACGCGTCGATTGAGCCCGTGCGGCGCGGTTGCGGGAATCCGTTGATGCGGAGGTCGTCGGACAGCTGCGCCTTTACGGCTTCCACCACCTTGAAGTACGCCTTGCGCTGGATGAAGTAGCCGATCACGAACACGACGGGCAGTATCAACAGCGACGTGGCACCCGCGCGGAACACCACAGCTGCCAACAGAATGAAAGGAATGATCAGCACATTCCAGTTGCACACGCCGACCACCCGGATCTCATTGCGTCGCTCATCGACCTCCACCAGGCCACGCATCACCGGGTAGTAGCGCTTCATGGGACCGGTGAGCCCGGGCGCGAAGCTCTCGCGGAAGCCGATGCGGCCATCGGGCAGCGTCTTGAACACGAAATCCAGCCACGTGAGCGGTGCGACATCGCGCTCCAGGCTGTTGAGCGCCATGCGCTCGCGTGCGGCCTTCGGGGCGGGGATGCGTTCGTTGAACAGGCGAAGGCCCGTGACGAAGTAGCCGGGGCTCCAGCGGAGCTGCAGGTAGTACTCGATGATGATGGTGGCGGCGAGGGCGATTACGAGTGGCATGCATCTTCCTTGGTGGAATCGGGTCGTAGATCGGTACGAAGCGCGTCGACTCGACGTGTCAGGTCCAGCGTGTCCCGGTCCATCAGCTGCCAACGCACCGCATTTACCACATTCTGGAAGGCCTTGCGCTGTATCCAGTAGGCCACGAAGTACATCAGGATGAAAAGCGGCAGAGCGATCAAGAGGTACTTGACCTCAAACAGGATCAGCATGGCAACCAGCAGGGCAGGCTCGGTCCAGCTGCACATACCGACGATGCGTACTTCGCCGCGCCGCGCGTCCACGTCCACACGGCCGCGCATCAGGAATAGGCTGTGGTAGTTGCCAAGTGGGAATAGCGGGGTTATGTGGAACCCCATGCGGGTCTCGTCCAGTGACTGGAGGGCAAGCGGACGTCGATGGAGACCCAGACGCTCACCGTCCAGTGTATGGAGCGTAAGTCGGTCGCGCGCTTTCGCGTTTGCGAGCAGGCGCTCCTTGAACAGCACAATGCCGGTGCGGTAATAGGCGGAGATGAAGCAGGCCAGCAAGAACATCTCGACCGCAAACAGCGCGAGCATGATGATCGCCACGATTTTCATCGGTGTTCCTTGGGTGGTTCTGGACGCGCATGGCGCGTCCCTACGGGTTATGGGGCGGCGGTCTGCGCGCGGATGACTTCGGCGACGCTGCGGTAGGCCTTGCGCTGGATGAAATAGCCAATGGCGAACACTGCCAGGAAGCCCAGCACGGCGACGAGGGCGGTGGTCGTGGATGAGCCGACTACGGCCAACACCAGAAATACCAGCGGGAGCACGAGTACCGTCCAGTTGCACAGTCCCTGCACGCGGATCTCGTTGCGGCGTGCGTCCACTTCGATCAGGCCGCGCATTACCGGGTAGTAGCGTTGCTGGACGTTGGCGAACCCGATAACGGAACCTTCGCGGAAGGCGATGCGGTCTTTGGCGAGGGCGTGGAAGGCCAGCGTGATGGTGGTCAGCGGGGCGACGTCGTGTTCAAGGCGATCGGGGTACAGCAGCGCGCGCGAGGTTGCGTTGGCGGGGATGCGGGCGGTGAAGATGGGGATACCACGGGTGAAGAGCGAGGTCGACCAGCGGTGCAGGAGGTATTTTTCGAGGACGAAGACCACGAACAGAGCAGTGAGGATGATGGTCATGGTCGTCCTTGAGGTGAGAAGGGTGGTGCGAAGTGCAGCCGGGCAGGGCCCGGCTCTACGGGTCACCGGTTTTCAGGCAGCGGCGCGCCCTTCGGCCACAGCATCCACAGATTGCCCTTCTGCTTCATATCGCCCGCGAGCTTACCGGCGGCGTCGCCGGTGCCCCAGTAGAGGTCAGCACGCACCTCGCCGGCGATGGCACCGCCGGTGTCCTGCGCGGCCACCGGGCGCACCACCGGGCTGCCGTCCGGGCGGGTGGTGGACAGCCACAGCAGGCTGCCGAGCGGCACCACCGTGCGGTCCACGGCGACGCTGTAGCCGGCAGTCAGTGGCACGTTGAGTGAGCCGCGCGGGCCTTCGTCGCCGGCTGGGCCTTCGGTGAAGAACACATAGCTGGGGTTGCTGGCCAACAGCTCGGGCACGCGTGCGGGATGGGCCTGGGCCCAGCTGCGGATCGCGTCCATGGTGACGTCTTCTTTCTTCAGCTCGCCCTGCTCCACCAGCCAGCGGCCGATGGGGCGGTAGGGGTGGCCGTTCTGGTCGGCGTAGGCGATGCGTAGCTGGCGGCCATCGGCCAGGCGGATGCGGCCGGAGCCCTGGATCTGCAGGAACTGCAGGTCCATCGGGTGGGTCAGCCAAGCCAGCACGGGGGCCTTCGCTCCCTTGGCGTTGATGGTGGCGGCATCGTCATAGGGCTTGAGCACCCGGCCTTCGACGCGACCGCGCAGGCGCTTGCCCTTCAATTCGGGGTACAGGCTGTCCAGCTGCACGCTGACCATGTCGGTGGGCACGCCGTACACCGGCACGGTGGCCGTGGCAGTGCGGGTCAGGCTGCCGGCGTAGACGGGTTCGTAGTAGCCGGTGATCAAGCCATCGGCTTTGTGGCCACCGGCACGCAGGGCGTAGACGTCCAGCTGGGTCTGGAGAAAGTTGCGGATGTCGGCGGCAGCGGCGCTGGATGCCGGTGCGACGGCGCAGACCGGGCCCCAGGTGGGGTCGGACTTCAGCCGGGTGCAGGCGCTGCGCCAGGCGGCGAAGCCGGCTTGCAGGTCGGCGTCGGTGACCGGAGGTAACGCGCTCCAGGTGGCTTTTGCGTAGGGGTTGGCGGTCGGTTTGGGGGTGACCGGTTCGTCGGTGCGCGGAGCGGTGGTGGTGCAGCCGGCCAGAAGGGCCAGGGCCAGGAGGGCATAGAGGGGGCGCTGGACCTTCATGGGTTCTCTGCGTGACGGCTTGAACCCCTGATTGTAGAGCCACGTCCTACGTGGCTGGGCAGGTCGGGATCGCGATGACGCGCATGGCGCGTTACTACGGGGGTTTGGTGGGTCGAAGCCACGCAGGGCGTGGCTCTACGTAGGTCAGTCGTGCGATGGGCGTCATCGCGTGGTTGGCTGCAACAGCTCGAACTCGGCGAACTCCACCCGGCCCGGCGTGGTGATCCGCAGCCGGTAGTGCGCGAAGCGCCCTGGCTGGGCGATCTGGAAGGGTCGCGTCTGATGCCCCCACTCGAAGGCTTCGCTCTGCCGCGTGTCCAGCGTCTGCCACTGCACGCCATCTGCACTGCCCTGCAACGCCCAGCTGGCCGTGGCAATCGGTCGCTCGGCGCTGGTCAGCGTGTAGAAGGTGGCCTGCGCAGGCGTGGTCAGCCCGATCGCCACTTCAATCGGGTCTCCCCGCAGGGCCAAGGCGGTTCGTGCGTCGTTGTCGGTCAACGCATCCGGCGCGGCCAGCGAGGTTGCGGTGACCTTGGCAGAAGCATCGATCACGTCCACCAGTGGGGTCGGTCGCTGCCCGGCGGGCGTCAACGAAGGCGGTGCGTCTTCAACACGACTGCCCCAGCGGGAGGGCTTCGGCCCCATCACGAACTCCAGCGTGGCCCCCTGCACCAGCACCTGGTGCGGAATCCAGGTCTTCGTCCAGGCTTTGCCGTTCACCCGCAGCGACTGCACGTAGGGATTCCCGCGCCCCGCGTTGCGAGCATGGATGCGCAACTGTTTGCCTTGCGGAAGATCCAGCGTGAAGCGCTCGAACAGCGGTGCTCCTATCACATAATCCGGCGAACCCATGCGCAGTGGATACAGCCCCATGGCGGCCAGTACATACCAGGCCGACATCTCGCCGTTGTCCTCATCGCCCGGGTAGCCCTGCCCGATCTCGCTGCCGAGATACAGGCGGTCGAGCACGTCGCGCACAATGCGCTGGGTCTTCCACGGCTGCCCCGCGTAGAGGTACATCCACGGAATGTGGTGCGCAGGCTGGTTGCTGTGCGCATACATGCCCATGCGCACGTCGCGGGCCTCGGTCATCTCATGGATGAGATAGCCGCGCGGGCCGGAGAGCTTCACGTCGGCGGTTTCCGGCGTGTTGAAGAAGGCGTCCAGCTTGCCGGCCAGCGCCTTGCGACCGCCGTACAACGCCAACAACCCGTTGCCATCGTGCGGTGCGGTGAAGGCAAACGTCCAGCCGTTGGATTCGGTGTAGTCGTTGGCCCACACCTTCGGGTTGTACTCAGCCGGAGCAACGCGCCACTGCCCTGCCCGGTTCCGTCCCTGGAAGAAGCCGACGCTTTGGTCAAACACGGTGGCATAGCCGGCGGCGCGATGGTCGAAGTACGCGGCTTCGTCGGCATAGCGCCGCTGCTGTGCAGGGTCCTTGCTGGACGCCGCCAGCCCATGCGCCATCTGCGCGATGCCGAAGTCGTTGAGTGCACTTTCCATGGTCCACGACATGCCACCGTCGATGTCGATGCTCATGTAGCCGTCGAAGGTGGCGTGGGCCAGGCCCTTGCGCCCGACATGACGGTCCGGCGGCATCACCGTGGCGTTCTTCAGCGCGGCTTGATAGGCCAGCGAGGCGTCGAAGCCACCCACGCCCTTGGCCCAGGCATCGGCAAAGGCGACATCGGAACTCGTGCCCACCATCAGGTCGGCGTAACCGGGCGAGGACCATCGCGCGACCCAGCCACCGGCGCGGTACTGCTCCAGGAAGCCGTCGATGAGGCTACCGGCATGATCCGGGGTGAGCAGGCCATAGGCCGGCCACACGGTGCGGAAGGTGTCCCAGAAGCCATTGTTGACCAGCACCTTGCCATCGCGCACCGGCGCGAAGCTGCGCATGGCATTGCCCTGCGCGTTGTCAGCCGATCCGCTGTTCTGGCTGGCGTAGCGCCAGTCGGGCGCGGCGGTGCTGCCGGCATTTTCCGCGCCGGAATTGGGGTACAGGTACAGGCGATACAGATTGGAGTACAGCGTGATGCGTTGGTCTTCGCTCGCGCCTTCCACCTGCACGCGGCCCAGCAGCGCGTCCCACTGGTCGGCCGCGCGCGCCGCCACCGCGCCCTGGGTGTCAGCGGCGGCGCCCGCCCGCGGCAGGTTGTGTCGGGCCGGCG